>JAZNVP010000001.1:0-3855 GCA_045592865.1 Oscillospiraceae bacterium
TTATATGCATACTGCACCAAAGCGTTCCCCGTTTGAACTTTGGTTAACCTATCGGTTACGTTGTCATAACTGTAACTCCCGCCACACTCAACCGCCCCCACGTCACTATGCTCCCCCTGTGCTCGTTGGTATATTTTGGTAACACGACTTAATTATGGCAAAATATGGGGCGCGATGTTTGGAGCGGGGTGAGGTGTAGGGTGTAGGAAAGAAGAGGGAACGCGTGGTATGGGGGCAGGGTTTGGTGTGTAAGGGTTCGGGGTGTCGGGGTTTGGTGCGAAGCTCGGTAAAGAGAATAACTGCTTTTCTAAGCGCGGTTAAGTTTTCGCAACTTTTAGGGGAAAAGGGCCCCCGCCGATTGCGATTTGCAACCGACGGGGGTCTGATGGTAATAGAAGAATTCAATTTCGCTCAATTTAGAGAACCGTTCCCTGTGTTAAAATCATATAAATCTGAAAAATTTTCTTCCAAAAATTCACCCCAGTTTGCTGAAACATACTCCGCATCTTTCGCCGAATACTTTGCATTATAATAACCCATAAACACAAGAACATTTAACTCTTCATTATAAGCAAACATATTAAAGTCCTCTGGATAAGTAGAAGATCCATTTTTATAACGATCCTGGGCAACCGCTAATTTAATGTTTTCAATAAATATATACCCGTTATACTCTATTATATTTGAATCAGATAGTTTCATCTCCTCTAGGCAAAACTCTTTCGCCTTCTCATAAACAGATTGCTCATATTCAATTATTACAATTGTTTTTTCCGTTCCAATTAGGCTAAGCGGGGTTTTATAATGTGCTCTAAAATGATAATCAATATCAACATATTCGAAACGAGAATCAAAATCATTCGTAGGCAACAGATGCACATTAAGTTCGACTTCCGAATGTGCTTCAGGACGATATATTTCAAAACCATCATAGCATATAGTTTGACTGCAAGAAGAAAATAGAAAGGATATAAGCAGAAAGACTATTCCTGTTTTAATTTTTTTCATTTATTGCCTCCGTTATAGCCCTAATATTCCCCAAACAGCAGTTCCTGCTTTCACTATTGGTCGTGGATCCCAACTTTTTAAATCTACATTGGCTTTTTCAAAGTTACGAGCATATTTTGAAAGTAAAGGAACACTCTTCCCGTAAGCCCAACTTGTCGCAAACCAGCCATACATATGAACAGAATACTCGCTTTGGAATCTCCATGCATTAGCGCTATATGTTTTTTCTTGAGTAACTTGTTTTGTGTAATCTAGTCTTTCCCATCTCGATATATAGCCTTCATCAACATATACGCTTTTTCCTTGATTTTCTTGTTCTTTGGCTGTGATACTTGATTCCCCATCGGAAATATAGTTGTAATACACCGCATTTACTGTATTGTTTATAGCACCAAACGTTGCAACACCAGAAGCCACACCAGCAGTAACTGCAGTTTTAATCGATTTTGTTGTTTTTAATGTGGCAACCCCAGTTGCAACTCCAACACCTATAGAAATCATCGCCGACACCGCTGTTATAGCAATATCTGCAAAAATTCCCCAGTTAAAACGCCCATAAGGGTCATAACCCATAACCGGGTTATTTTCACAATACGCGAACATATTCTGTCCGAGAACGCCTTGTCCAGTCGACACTAGTCCATCCGAGTTCAAGAACCTGCCTGTTACGGGGTCATAGTATCTGCTGTTCAGGTAGTAAAATCCCGTCTCGGTGTCAAAATAGTAACCCCTGTATCTGAACGGGTTGTTGGAGCCGAGAATGTAGATATCCTGCTTCTGAGCATCAGACATTGACGAGGTAATTCCGGGGAAGCTTGTCGTCGGAACGCCGAACGCCGTATAGGTATATGATACCAAAAGGTTACCCGAATTGTCAAGTATGCCGATAACGTCGCCACCAAGAGAACCTACCTCATCACGCTCTGCTCCGCTCTCCCGCCACACCCTACCGCCCTCACCACACCCTACCGCCCCCACGTCACTATGCTCCCCTGTGCGCATTGGTATATTTTGGCAACACACCTTGATTATGGTAAATTATGGGTCGCGGTGTTGGGGGCGGTGTGAGGTATGGGGTGGCTAGGTGAGTGGGGTGTCGGGGTTTGGTGCGTGACGTGGGGTATAACCGGTTTTTATACGCCCGACCTGCCGAAAAGTTGCGAAAACTTAACCACGCTATATAAGAACTAAACTATCCTATCCAAAACAAAACTATCTATATGCTCGGTTGCGAATTCGCAACTTTTGGAGAAAAAGGGCCCCCGCCGATTGCGATTTGCAACCGACGGGGGTCTGATGGTAATATGAGAATTCAAGTTAGTTCAACACAGAGAACCGTCTGTGTTATGTGTTACGAACCGTCCTCTTGAAACCAATCTTGCCCTAAATATATCGAAACGCACTCTATTGCTTCTTTCTTTGATATATGAAAATTTTTTACTGTGGATAAGTCGCCCGAAGAATTATCTAATAATACCCGAGGCAAGTTGTGTAACACTAAAAACCTTGTATATATTTCTCCTAAATATCTTCTATAAAACGGGCTTCTAGCAAGAGCAATTATTTCATCTGTAATTTTAATCATTGCTGAAATAATATCTCGATCATAGTTGTCAACATATCGTATAGGATATTGTATTTTAATATCGTTACCGAAACTATTAATACTATTAATCAACGAAAGAACAATATCCTCAGACACAGAAGGGTCGATGTTATCTTCCATATGCTTTAATAACAATTGGCTCTTTTTTATATCCGATATTAATTCTCTCCTGTTCGTAGATACCTCTACCCTTTTATAGTGTCTAAATATATGAAACAACACAAATGCAACGCAAGTTCCTTTATCCATATTTTGTTCCTCTATGGCATAATTTTTAACGTAGTCCATAACATGTTTGTTACTACATCAAGGTCATTAACCATCTGCCCCATATTTATTCCTGTATTTAGTTTTCCATATTTCATTACATTTGCTATCATTGTGTGATGACCTTCAGAAACATAAAATGACCCATTTACTTTCGTATATGCGCTACTAGCTTTTATTGGATCATATGAATTAAATATCGACAAAACAGTCTTTTGCGAGACCTGTGTTTGACCAGGCTTTATTCCTGTTTCGTCTAATATTTTGAGTGCATCAGACACCCTAGGATCTACTTGAGATGGTTTTAGTGCACCTGCTGATTTCGGGGTATAACTCATCCCCCCGTTTATTCCTCCAGTTATTGCACCAGTTATTGCACCCGAGAGCGCTCCATCAGCCATACCATTCAAGGCTGCTTCTCCAGCACCATCCCAACTACCTGTTGATATTCGGTGACTTATTGCACCACCGGCCGCACCAGTGGCTGCACCTACTGCAAATCCTATCGCTGCACCTTTTGCCGCTCCAACAGCAACCGCGGCTATCGCTGTTCCTGCTCCCGCAGTTGCCACTGTAACCACAGCAACGACCGCAACCACAGCAACGACCGCAACAGCTGCAACAAGTTTTGTTGCCCAATTTGGCCAATTGCCAGATGCATCCGACATGTTTACTGGGTTATTCATACAATATGTAAACATATTGTAGCCAATAACTTCTCCACCAACTCCTGATATCTCTCCATCCGCGTTCAAGAACCTGCCGGTTACAGGGTCATAGTATCTGCTGTTCAGATAATAGAATCCTGTCTCGGTGTCAAAATAATAGCTTCTGTATCTGAACGGGTTATTGGAGCCGAGAATGTAGATCTCTTGCTTCTGTGAAGCAGTCATCGACGAGGTAATCCCGGGGAAACTTGTCGTCGGAACGCCGAACGCCGTATAGGTATATGATACCAAAAGGTTACCCGAGTT
>JAZNVP010000002.1:0-8826 GCA_045592865.1 Oscillospiraceae bacterium
CTTTTAATTCTAATATCTCCTTTTCATATTTTTTTAGATGTGTATACTTTCTAGGCATAAAAATTCCTCCTATGGTAGTTTCTTTCATTCTACCATAGGAGGGTATTTTTTTCTATTGTCCGTTTTTACTGGACTTGTGCATAATTAAGGGGGCGTGTTTTTATATCGGTTACCTTAGCGGTGCTTTCTTTTACCTCAAAGGTTATTTCGTATTCCTTATAAGGAAAGGTGTAACTCCTGCCGTCGTCGTGATAAGAGGGTCTCGGGTCCTCTTCCAATATGGCGGAGAGCTCCTCTTTATAGGGAAAGTCGGGGAAGAGGGAAAGGTCTGCTTTTAGGTAGTTTTCCTTTACTTCGTCCGAAAAGCCGCCGACTGCGTTTGCGATACAGTCTGAGTGCGGAACGTAGGGCTTGATATCATATATCGGGGTGCCGCGGACCATATCGGCGCCCTCAACTATAAGGCGGACCCCCGTTTCATCCGTTAATACCTCTATAAGCTTTAAAACCGAGAGACCTATGGGGTTGGGGCGAAAGGGAGAACGTGTGGCGAAAACACCCATTCTTTTGTTGCCGCCCAGTCTTGGCGGACGGACGGTGGGGGAGAATTTTTCGGTTTTCGACCTTGAAAACTCCCAGATCACCCAGATATGCGAAAAGTCTTCGAGTCCTCTGACGGCGTCGGGGTTATTATATTCCCCCAAAAATTCGATAACGCCGCGGCTTTTAATTTTACCGCTCTGGCGGGGAATTCCGAATTTTTCGGGAAAGTCGGTCTTTATAACTGCGATAGTTTTCATTTCAGACCTCTTTGAACTGCGATTCATAAAGCTCTTTATATATTCCGTTCTCTTCTAAGAGGCATTCGTGGCTTCCTCTTTCTTTAATGCCGTCTTCGGTTATAACGATGATTTCGTCGGCTCTTCTGACGGTGGAGAGGCGGTGGGCGACAACTATTGTTGTTCTGCCTTCGGAAAGCTCGTTTAAGCTTTCGGTAATAAGGTTCTCGGTAACGTTATCGAGGGCACTTGTTGCTTCGTCGAGAATTAATATCTTCGGGTTTTTAAGGAACACTCTTGCTATCGCAATTCTCTGCTTCTGACCGCCCGAGAGACGAACGCCTCTTTCTCCGACCTCGGTATTATAGCCGTCGGGGAGAGCTTCGATAAAGTCACTGATACCTGCTCTTTTTGCCGCGAGGTGAACCTCTTCGGCGGTTTTATCGGTGTCACCAAGGACGATGTTTTCATAGATACTTGCGTCGAACAGGAAAACGTCCTGAGAAACGATGCCGATGTGCTTACGCAGTGAAGAGAGGGTGAAGCGGTTTATGTTCTTGCCGTCGATTAAAATTTCACCGTCCGAAGCCGAATAAAACCTCGGGATAAGATTGCAAAGGGTGGTTTTTCCGCCGCCCGACGGACCGACGAGTGCCAAGGTCTTGCCGCTTTCAATGTTCAGTGACAGGTTGTTTAAGATATTATCTTCACCGTAAGAAAAGGTAACGTTTTTAAATTCTATATTGCCGTTTGTTGAAGCGAGGACTTCTTCTCCCTCGTCCTCTGTTTCGGTGGCGGTGTCCATAATCTCGCAAAATCTTTTGAAGCCGCTCATTCCGTTCTGAAACTGCTCAACTAAGCTTATTATTCTCTTGATAGGGTCCATAAAGACGCCGATATAGATTATGAATGCCGCAAAGTCACCGTAGTTGATTTTGCCGTGAAGGAGAAAGATAGAGCAGGAGAGGAGCATAATAACGTAAAGAAGATTTCCGATAAAGCCGGTTCCCGAGGAGAACTCTGCCATTGCCTTCATGGCTTCGTCGCGCGACTTTATATATCCTCGGTTGAGATTTCTGAAGTTTTCGTTTTCGTGCTCTTCGCTCACGTAGGCTTTGGAAACGCGGATACCCGTGAGACTGTTCTCTATTCCTGCGTTGATGATGGCGTTTTCCACCCTCATCTGACGGAAGGCTTTGGACATTTTAACCCTCTTTATTGCCGCAAAGGCAACGAGAATGGGAATACCGCTGAAAACGATAAGGGTGAGATAAAGGTTTATGCTGCTCATCAAAATAAAGGAGCCGCATAGGAGAATAACAGACAGGAAAAGGTCCTCGGGTCCGTGGTGGGCAAGTTCCGAAACGTCGAAAAGGTCGCTCGTTATTCTCGACATTAAGGCGCCCGTTTTATTGTTATCAAAGTAGCGGACAGGCAGATACTGCATATGGGAGAAAAGGTCGTTTCTCATATCCGCCTGCATTCTCGTTCCGACGTTATGCCCGAAATACTGAATGAAATAGTTAAGTGAGGCGATAACGATATAGATGCCGAGGAGCATAAGGCAAAGGCTGACCACCATTTTCATATTCCCGTCGGGGATATATTCGTTTATGAGCTTTCTCGTAATCGTGGGGTAACAAAGGTTAAGAAGCGCCACCACGACCGCTGCCGACATATCGGCTATAAACATAGGCAGATAATTTCTATAGTATTTTATAAATCTTTTTAGCATCTTTTCTCTTCCTTTTCAAAGTTTACCAGTTAATTTTACCATAACACTTATTAAATTTCAACAAGAAAGAAATCCTGCGTTTTTTTGTAAAGTGGATATAACTTTTTGTAATAACTTTTTAGCGTTTTCAACACACTTTTCAACCGATTTAGCAAATTAAACCGCCCGATTTACATATGTTTTCGGTGTTTTCAACAGAGTTTTCAACAGTTTTTGTTAAAAAAGGGGGTCAAAAATTAAATTACAGTTTGTATAACTTTGGGATTTTTTGGTTGAATATCCTGATTTTTTTCTGTCAAATCTCTTAAAGAAAGGAGAGATGGATATGCCGAGAGGAGTTAATCATCGTGTTATCGAGGTTAAGGGCCCGAAGGGAGAATATTTTGAGAGGGCGATACTCTTTCTTCGTGATGGCGAGGATAGAAGTGACGGCGAGATTGAGCTTTTATCGGGGGAATATATAAAATACTTATGCTCAGAGAAGAAAAGGCTAAATTCCTTTCCGAAACTGAGGGCTTCGGTTCTTATGTTTTTAGGGGCTTTGCTCGGCGGTGTAATTATTTATTTTATAAAATGAAAAAACTCTTTTCTTTTTCGACTTATTATGTTATTATATTAATGTATAGATTTATTGAACGGGGGAACTTTTTTGGAACGGACGGATAACGGCATTATATTCGGAAGAAACGCGGTGTTTGAACTGTTTGACAGTGACGTCACGGTTAATTCCGTTTACATAGCGGAGAATTCTCCCATCAAGGCAAAGGCGGTGGCTCTTGCCAAGAAAAAGGGTTGCTCCTTAAAGGAAGTTAAGGCTGAAAAGCTTTCGAGCCTTTCGGGCGGCGGGAACCATCAAGGTATTGTTGCAACCGTTTCGGAAGCGGAATATAAAAGCCTTGACGAACTCTTTTCCGTAAGCTCGGAGAGAGGAGAAAAGCCCTTCTTTATTCTTCTTGATTCGGTTGAGGACCCTCATAATCTCGGTGCGGTTATCAGAACTGCGGAATGCGCGGGGGCGCACGGGGTCATTATTGAAAAACGCCATTCGGCGCTCGTCAGCGACACGGTCGTTAAAACAAGCGCGGGGGCGGCTCTTCATCTTCCTATATGCAGGGTCTCGAATGCGGCTTCTGCTCTCAGGGAAATGAAAGAGAAAGGCGTTTGGGTGGTTGGTGCCGATATGAACGGCGAGGACTACCGAAAGATCGATTTAGATATGCCCGTTTGCCTCGTTATCGGTTCTGAAGGCAAGGGTATGAAAAGAATTATAAGAGAGGAATGCGATTTTATTGCATCTATTCCTCAGTTTGGAAAGATAAATTCGTTGAACGCTTCGGTGGCGGCGGCGCTGCTTATTTACGAGGTCGTTCGTTCGAGAAAATCAGGAGAGGGGTGAAGAGGTTGGCAGGAAAATATTCGGTTGATGATATTCTTTCTGAGGTTCGCAGAAAGAAAGAGGTAGCGGCAGAAAAGCCCGTGATAACTGAACCCGAGAAGAAGGTTGAAGCTGTTGAAGAACAAGCGCCCTCTAACGCTCCGGAAATAACAGAGGAAACGGCGCCCGAGGAAATTAAGATCAAGGCCGAGGATATAAAGCTCGGTGCGGTGTCCGAAGAGGAGCCCGAGGCGAAAGAAGACCTCGAAAAGACCCTTATAATTTCGGACCCCGTGGAAAAAGAAGAGCCTTCCGAGGAGATTTCTAAGGAAGAGCCTTTAGAAGAAAAGAAGGGTATTTCCAATACAGAACTTTTAAAACTTCGCACCGAGGAGTTTTCGGCGCTCGGCGAGAAAATGGACAAGGCTGAGGCCTGGGAGACCTTCGTTAAGATAACCGAGATGCGCGAGAACGGTGACGGGAACGGTCGCGACAGTTTCCACGAGGAGATAGACGATTACGTTCGCAAGGAAGACGAGCGAAGCATAAGATATGATATTAAGTCGCTTAGAGTTAAAGTAGGGCTCAGAATGTGGGTCTGCTTTATCTTCGGAGCAGGTCTTTTAATTCTTTCTTTGCTCGGACTTATTTCTGCTAAAACCGGCTTTCTATCGGAGTTCACGGGAAGCATAGTTTATCTGCCCATTATATCGGCACTTACCCTTATACCCGTGCTTTTCTGCATTTCAACCGTTTCGGGCGGAATGTGGTCGCTTCTTAAAATGAAGCCCGACGCCGACAGTCCTGCGGCGCTTGGCGCTTTGTCGGTGCTCATATTCAGTATTGTTATGAACCTTTTCCCCGAGGTGTATTTATCGGGAAGCGTAAACCTATATAACGCGGTGGCGGTTCTTTGCCTTGCCTTTAACGCGAGAGGTAAGCTTTACGTTCTCAAAAGGGCGATGTGCAACTTCGGTTTTCTGACCAATGAAGCCGACAAGTTTGCGGTTATGCCCGTTGCCGCCCCAAGTCTTTCGGCAAAGCTTACACGTCCTTTCGAATATGAAACAGAAGCGAGTGTTATGGTTTCGAGAAAGGTTGGTTTTTTAAAAGACTTTCTTAAATACTCCTATGCGGAAGACTCGGGCGACAAGACCGTCAGGGTAACGGCAATAATCTCCTTCTTTGCTTCAATTGCAGCAGGTGTTGGAGCCTTCGTTTTAAGGAAAGATATTTTTGAGGCGGTAAACATCTTCGTTCTTATGAACGTTATGTGCGCTTCGTTCGGACAGATAATATACCCCAACATCCCGCTTTACAGAGCCTCCAAAAAGGCGCTTCGTCACGGCGGAATGATTTCGGGATATGCGTCAGTTGAGGACCTTTCGGTTACCGATGCTATCGTTGTTGATTCGGATGAGCTTTTCCCCGAGGGAACTATTAAGCTTCACGGACTCAAGACCTTTGAGGGTCAGAGAATAGACGAGGCTATAATCGACGCGGCGAGTGTTGTTATGGTTGCGGGAACGACTTTAAAAGAGGTGTTCAGAGATATCATTGACGACAAGAAGGAACTTTTAAAGCCTGTTGACACACTCGTTTATGAAGACTCGATGGGCGTTTCGGGTTGGGTCGACTCAAAAAGGGTGCTTATCGGAAACAGGACCCTTATGGAGAACCACAATATAATTGTTCCGTCTAAAGACTATGAGGAAAAATATAAGTCGGAAGGCACAGAGGCTATTTATCTTGCAAACTCGGGCACTCTGACTGCGATGTTCGTTGTTTCCTATAACTCCGACAGAGAAACGAGAGATGCGCTCAAGAAACTGTATCGTTCTTCGGTCAATCTTCTCGTCAGAACTACCGATCCTAACATAACGAGAGAGAAGCTTTCCGAGGTGTTCTCGGTTCCGAAAGAACTCTTTTCAATCGTTCCTTCGGCTCTCCATCAGGACTGCAAGGCGGAAACTTCTCCTATAAAGACCTCTCCCGCTTCGGCGGCTCACACGGGAAGATTTCCTGCGTTTGCGGCAACCGTTACGGCTTCGGCAAGTGCCAAGAAGGCTATCGGTATTGCAAGTTTCTTCAGTATGGTCGGTTTCATAATCGCGCTCGTTATTGTTGCGATGTTCGCGGTTGTCGGATTTGACCCGAAGGAGACTCACGAAACGGTAGTTCTTCTATACCATTTGGTGCTTCTCTTATTCACGTCGGTGCTTCCGTCCCTTAAAAGTTATTGATTTTGTTGAATATTAACAAAAAGCCACGCGTAATTTAGTTACGGGTGGCTTATTTTTTTGTTGCAAAAGTTAGACAAATGTTCTATAATATAAATGAATTGTTGAAATCAATTGTGTATTTTCAACAATTTTATTTGAAGGGAGAAACCTAATATGGCAGATTATTTATCAAACAAGATCAAAAACGTTGCAATCGTGGGGCACGGCTCCAGCGGTAAGACCACGCTATGTGAATCGCTTTTATTTTTAAGCGGTCAGATCGACAGAATGGGAAAGATATCCGACGGAACGACCTGGTGCGACTATGATGCAGAGGAGATAAAAAGAAAGGCTTCGGTCAATATGACTGTTGCGCCTATTAATACAGGCGACGTTAAGATAAATCTTATCGACACGCCCGGAATGTTCGACTTTTCGGCAGGGCTTGTGGAAGGCATTAAGGCTGCCGAGAGCGTTATTATCTGCGTGAGCGGTAAGAGCGGTGTTACGTATGGCGCCAAAAAGGCGTTTAAACTCGCCGAAAAAGAAAAAAAGGCGAAGATGATTTTCGTTTCCAAGCTCGATTCAAAGAGCGCCGATTTCTATAACGTTCTGGAAGAACTTAAAACAGAGTTCGGACCGTCCGTGTGTCCTATCGTTGTTCCTCATTATAAGGAGCACTTTGTTGAGAGTTACATAAACCTTATCGATATGAAGGCTTATCAGTATAACGATATGGGCGGAAAGATGGAGATCGAGGTTCCCTATGAGGGCCACAGGACCGAAGGTCTTAAGAATGCTATCGGTGAGGCGGTTGCCGAGACCGACGAGGAACTTTTTGAGAAATTCTTCAGCGGTGAGGAGTTCACCAACGAAGAGATCAGAAGAGGTATTAAGAAGGGTATAAGAGAGGGCACGCTCGTTCCCGTTTTATGCGGTGCTCCGCAGTCGTTTACAGGCATTGATATGCTTAAAGACGCGATAGTTTCGCTTCTTCCTTCGGCCGCAGAAGCAGTTCCTTACGTTTGCGAGGCAGGGGGAGAGATCAAAGAAATCGTTCCCGACGAAAACGAAAAGACCATTGCTTACGTTTACAGAACCGTCAGCGACCCCTTTGTCGGAAAGCTTTCCTATATAAAGGTGCTTTCGGGTAAGCTTTCTTCCGATCAGGTTCTTATTAACTCGAGAACGGGTGAAGAAGAGAGAATAGGAAAGACCATATTTACCTCGGGTAAGACCCAGAGTGATGCGGGTGTAGTTTTTGCGGGAGACCTTTGCGCAGTTGCTAAGATGGACGCCGAGACGGGCGACACGCTTTCGGATAAGTCGCTCAGAGCTTCGATGCCTGCAACAGAATACGAGGCGCCTTCCTTAACTAAGGCTATCAAGGTTGCAGGAAAGGGAGATGAGTCCAAGATAGCGGCTTCGGTTATGAAGCTTTTATCAGAGGATAAGACCCTTTCGTTTAAGATCCATCCCGAGACCAAGGAGATGCTCGTTTCGGGTATCGGTGAGCAGCATCTTGAGTGTCTTATTTCCAAGCTTAAGAACCGCTACAGTGTTGATGCTATGCTCGACACGCCCACCATTCCTTACAGAGAGACGATTACCCAGAAGATTAAGGTTCAGGGAAGATATAAGAAGCAGTCGGGCGGACACGGTCAATACGGTGACGTTTGGATCGAGTTTGAGCCGACTGACAGCGAGGGTCTGGTTTTCGAGGAGAAGGTCGTTGGCGGTGCAGTTCCGAAGGGTTATTTCCCTGCGGTTGAGAAGGGTCTTGAGGACTCGATCAAGCACGGTGTTAAGGCAGGATATCCCGTTGTTGGACTTAAGGCAACGCTTGTTGACGGTTCTTACCACCCCGTTGACTCTTCCGAGATGGCGTTCAAGACTGCCGCTTCCCTTGCTTACAAAGAGGGTATGGTTAAGGCGGGTCCGATAATCTTAGAGCCTATCGGAACGCTTATTGCTTCGGTTCCCGACGACAAGACGGGCGATATAATAGGTGAGGTCAACAAGCGCAGAGGCAGAATGCTCGGTATGGACCCCGGAGAAAAGGGTTATCAGAACATAACTGCCGAGGTGCCTTCGGCTGAAATGGGAGATTTCTCCATTACCTTAAGAGCTATAACGGGCGGAGCAGGTTCCTTTACCTTTGAGGAAACAAGATATGAGAGACTTCCCTCGATGCTTGAGGAGAGCGTTATTGCTAACTCGAAGAGCTGGGAGAACTAAGCACGAACGGCGTTCGTGCAATGAAATTCGCGCAGAGCGCGAGTGATATTGCTTCGCAGTGATATTTTGCCTTATCAGGCAAAGTGATATACGCGCGATGCGCGTGTTATGGTGTGTCTGACGGCACGGATATAATAAAAAACCACCGACTCGAATGGGTGATGTTCTTAGCGGAGAATTTATGCTTTGAGCAAAGTGCAAGCATCGCATTTGACTAGTCAAACGCAAATATGGGCTAAGCCCAAACCCTTATAACGACAGAAAGAGATAACAAATCGGTTCGTAGCCGAAATGTTATCAAGTCGGAGGCCAAGCGGTCTTAGGAAGACAATGGTTCCACTCAACTCCTTGGCTCACAGAACGACATGGCTACGATCCGACTTCATCGCATTTGACTAGTCAAACGCAAATATGGGCTAAGCCCAAACCCTTATAACGACAGAAAGAGATAACAAATCGGTTCGTAGCCGAAATGTT
>JAZNVP010000003.1:0-16756 GCA_045592865.1 Oscillospiraceae bacterium
TGAGGCCGAAGGAGTAACTGAGGAGCATAACTGCATAGTTGATGCAGAGGGAATATGTTGCAAGTTCGAGGAAAACGGCTGTTTTATAACAATTAAACTTTCTTGCAGATGTTTTAAGGAAGTTAACGTAAATTATATATCAGACTGTTTTTCAGTAACAAAAAATATCGAATGCAAATGGGAAGATAAAAGCATAGTTAATTTTATTAACAAAGACAGAAAAACAATTAGAACAAACGTTAGTTTCGGTAAATTAAACGAAGATATTACTAAAATAAACTATTACAACATCTCATTAAAAAACTGCGATGCAAATATTGATGGCGATGACGTTATTCTAAAGATTTCTGCCCTTTGCAGTTATATCGGAAGCGACGACAGTAATACGTGTGTTGGTTATGAAAAACTTCAGGAATTTGACGTGAAACTTGAAAATGCTTGTTGTGATATGAGTTCGTGCATATCTGCTAAGGCAAGTCTTAAATCAAGTGAAAGAGATGAAAATGATTCTGATTTATCGTTCATTATTGAACTTGACGTTACAATTCAAACCTGCAAGACAGAAAAAGTTAATATACTAACAGATGTTTCGATGATAAGCGATAAAGAATCAAAGGCAAACAGAAACACGGCATTGACTATTTATTACGCACAATCGGGGGAAAGAATATTTGATATCGCAAAGAAATATGAAACCCGAATTAAATACATAATGGAAGAAAATGATTTGGAAAATGAAAAGCTTTATTCGAGCAAACACCTAATTATTCCGCTATTATAAGCATATTGTTTTTATGAAAAACATAATATCTATCATATATTGCAAATTTTAAACAAGGACGGGACTGTTATGGAGAAAAATATATATAATGATATATCTACAAGAACCGGCGGAGATATATACATAGGTGTTGTTGGTCCGGTGAGGACAGGTAAATCTACCTTTATTAAAAATTTTATGGAAAAGTTAATAATTCCTAACATCGAAAGCGAAATACAAAGAAACAGAGCTATTGATGAGATGCCGCAATCTGCGGCAGGTAAGACTATAATGACGACCGAGCCGAAGTTTATTCCCGAAGATGCTGTTCGCGTTAATATTGAAAACAATGCTGTTATGAACGTAAGGATGATTGACTGTGTTGGATATATCATTCCCGGTTCGATCGGTTATTTTGAAAATGAAGCACCCAGAATGGTTCTAACTCCGTGGTTTGAGGAAGAAATCCCATTTAATATGGCTGCAGAAATAGGAACTCAAAAGGTTATAAACGAGCATTCGACTATCGGAGTCGTTGTTACCACAGACGGTAGCGTTACAGACATTGAAAGGGAAGACTACTGCGAGGCGGAAGAACGCGTTATAAACGAATTAAAGGCTATTAATAAGCCGTTTATAGTTATTGTTAATTCGAGGTTTCCCGAATCAGAGGAGTGCAGATGCGTTGCAGAAGAAATTCATAACAAATACTCGGTTCCGGTTGTTCCTACGAGCTGCGCTGATTTAGATGATGACGACATTAAAAAAATTCTAACTGCTGTTTTATACACGTTTCCGATTAAAGAGATAAATATTGAAATGCCTAAGTGGATCAACAGTCTATCAAAGGAACATTGGCTTAAGACATCAGTTTTCGGTTCGATTTCTTCGGCAACTGAAGGTAATGAAATTATATCTGATATAGAAAATATTTTAAGTTCATTAGAAAAATGCGAACACATTGAATCTTCATACGTTAAAAATATTGATCTCGGAACAGGAACTGTTACGATTTCAATTTCACTAAACGAAGAATTATTTTTCAAAATTCTTGAAGAGGTTACGGGTCTTTGTATCAATGATTATTCAGAACTGATGCCTTACTTGGTAGAGATGTCCGAAATTAAAAAGAATTATGATAAATTCAGAACGGCTCTTGATGAGGTTGAAGCAACCGGTTACGGTATTGTTATGCCGTCGATAGATGAACTATCTTTAGAAGAGCCGGAGATAGTTAAGCAGGGCGGAAAATACGGAATTAAATTAAAAGCATCTGCACCATCTATTCACTTAATGAAGGCTAATATTACCGCAGAGGTTTCCCCATTAGTTGGAAGCGAGAAGCAATCGGAAGAGCTCGTTACCTACATACTTTCCGAGTTTGAGGAAAATCCTACAAAAATTTGGGAGTCTAATCTTTTTGGTAAATCACTGCATGATCTCGTTAACGAAGGGCTTCATAACAAGCTTCAGAGAATGCCACCTTCTGCCAGACTAAAACTTCAAGAAACGATCGAACGCGTTATTAACGAAGGTTGCGGTGGACTTATTTGCATAATACTATAAAAAATTTAGCATTTTGCTTTTTTGCAAAATGCTAAATTTTTTTCTTGAATGATAATAAGTTTTGTAGTATAATATATTAAATATAAATAAAAGAGGTAATTAAAATGGATATTATAGTTAAAGCAAGAGAATTTGCAAAAGAAATTCAGAATACTGAAGAATACGCAGAACTTATAAAAGCACGAAAAATGAGCGATGAGGACACCGCTTTACAGGATCAGATAGGCAAGTTTAATCTCCTTAAAATGAATATAGATAACGAAATCGCATCTGATAACGTTAACCACGAAAGATTAAAGGAGCTTAATACTGAGCTTCAAAATCTTTATGACGACATTATGAGAAACGAAAATCTGATTGCTTTTAATACCGCTAAAGCAAATGTGGACAAGATTCTGACGAAAGTTGACGCATTATTATCTGCTTCTGTTAACGGTGAAGACGTTGACTCATACGACGTTGATTCTGCTTGTTCAGGTAATTGTTCGACCTGCGGTGGTTGCAACTGATATTTTAGGGGTGTAAGTTTTGGAAGAATTATCAAAAATGATGCGACAGTATCTGGAGATAAAGGAACAGTATAAAGACTGTATTGTTTTCTTCAGATTAGGTGACTTCTATGAGATGTTTTTTGAAGATGCTAAGATCGCTTCTTCGGAACTCCAGTTAACCTTAACGGGTCGCGCCTGTGGGCTTTCTGAAAGGGCTCCTATGTGCGGTGTTCCTTATCATAGTTATGAGACCTATGCAGCTAAGCTAATTAAAAGGGGATACAAGGTTGCTATATGCGAACAGACTGAAGATCCCAAACTAACCAAGGATATAGTTAAAAGAGAGATCGTTCGGGTCATAACACCCGGAACGGTTATAGAAGGCTGTATGCTTGAGGAGGAAAAGAATAATTATATTTGTTCTGTTTATCTCACTGAAAACAAAACCGGTATTTGTTTCGCCGATATTTCTACGGGTGAACTGTCTGTTACGGTTTTGGAAGATGAAAAGAATAAAGCAAACGTTGTTTGTGAACTCGCAAAATTTACACCTACTGAGATTGTTTCAAATGCAGCACTTAACAAATACAAGGGAGTTTACGTTTACATCAGGGACAAACTCGGTTGCGCTCTTGACGTTTTTGAAGAGGATACTTATTCTGAATCAGATAGCATTCTGAGTATCGAGAGTGTATTTGAAAAGAGCGTTGTTGACCTTGGTATTTCAGGCAATACTGAAATAATACTTGCTCTCGGTAGATTGATCGGATATTTAGAGGTTACACAGAAAGCGTCGTTAAACAGACTCAGATCAATAAATTTCTATGACGAAAATCAGCATATGCTTCTTGACCTTGTTGCAAGATATAATCTTGAACTTACCTCTACTATGAGAACCAATTCAAGAAAGGGAAGTTTACTCGGAGTTCTTGATGACACTAAAACCGCTATGGGTAAACGACTCTTGAAGAATTATATCGAGAAGCCGCTTGTTAATTCTGCAATTATAACAAAAAGGTTAAACGCTGTTAGTGAATTATCTTCTGATATCATAAGACTTGACAATATCAGAGAGTCGCTTTCAAAGATATACGATCTCGAAAGAATGATAACGAGGGTAGTTTGCAAAACTATTTTACCTAAAGAACTTGTAAGTCTTTGCGAAACCTTGATGGTTCTTCCCGAAATTAAAGAACAGTGCGCTAATTTCAAATGCAGCTATCTGAAAGAGGTCTATAACGAAATAGACACGCTTACCGACGTTTCTGATTTAATAATTGAAGCTATTAATCCCAAGGCTAACACCTTGAAGGACGGAAACGTCATTAAAAAAGGATACAACTATATTCTCGATGATTACAGAGATATTCTCCATAACGTTCAGGACAGGCTTCTTGATATAGAAACAAGAGAAAGGGAAGCAACGGGAATTAAAACCTTAAAGACAGGATATAACAAGATATTCGGTTATTATATTGAGATAACGAATATGTATAAATCTCAGGTTCCCGAAACCTATATCAGAAAGCAAACTCTAACTAACGCCGAGAGATATATCAACGCAGAACTAAAAGAAATAGAAAACAAAATGCTTGATGCATCGACTAAGGTTACAACGCTTGAAGCCGATCTTTATAATGCGGTCAGAGACAAGGTTGCATCGTATCTTGACAGAATTCAGAAGACGGCTACTGCGATTGCAAAGCTTGACGTCTTTGCATCACTTTCCTCGGTTGCTAATAAGAATAACTACGTTTGCCCGACCATTAATGCTAACGGTGTTATCAACATTAAAGAGGGCAGGCACCCTGTTGTTGAGAAGATTTCCTCGGGTGGTTTATTTATACCAAACGATACATTCCTCGACAATAAATCCCGTATTTCAATAATTACAGGACCTAACATGGCAGGTAAATCAACCTATATGCGTCAGACGGCTTTAATTGTATTAATGGCGCACGTTGGCAGTTTTGTTCCCGCAACAAGTGCAGATATTCCTATCACAGATGCTATTTTTACCCGAGTGGGTGCATCTGATGACCTTTCTGCAGGTCAATCGACCTTTATGGTCGAAATGTCCGAACTTAGCGGAATTCTTAAGAATGCAACAAAAGATAGCTTGCTTATTCTGGACGAAATAGGCAGAGGAACATCTACCTACGACGGAATGAGTATTGCACGTGCGGTTCTTGAATATATTGGCGACGCCAAAAAGCTTGGTGCTAAATGTATGTTTGCGACCCACTATCACGAACTTGCTGTTATGGAAGATGAACGCGACTGCATAAAGAATTATTACGTTACCGTTAAGAAATTTAACGATGATATAATATTCTTAAGAAAAATAGCGCGAGGACACGCAGAGGAAAGCTTTGGTATTGAAGTTGCTAAACTTGCCGAATTACCTGATTCTCTTATTAAAAGGGCTCGGGAAATATTAGCAGGTATGGAAAACGGAAAAGAGATCGAACCAAAACTTAAAAAATCAAAAACAGAGTCAACTAATGATCAGACTTCATTTGATCTTAACTATACGAATGGAATAATTTCAAAGCTTCAGAATATCTCAATAGATGCTTTAACCCCCATCGAAGCGCTTAATATTTTATATGAACTTAAGAAATTAGCTGAATAGAAAGGATGTGAGTTGTGTGCCGAAAATCAACATCTTAGATAAGCAAACAGCAGAGCTTATTGCAGCAGGAGAGGTTGTTGAACGACCTGCGTCGATAATAAAAGAACTTCTTGAAAACGCGATAGATGCTGGAGCAACCAAGATTACCGTTGAAATTCAGAATGGCGGGAAAACCTACATAAGAGTTTCTGACAACGGATGCGGCATTTCTTCAGAAGATTTGCCAAAATCTGTTTTACGTCACGCAACAAGCAAGATTTCAAGTGAAGAAGACCTGAATAATATTTCGACATTGGGTTTCAGAGGAGAAGCGCTTGCGTCGATTGCTGCTGTTTCTAAACTGCAGATATTATCCTGCACAGAAGAGTGCGAAATTGGCTCCAGAATTGAACTTAACGCGGGGGAAACCGTATACTTCGGTGAAGCAGGAAGCCCAAAAGGGACGACGGTTGTTGTAAGAGACTTGTTTTACAACACTCCTGCACGTATGAAATTTATGAAAAAGGATGCTACTGAAGGCTCCTATATACAAAATATCTGCGAGAAAATCTTTATCAGCAATCCCGAAATTTCATTCAGTTTTATAAAAGACGGCGTTAACGTTATTAATACCCCCGGTGATTCCAAATTATTATCCGCAATTTATGCCGTATACGGACGAGATTTTGCCGAAAGCTTAACCGAAGCAGAGTTTTCATATAACGATTATAACGTTAGAGGATTTATCTCAAAGCCTACTGCATCAAGAGCAAACAGAAATATGCAACTCTTCTACATAAATAACCGATACGTTAAATCAAAAACGCTATATGCGGCTATAGAAGAGGCTTATAAAGGTTCCATTATGACGGGTAAATTTCCCGCTTGTGTATTGTTCCTTGAGTTGCCGCCAAGTTTGGTAGACGTTAACGTTCATCCTGCTAAAACAGAAATAAGATTTGCAGATGAAAAGAGCGTGTTTCACACAATTTATCACGCGGCACACTCCGGACTTAATGCTGCTATTGAAGTCCCGAAAATTAAAGAAGAACCTGTTAATCAAAAGCTTTATTTTGAGCCGGTAGAAAGTATTTCTCAAACAAAAATCGAAACGAAAGCTGAAATTGTTGAAGAAGAACCTATATTAAACAGTTTTAAATCGCTGTTTGTTGAAAACAATGACTTATTAACCGTTCGTTCGACAACTTATGAGCCTGACAAGTCTTATAACTTTACACCTAAAAACACCATTTCTGAACCGAAAATAGAACTTTATGAAGAAGTTAAGGATGAGGTTAAACCCGAAACAGAGGTAAAACCTCGATTTAAGTATTTAGGTCAGGTTTTCGAGACCTATATAATCGGGCAATACGGTGATGACGTTTTGTTTATAGATAAGCATGCGGCACACGAAAGGTTAATTTACAATTCATTAAAGGAACAGACGGGCAATCATGAGAGCCAGATACTACTTTCTCCAATAAAGGTAACGTTAAGCGCGGACGAAATTGATGCCGCATTAAATGCTACCGATATATTCAATAAGCTTGGTTTTTCGTTTGATGAATTTGGTGCAACTATGATTGTTGTAAGAGAAGCTCCCGTCAACATTGCTGTTTCTGATACAAAAGAAGCTTTTCTTGAGATTCTCGATCTGATTATGAACAACTCTAAGAAGCCAGATTCTGATATTTTTGACGAGCTTCTGCATTCAGTTGCTTGTAGGTCTGCTATCAAAGCTCACGATAAGAATACTGACGAAGAACTGGCAATTTTTGCTGAAAAGGTTTTAGCGTCTGATGCCAGATATTGTCCTCACGGAAGACCCGTTATAATTAAATTTTCTAAAAGGGATATAGAAAAGAAGTTTTTCAGGATAGTGTAATGAAGAAAAAGCCAATTATTGTTATAACCGGGCCTACGGCATCGGGGAAAACCGATCTTTCGATTAAAATTGCAAAATATTTCAATAGCGGAATAATAAACGCAGATTCTATGCAGATTTATAACGGTTTAGACGTTATTTCTGCCGCGCCTACAAAGGAAGAGAAATCAGCGGTTCCTCATTATTTATTTGGCTTCAAGGGGCTTAATGAGGAATATTCGGTCGGAGAATACGTTTCAGATGCTGAAAAAATAATAAACGATGTTTTTTGCGACACTATTCCTGTTGTATGCGGAGGAACAGGATTATATATCAGTTCTCTCATAAATAACGTTGATTTTACTCAGGAATCATCCGATGAAGAGTTGCGTAACAGGTTGAAAGAAGAGATGGAAAGAAATGGTGCTGAAACTATGCACCAAAAGCTTTCCGCTTTAGATCCTGAAGCTGCCGCGATTATTCATCCAAATAATAAAATCAGGGTTATAAGAGCACTTGAGATAATTGAATTAACCGGTAAAACGTTTACAGAATATAAAAAAGAAGCTATTAATACTGAAAAAAAATATTTCCCGATTATTTTTGCATTAAACTACAAAAACCGCGATACTCTTTACGATAGAATTAACAGACGCGTTGATATTATGCTCGAAAACGGAATGGAAGAAGAGGCAAGAAATGCTTTGATTTCAGAGATATCTAAAACTGCTTCGGTCGCAATTGGGCTGAAGGAGTTTAGATCCTACTTTGATGGAAAAAACGATCTTTCTGCCGTTACAGATCAAATCAAACAATCATCCAGAAATTACGCTAAACGTCAGATTACCTGGTTTAAGAAAATGCAGGACGTTAATTGGTTGTTCCATGAAGACTTTGGTTCATCTGACGAAATGTTGGCATATTGTATTAAAATTATTAAGGAGCGTTTAGATATTGAAAAAGAAAACTAAAAGAATAATACTGATTTCTATACTTTGCATAACGCTCTATTTCGGTATAGGTGTTATCAGGTATTTTAGCAATTCCTATGAGACTGAGGTCGCTCTATCATTTCAGGTTGATGACAGTGTTCAGGTAGACGGTCTTCTTATCAGGCAGGAAACTGTTATAAATACCGCTAACAATGAAAACGTTCATTATCTGTTAACAGACGGAAGCAAGGTATCAAAATCTAATAACGTTGCTATAGCCTATAAAAACTCAAGCGACTCTGAAATCCAGATGCAGATAATCGCTCTGGAGCATCAAAAATCGGTTCTTGAGTCTTCTCAGAATGAAGGAGCACTAAAATCATACGACGTTGATCTGGTTTCTAAACAAATAGACAAATTCTTTGGAAACGTTTACGATAAGGCTGTTCTTGGAGTAATGACCGATTTCACCGAGGATAAAGACGATTTACTCATTTATTTAAACCGAAGAAGACTGTCTCTTGGAATTGAGGATAACTATGACGAGCAGATAAAAGAAATAGATTCCAAGATAACCTCTCTTAAAAATAATTTAACCGGCAGTTATTCTGTTATATCGTCGCACACTTCCGGCTTCTTTGTTTCGGGAAGTGACGGCTATGAAGAGGCATTATCCTGCGAAAGTTTCAAGGAGAAATCTTATGCAGATAAATATGCCATTATTACAGGCAATGCTCAGATTAAATCTGAAAGTAATCACGTTGGAAAGATCATAACCGATTATATTTGGAACTATGCTTTTACGACATCGTCAAAGGTAGCGGACAGGCTTAAGGTCGGGTCAACAGTAGACGTCAATTTCTCCTTTAACGGCTCTAACAAGATGAAAATGAATATAGATAGCGTTGAATACAGTGAGGAAGGCGATGAAGCCGTTGTTATACTAAGTTGTGACGAAATGTCAGAATATATTTCTTCGGCAAGATATTATTCTGCAAACATTATTTTCAACAGCTACGACGGGCTCAAGATCAGTAAGGACTCGTTAAGAATGAAAGACGAGCAAAAAGGCGTTTATATAAGAATGGGAAATCAGATAGTATTCAAAAAAGTTGATATACTTTACGAAGCCGATGGATACGTAATTTCTAAAAAAGGTTTACCCGATAGTTCTTATTTGAGAATTTACGACGAAATTGTTGTTGGCGGTAAAAATCTATATGACGGAAAGCATATAAATTAGTTGACATTATCGGCATTTTGTCGCATAATATAAGAAGCGAAATTATGATTAATTTTGGAGGTTTAAATATATGTCAGTTCTTGATACCATTAAAAACTTAATGAAAAACGGAGAAGATGAGGAAGAAGTAGTTGCAGAAACTATTGAACCTTCATTAATGGATCGCAGAAAGAAAACTGAAGACACCGAAAACGAACATAAGGGAAGAAACAGAGTTGTTAACATCCACGCAACAGCTCAGCTTCAGGTTGTTTTAGTTAAGCCTGAAAGATTTGATGATGCCAGCACTATTGCAGATCATTTACTTTCGAAAAGAACCGTTGTCTTAAACCTCGAATCAACAAACAAAGAGGTTTCAAGAAGACTTATCGACTTTTTAAGCGGCGTTGCTTATGCAAACAACGGCCAGATAAAGAGGGTTGCAAACAGCACCTTTATTATCACGCCTTACAACGTTGATTTTATGGGCGATCTTCTTGACGAACTTGAAAATAACGGTGTTTTCTTCTAATGCAGGATAACATATTTGTTAACAAGATTAATGAATATGCTGATCTTAGCTATGAAAGGCAGGATTATCTAAAATTTTCTGATTTTTTAGATGATTTTGAAGCAGCCACCGTTTTATCTGTTTATAAAAACAGATATTTCGAGAACTTTATGCTTTTCGGCGGTTATGAAAATGCAGAAAGAAAGATTCTTTGTGTTTATTCAGATGATGAACCGACTGATTTTCCAATTAGATTTCTTAAAATGTTTTTTAATAATACCGAATATTTAGGGCACAGGAACATACTCGGTGCTTTGATGAATCTTAATATTAAACGATCTATGATTGGAGATATATGCATTTTTGACGATTATGCAGTTGTTATTTGCAAATCAGTTGTTGCGGACATTATCTGCAATGAATTAGACTCTGTCGGCAAAAGTGGTGTTGAAATTAAAGAGATTTCGCTTGGTGAATTTAATTACACGCCCAAAACTGCGTCAGCAACGTATATTGTTGCTTCAGATAGACTGGATGCCATTACCGCTTCACTTTGCAAATTATCAAGATCAGATGCTTGTGATAAGATCTCATCCGGTATGGTTTTTGTTAACGGGGAAATCATTAAAAACACCTCTAAAAAGATAAACTGTGGTTCAAAGTTATCGGTAAGGGGTTACGGAAAATTTATATTAGAGGATATGTCCGGAAGAACTCAGAAGGACAGAATTAAATTAGTTGTTAAAAAATTTATATAAATAGGGGAGAGACATTATGATTAATGCAGATACTATTCGCGAGGTTCAGTTTGAGAAAACTGCTGTTTTCGGATATAAGGCTGAAGACGTAGATCAGTTCTTAGCAGAAACCGCAAAGGCTTTTGAAGAATTGATGGACAGAAACGAAGAGCTTGAAGAAAAATTAGTTGTTTTAGCAGAGGGTATAGAGGAATACCGTGAACAAGAAGAAAGCCTTAAAACTACTCTTCTTGCAGCTCAGAAGCTTTCTGACAGTTTAGTTAAGGATGCTAAGGCAAAAGCAGAGAAGATCATCGCTGATGCTCAGAAAGAAGTAAGTGAAATAGAAGCGACTCTTTCCGAAAAAAGAGAAAATGCTGAAAAGAAACTGGCTAAAGAGTTGGAAAAGGAAAGCAAAGGCTTAGTTAAGATGCAGAAAGAGGTTGCTTCTTTCAAAGCAAACCTTTTAGATTTATATAAACACCACCTTGATCTTATAACCGCTCTTCCTGATTTCGAGGATGATGAGGCAGAAGACGAGGTAGCTGAAACTGAGATAAACGAAACTGTTGCAGCTGAGGACGTTGTAGCGGTTGAAGAAGCTCCCGAACTTGCGGAAACCGAAGAAGAGGCTGAACAGTTAACTCTCGGCGGAGACGAGATCGATTCTGAGAACAAATCAATTTTTGCTGATTTAACTTTCGGCGAGGACTACAGTAACTAATTTTGAAGGGATAAATTATAAATGGCAACAGATTACAATAGCACATTAAATCTACCCAAAACCGATTTTCCTATGAAGGCAGGTCTTCCTCAGAGAGAACCTGAATTTTTAAAGGATTGGGAAGACGATAACCTTTATGAAGAAATCATTAATAAGAATGAAGGAAAGGAACTTTACGTTCTTCATGACGGTCCTCCTTTTGCTAACGGAGATATTCACCTTGGAACCGCAATGAACAAGGTGTTAAAAGACTTTATCGTTAAATATAAGAACATGAACGGCTACAAGGCTCCATTTGTTCCCGGTTGGGATACTCACGGACTGCCGATCGAATTAAAAGCAGTTAAGAAATTAGCTAAAGATAAAGCTTCTCTTACTCCTTTGGATATACGTTCTGCTTGTTACGATTATGCTAATTCATATATTGATATTCAGAGGAACCAGTTTAAAAGACTTGGTGTTATAGGCGATTATAAAGATCCTTATTTAACCCTTAAGCCTGAATTTGAAGCAAAAGAAATTCAGATTTTCGGTGATATGTATAAAAAGGGTTATATTTATAAAGGATTAAAGCCTGTTTATTGGTGTCCCAACTGCGAAACTGCACTTGCTGAGGCAGAGATCGAATATGAGGATATTCCTTGCGATTCTATTTACGTTAAGTTTGCAGTTAAAGACGACAAGGGTGTTTTAACAGGACTTGGCGTTGACCCTAATAAAACATATTTTGTTATATGGACAACAACCACATGGACCTTACCCGGAAACTTGGCTGTTTGTCTTGGACCTGAGTATAACTATTCTTTCGTTAAGTGCGGAGAAGAGATATACGTTATTGCTACTGAACTTATTAAATCAGTTATGACCGATGCAGGTATTTCTGATTATGAGGTTGTTGCAGAAGCAAAGGGATCTGATTTAGAGCTTATTGACTGTCAGCATCCTTTTATAGACAGAGTTTCTAAGGTTATAGTTGGAAGCCACGTAACTCTCGATAGCGGAACAGGTTGCGTTCACACCGCACCCGGATTCGGTGTTGAGGACTTTGAGGTTTGCAACCATTATAAAGATATAGATATTATCGTTCCCGTTAACAGTAAGGGAAGAATGACTGCAGAAGCAGGTAAATTCGAGGGTCTGACTACTAACGAAGCTAACGTTGAGATCTTAAAAGACATTAAAGAAAGCGGTGCTTTGTTAGCCGAAAAGAAGATTCAACACCAGTATCCTCATTGTTGGCGTTGTAAGAACCCGATCATCTTCAGAGCTACTGAGCAATGGTTCTGCTCTATAGAAAAGTTTAAGAAGGAAGCTCTTGAAGCTGTTCACGGTGTTCAGTGGATACCTGACTGGGGAGAGGGAAAAATTGCAGGAATGATCTCTGACCGTTCTGACTGGTGCATTTCTCGTCAGCGTAACTGGGGTGTTCCGTTCCCGATATTCTTCTGCAAAAACTGTAATAAAGATTATTTGACCGACGAGTCTATCAACAAGGTATCGGCTATTTTTGCTAAAGAAGGTGCTGATTCTTGGTGGAAATATCCCGTTGAGGAGTTATTACCCGAAGGTGCAGAATGTCCTGTATGTAAATGTAAGGAGTTCTATAAAGAGACCGATACTATGGACGGTTGGTTTGACTCAGGAGTTACCCATGCAGCAGTATTAATGGAAAGGGAAGACCTCAAGTGGCCTGCTGACCTTTATCTTGAAGGTAATGACCAATACAGAGGTTGGTTCCAGTCTTCACTTCTCACGTCTGTTGCTTGGACAGGAAAGTCGCCTTATAAGGCAGTTTGCACACACGGTTGGGTTGTTGACGGCGAAGGCAAGAAGATGTCTAAATCACTTGGCAACGGTATCGTTCCCGAAGATATTATCAAGCAATATGGCGCAGACCTTCTTCGTTTATGGGTTGCGTCCAGTAACTACCATTCTGACGTTAGAATTTCTAAGCAGATTTTGACTCAGTTATCTGAGGTTTACAGAAAGATCAGAAACACTGCAAGATTTATCTTAGGTAACCTTAACGATTTCAATCCCGACAAGGATATGGTATCGGTTGAAAACCTGACTGACATAGATAAATGGGCTCTCTATAAGCTAAACGAACTTATAGATAAATGCAAAACATCTTATGACAACTTTGATTTCCATATCATTTATCATGCAGTTCACAATTACTGTGTTGTTGATCTTTCCAACTTCTATTTGGATATCTGCAAAGACAGATTATACGTTGAGGCAGCAGATTCTGCTTCGAGAAGGGCAGCGCAAACAACGATTTACAAGATACTCGTTGCTTTAACTAAGCTGTTGGCACCCATTCTGTCGTTCACAGCGGACGAAATTTGGAGATTTCTCCCGAAAACATCCGAATATTCTAATGTGAAAAGTGTTATGTTAACAGATATGCCTGAGAAAACTGACATTTGTGTTAACGATGAATTTTTAAATAAATTCGAAACGATACACGCTCTTAGAGACGAAGTGAAAAAAGCTCTTGAAATTGCACGTGCTGATAAGGTTATCGGCTCTTCACTTGAATCCAAGATAACATTATTCACTAAAGACGCCGGTCTTAATGCGTTTATTTCCGAAAATATTGATAGCTTAGCTGAGATCTTCATAACTTCTGCGGTTGAATTAGTAGCAGACGGTAAAGGAGCATACGTAGCTGAGGATATCGATCTTTCTGTTAACGTTGAAAAGGCTGATGGCGAAAAATGTGAAAGATGTTGGTCGTTCAGCAAAACTGTTGGTGAAGATTCAGATCATCCGACACTCTGTAAACGTTGCAGAAACATTATCGGTTAATTAAATTCCCGCCGAAGACTTATGTTTTCGGCGGAATTTATGAATAAAAGGAGGTTGCTTAATATTAAATTTTTCAAAAAATTACTTCCTTCTATCATAATGCTTTTATTGATCGGTATAGATCAATTTACAAAATTTTTATCGGTTACTTATTTAAAGGGGATCGATGAGGTTAGCGTTCTTGGCGAGGTTTTAGTTCTGAAATACTGCGAGAATACCGGAGCAGCGTTCAGCATGTTTCAAGACAATAAATTCATCTTGGTCGGGCTTACGAGTTTATTTTTGCTCATCGGTTTGTTTGCTGTTTTTTCAGGAAAGATTAAAAACCATTTCTTGATATACACCATTTCAGCAGTTGTTGCCGGAGGAATCGGTAATTTAATTGACAGGATTTCTTTAGGTTATGTTGTTGATTTTATCTATATCAAGATTATCGATTTTGCAATTTTTAATTTTGCAGATATGTGCATTACCTTGGGCGGAATTGCAATGGTAGTTTACATTTTATTTTTTGACAAGGAAAAGAAAAATGCAGAAGATTGAATTGCCGGTTGAAAACGATATCTCTTCCAGATTAGATAAATTTATTGCAGATAATATTGAAGGATTTACCCGTGCTAAAGCCCAAATTTTAATTCAGAACGGGGAAGTAACTGTTAACGACAAAGTTTTATCAAAAAGTTATATAGTAAAACCCGGGGATTTAGTCGTAGTAACGTTGAACGATCCCGAAGAAGTTGATATAATTCCTGAGGATATTCCTTTAGATATTGTATATGAGGATGATGATATTCTCGTTATTAACAAGCAAAAAGGTATGGTTGTCCATCCGGCAGCTGGAAATCTAAACGGAACGCTTGTTAACGCATTATTGTTTCATTGCAAAGGTCGACTTTCAGGCATAAACGGTGAGATAAGACCCGGTATTGTTCACAGAATTGATAAAGATACAAGCGGTCTTTTAGTTGTTGCAAAAAATGATGCAGCGCATAATTTTTTAGCCGATGAGATAAAGAAGCATAACGTTAAAAGGGTTTATTATTGCGTTTGCTACGGCAGATTTAAGGAATCTAAAGGAACTGTGAATGCTCCGATAGGCAGAGATCCTAAGGATCGAAAGAAAATGACGGTTACTCTTAAAAACTCAAAGTCTGCGATATCACACTACGAGGTGCTTGAAGAATATAACGGGTTTTCTCTTGTTAAGGTCAATCTTGAAACAGGCAGAACCCATCAGATAAGAGTTCATATGGCGCATATAGGACACGCGGTAGCAGGTGACAGTGTTTACGGGCCGAGAAAATACATTTCAGAGCTTAACGGCCAGTGTTTACATGCAAAAGAGATTGAATTTTGCCATCCAACCACCAAAAAGAATATGTGTTTTGAAACCGAATTACCGAGTTATTTTGAAGACTTTTTACATAAACTATCAGGAGGAATAAAATGAAAGACGAAATCAAAAGAGAGTTAAAAGTTAAAGCCAACGAGATAAGAAAAAGCATTCTGGTTGGAACTTTTAATGCAAAATCTGGTCATCCGGGCGGTTCAATGTCGATAGCAGATTTACTTGCTTATTTATATTTTTATAAGATCAACGTTGACGTCAATAAGCCTGATTGGTCCGATCGCGACAGAGTAGTTTTATCAAAAGGACATGCTGCTCCTGCATTGTATGCGGTTTTGGCAGAAAAAGGCTTCTTTAGTAAAGATGAAATCGCAAAGCTTCGTAAGCCTGATGCTATGCTTCAGGGCCATCCTGATATGAAGGGAACACCCGGTGTTGATATGTCTACCGGTTCATTAGGTCAAGGCGTCTCTGCCGCTTGCGGTATGGCTTATTATGCAAAGTATGCTAATAAAGATTTTAAGGTTTACGCTATTACCGGTGACGGAGAGTCAGAAGAGGGTCAGGTTTGGGAAGCCGCAATGTTTGCAGGTCAGAAAAAGCTTTCAAACCTCAGAGTAATTGTTGACTATAATAAAATGCAGATAGACGGAACCTTAAGTGAAGTTAACTCACCTGAACCGCTCGATGAGAAATACGCTGCATTCGGTTTTAACGTTATTAAGGCTGATGCTCACGACTTTGATGATTTGGACAGAGCATTTACTCTCGCCGATAATGAAACCGAAAAACCCACCGCTATTATTCTTAACAGCGTAAAAGGAAAGGGTATTTCTTTTATGGAAAACCAGGTTTCTTGGCACGGTAAAGCTCCCAATGAAGAACAGTTTAATATCGCTATGGACGAATTAAAGGAGGTTAAATAATATGAAATTAGCAACCAGAGAAAGCTACGGACACGCACTCGCGGACCTTTCTAAATCATATGATAACCTCTTCGTTTTAGATGCCGATCTTGCAGAAGCTACTAAAACTATGATTTTTAATAAGGCTTGTCCAGAAAGATTTATTGACTGCGGTATCGCGGAAGGAAATATGGTAGGTATTGCTGCAGGACTCGCTTCTTGCGGAAATATTGTTTTCGCAAGTTCCTTTGCTATGTTTGCTGCAGGC
>JAZNVP010000004.1:0-8157 GCA_045592865.1 Oscillospiraceae bacterium
CTTTTCGGGATAGGGTGCAACGACCGCTTCGAGACTTGTTTTCCCGTTTATCATTTCCACCGTTTTTGCGCGGTAAAGACCGTTCGCAACAACGCGGATATTTCCGTCCTTGATCTTCATAGTCTGACTAAGCTCGGCAACAACGCCCACCGAATAAAGCTTTTCGGCTTCGGGGTCCACGGAGTCGAAGTCCTTCTGACAAACGAGATAGATCTTCTGCCCCTTTTCTATCGCCTTGATTATGGCGTTTTTTGATTTTTCTCTGCCAACGTCAAAGGTGAGCGCGTTATTGGGGAACGCAACGAGACCTCTGAGTGCTATGGCAGGAATGCGAATTAAATCCAAGTTTTCCATTGTTTACTCCTCTGTGAGTTTGCTTTTAAGAAGTGTGCTTTTTTTGATAACCGAACCGATAACGCTGACTGCAAATGCTATTGCGTATAGGCAGAAGAAAACGTCGGGGAAGGAAACGGGCTCGGTCAAAAGGCTATATTTTTCGGGGTTTATAACAAGAAGAAGGTAGTTAGGAACTATATCCGAAATTGTTATAAGCGAAGCCGCAAGAGCGTAGAAAATAACGAGCGAGGTGCTCTTTTCCATATCGGGATCAAAAAGGAACTGAAGGCTTTCCAGATAGAAAAGGAGCATAAATATTATCTTGAAAAGGATAAGCGAGACCGAAAGGGAGGACGATATCGAAACGCTCGTCATAAAGAGCGAAATAAGCTTTACCGAATAAAGCATAACGGGGCAGAATATTAAAAGAGAAACGCTTCGTTTACTGTCTCGGCGGACGGCAAAGGCTAAAAGGAGCATTCCTGCAGCCGATAAAAGCGAGAGGATTATCTCCAAAAAGGCGAGAACCAAAAATTTATTATCCTTAAAGTTAATGATAAGCATTATCGAGTCGGAAATAAATGAAACACCGAGCATAAAAAGTCCCGCCGCGAAGCTTTTCGGGATCTCAAATACCGTTATTTTCGCAACCCCGTATGAAAACCTGCAAACGAACAAAAGCGCCAAAACCGAAACTATAAGGAAGGCGGGGAAAAGATAGGACGCCGCGTTTCCTTTAGTGAGTCCCGTTTCGTGCTCAATGCCCGAAAGGAGCTGGAAAAACCTTAAGGCAAGGCAGAGAACGGCGGCAACACCGAAAACAGAATAGATCCTTTTTATATTCATAACGGAAAAACACCTCATAATTAATTTTATTTTTCATAGATATATAATAGTAATTTTACTAAATTATCGGTGCAAAGTCAATAGAACGGAGGAATGAAAAGGATATGAAAAGATTTGTTTTAAGGCTTTTTTGCGGACTTTTGGTTTTAGCGCTTCCCATTGGGGTTTTCGAACTTCTCGGTCTTATCTCGGGCGAGAAAGAAAGTAAAGGGGATATTCTCTCGGCGCTCGTTTCGGTTTACGGGACAGAGGGAGACGAAGAATGCTATAAAGCCTTTGCCGTTATCTTAAACACCTTAAAGGAAAGAGGGGAGTTTTCGCCTTCAAAAGAAGAGGGCTATCTCTGGAGTGAAACGGGTGGTGATGCAGAGTGGATAGAAGAGGTAGTCTCCTCAGTGGAAGGACAGGTTCTCCTGTATGAAAACAAGCCTATTTTAGCGGCTTTCCATCAAAGCTCGGGCGGGAGCACACTTTCCTATAAATCGGTGTTCGGCGAAGAAGTCCCTTATCTTTTGCCCGTTGAGTCTGATAGCGTCACTGAAAGGCAGACGTTAAATAAAACGCATCTTATGGAACTTTACGGCGTCTCGGACGGGTTTTCCGTTGTGTCCGACGGGGAAAAGGTAAAGGAGATTATGGCGGGGGAGAAAATAATTCCTGCCGACGATTTCAGACGGCAGTGCGGCATATATTCAACCGTTTTCGAGCTTCGTGAAAAGGAAGAGGAATACGAGGTCTTGTCGAAAGGGGTAGGGCATCAGGTGGGCTTTTCTGTAACGGGGGCCGAGGAGTTGGCGGGTGAAGGAAAAAGCTATGAGGAGATATTAAAGCACTATTATAGCGGCGTTAGTATAGGAAAAGCGTTAAAATGATTGCTTTTTGTGTCGGAATTGGATATAATATAAAGGAATTCTATAGATGGGAGTAAATAAATGAATAAAAACGAAATAATTAAATCAATTGAAGACGTTCTTAAAAAAGACTGCGGTAAAGATTTCAGCGATGCATCGAATAATGAAATATACCGCGCCGTTTCGTCGGTCGTTAACTCTGTGCTTATGAATAAACGTGAGCAGTATGAGGAGAAGCAGACCGGCAGAGGCTCAAAGAGAATATATTATATCAGTATGGAATTTCTTATGGGCCGTTCCTTGAAAACGGGCCTTTATAATCTCGGACTCAACGAGACTTTCGAGGAAGCCCTTAAGGAAAAGGGTGTCAAGCTTTCAGACCTTTACGAAGAGGAGCCCGATGCAGGTCTCGGTAACGGCGGTCTTGGCCGTCTTGCCGCTTGTTTCTTGGACGCGATGGCAACAACCGACTGTCTTGCGCAGGGTTACTCTATCTGCTATGAATACGGAATATTCAAGCAGAAGATCGTTGAGGGATGGCAGAAGGAGCTTCCTGATAACTGGCTCCCCGGCGGCGAGGTCTGGCTTAATAAGAGGTCGGATAAAACCGTTCCCGTTCATTTCGACGGTGAGATCGACGAGATCTGGGATAACGGCTATCATATGATAAACCACCGCGGCGGAACGGTTGTTGACGCCGTGCCTTACGATATGTATGTTTCGGGTTACGGTTCGGAAGCGGTATCGGTGCTCCGTCTTTGGAAGGCAGAGAGCCACGGCTTCGATATGGAACTTTTCAACAGCGGTGACTACGTTAACGCCGTTTCGAAACAGTCGGAAGCCGAGGCAATAAGTAAGGTTCTATATCCTAACGATAATCACCAGCAGGGCAAGGAGCTCAGACTTCGTCAGCAGTATTTTATGAGCGCGGCTTCGGTTGGAGACATCGTTTCAAAACATATCGAAACCTACGGAACGCTCGATAATCTTGCCGAAAAGGTTGCTATCCATATCAACGACACCCACCCCACACTCGCTATCCCCGAGCTTATGAGGGTGCTTCTTGACGACTGCGGATATACTTGGGATAAGGCTTACGATATCACCTGCCGCACCTTCGCTTACACTAACCATACCGTTATGAAAGAGGCGCTTGAGTGTTGGGATGAGGAACTCTTTAAAAGGGTGCTCCCGAGAATTTATCAGATCGTCCGTGAGATCAGCAATAAGACCTTTGAATACGTTTCTTCGCTCGGGGATTACTTCAGAGCCGAGAGAACGGCGGTAATATGGGGTCATTCGGTCAGAATGGCTAACCTCTGCTGCCACGTTTCGCATAGCGTTAACGGTGTTTCAAAGCTTCATTCCGAGATCATTAAGGAGAGCGTTTTCGCCGATTTCTATGCGATTTACCCCTACAAGTTCAAGAACGTAACCAACGGTATTGCATATAGAAGATGGCTCCTTCAGTCCAACAAGGGTCTGACTGACCTTTTGGACGAAACCATCGGCGACGGATACAAAAAGGACGCTTCACGTCTTTCTGAGTTCTTAAAATACAGAGAGGATGAATCGGTGCTAAGTAGCCTTCGAGAGATAAAGCTTCAGAACAAGAAGGCGTTCTGTGACCACGTCTTTAAGAAGTCGGGGGTTCAGTTAGATCCCGAAACCATCTTCGACGTTCAGGTCAAAAGGCTTCACGAATATAAAAGGCAGCAGCTTAACGCCCTTCATATAATCTACCTCTTCGGAAAACTGAAAGAGGACCCGAATTTCCCCGTAACCCCAAGAACCTATATCTTCGGAGCCAAGGCGGCGCCGGGTTATTATATGGCAAAACAGATCATAAAGCTTATCTATTGCATCTCCAAGGAGATTGAGAAATACCCCGAGATAAAGAAAAAACTCAACGTTGTTTTCATTGAGGACTATAACGTAACTATGTCCGAAATGCTTATGCCCGCAAGTGAGATAAGCGAACAGATCTCACTCGCAGGAACCGAGGCATCGGGAACGGGTAATATGAAGTTTATGATAAACGGCGCTATCACCCTCGGCACGATGGACGGTGCTAACGTTGAAATTCACGATGCGGTTGGCAAGGATAACATCGTTATCTTCGGTATGAGGGCAGACGAGGTCGATAAGAGAAGAGCCGAGGGCTATAACCCCTATGATATCTATTCAACCGATGCCGACGTTAAAATGGCGATCGACCTTTTGGAGAAAGGCTTTAACGGAGAAAGGTTCGACGATATCGTCGGAAGCCTTAAGTATTCAGATTATTATATGGCTCTTGCCGATTTCACGAGCTACAAGGAAGCATCGAGAAGAACGGGAGAGATCTATAAAAACGGTAACGAGTTTGCAAAAATGATGCTCTCGAACACCGCGGGTGCAGGTGTGTTCTCTGCCGACAGGTCTATTATGGACTACCGCAACACCATCTGGCATCTATAAAGGAAACGTCTATGCTTTGCAGGTTTAATTCAAGAAAAATTGAATATAAAAAGCCCTTCGGTGCCGTAAAATGCGGCACCGAGGTTGAGTTTTACCTCGAAATAGAGTCGCCCGTTTACCCGCGGGACGTTTCTCTTTCGGTCAGGTTTTATGACGGGAAAGAAAAAATAATTCCATCAGAATACCTCGGTATGAAGGACGGGTTTTCTTCATTCAGAGTGAAATTCACCCCGTCCGAAGCGGGACTTTATTTCTATCGGTTCAGATTTAACTCTAATTTCGGTGAAAAGTTTATAACCAGGAGCCGTTTCGGTGAAGGTGTTATAGACTCGGTCGGTTCTGATTTTCAGATAACCGTCTATAACGAGTTTAAGCGCACCGAAAGCTTTTTCGGCGACCTTTTCTATCAGATATTCCCCGATAGGTTTGCGTCCGGCGGAAAGGAAAAGAAAGCTGTCGAGGGGAGAGTCTGGGCAGAAAATAAAGGCAAGGTTCCCTCTTTTCGCCCCGACGAGAAGGGCATCGTTAAGAATAACGAGTTCTTCGGCGGAGATTTCGACGGAATAAGGGAGAAAATTCCTTATCTTAAAGAACTCGGCGTTAAAACGGTATATCTCAACCCCATATTTGAGGCGCAGTCAAACCACAGGTATGACACCTCCGATTACTTAAAGCCCGATAGCTACCTCGGAAGCGTGGAGGACTTCAAGGCTTTGGTGGATGCGCTTCACAAAGAGGGAATGAAGATTATTCTCGACGGTGTTTTCAGTCACACGGGGGATGACAGCATCTATTTTAATAAATACGGAAGATATGAGTCCTTGGGCGCATATCAGTCGAAAAACTCGCCCTATTATAACTGGTATAACTTTAAAAACTGGCCCGAAGAGTATAACGCTTGGTGGGGAATAAAAATTCTCCCCGAGGTTAACGAGGAGAACGAGGACTACGTCCGCTTTATCTGCGGAGAAAACGGCGTTATAAGTTATTGGATGGGTCTCGGTATCGACGGGTTCAGACTCGACGTTGCCGACGAGCTTCCCGATTCGTTCTTAAAAGAGGTTTACTCTGCGGTTAAGAGGGAAAATAAAAACGCCGTTGTTATAGGCGAGGTCTGGGAGGATGCTTCCAATAAGATAAGTTATTCCTGCCGCCGAAAGTTTTTAATGGGCGAGGAAATGGACTCGGTTATGAACTATCCCTTCCGCGATGCCGTTATAAACCTTTTAAAATACGGCGCGACCGATTATTTCAAGGAAACGGTTGAAACCGTGCTTGAGAATTACCCCGAGTATGCGATAAAAAACCTTATGAACTTTCTCTCGACCCACGATACAAAGAGAATTCTGACAGCTCTCTCGGGTGAAGAGGAAAACGGAAGAGATAAGGAATGGATGAGCACCAAAAGAATGACCGAAGAGGAGCGAAAGCTCGGCGCTCTTATGGTTAAATCGGCATTCACCGTGCTTTATATGCTCCCGGGAAACCCGCAGATCTATTACGGAGACGAGGTTTCTATGGAAGGATATGGCGACCCATTCAACAGAATGTATTATTCTGATGAGGGAGATAGGTATAATACCCTCGAATACTTAAAGAAACTCTCGGCTTTTCGTTCGGAAAATAAAGACCTCTTCAGCACCGCGAAAGCAGTGATAGAGCCGATCTACGAGGGTTTGGTGATAATCGAAAGAGAACTCGGAAATAAGAAAACGGTGTGTGTTCTCAATATGTCGAAAGCGGCGAAAAACATCAGATTTCTTGCCGAAAATGCCAAGAATTTGGAGTTATCAACAGACGGATATTCTGCCGAAAACGGCATACTGGAGCCACTTAATTCGGTAGTTTTCAACTTTTGAACAATTTCGGTTGTTGAAAACTTTTTACGGGATGTATAACAAAAGGAGAGAAGAAAAATGACCTATAACTATAAAACAAAAGGCACCTGTTCGAGAGAAATTATTCTTGAAATTGACGGTAACGGAATTGTGGAGGACGTTACCTTTATAGGCGGCTGCAACGGCAACCTTAAGGGCATCGCAAGTCTCGTTAAGGGAATGCATAAGGACGAGGTAATCGACAGATTAAAGGACATAAAGTGCGGCTATAAAAACACGTCCTGCCCCGCGCAGTTAGCACTTGCCCTCGAGGAAATAGGATAAATAAAAAAGGTTCCCTTCGGGGAACCTTTTTTTAGGTAATAGGTAAGAGTGAAGAAGTGCGGTGTCGGGCGTAGCCGACGAATTAAATAAAAAAGGGGCGAACAGTGTTCGCCCCTTTTTTTATTCATTTATAAGCTTTAAGATCTCGTCTGCCTCTTCTTTCATAGGCGGATAATTTTTTTCTTTCAGTAATTCTTCGGTTACTATTGGAGAGGACAGAATATAGCCGAAATGCCCCTTTTCTTTTAAAGCGGCAATTTCCTTTTCGTCCTTAACTGAAACGAAAAGTCTGTCCGTAACGGAAGGTGACAGAAAGTCTTCTACCTTCTCTGTGACGGCAATGATATCCGCACCTGCCGAAACCGAAATAGCGGCGAGGCTCGGGTTGGTTTCTTCCGAAAGAACGATAAGCCCTAATTTTTTTGCGTATTTAATTATTTTTTCTTCCGCCCTTTTCAGAACAACCATCTTTGCGCCGTTTTTTCTTGCCTCTCTGATCTCTTTTTTGGAAGAGCCTATCTCGGCGCCAATGATTATATCCTCACCAAATCGGTCGGATAAAAGAAGCATATTGGAAAGGCACTGCCTCTTGTTTTCTCTCGGGATAGGAACGATACAAGCGGGAACGTCGGCTTTGAAAAGCTCGGCGGTAACTCTGAGAATCTCGTATCTTCCAACCCCCTCTAAATAAACGATAAGGCGGCCGTTATAGATGCTTTCGGCTGAATATCTTTTCATGTTTATCCTCTATTTTGCGTGATAAAGTTTTTTGGTCTGGTATTTAGGTTGGCAGGTAACGTTTATGCCAAGCTTTTTAAGGGTCTTGTCATCGATCTGCGAGAGAATAACGCTTGAATGAAGTTCGCAACCCTTAAGCCGAGGCAACTGATCGAGAGCCTTTTCTGCGAGTGGGTTGGTCGCGGCGCAGATAGCAAGAGCGATAAGCACCTCGTCGGTATGAAGTCTCGGATTGTGGTTTCCGAGAAAATCTATCTTAAGATGCTGAATGGGCTCTATCGTTGCAGGGGAAATAAGGTGAATTTCGTCGAGTATTCCCGCAAGAGCCTTTAAAGCGTTAAGAAGAACCGCCGCAGATGAACCGAGAAGACTCGAAGTTTTGCCGGTTATAATTCTGCCGTCGGACAGTTCAATAGCCGCAGCAGGAGCACCGGTGAGTTCTGCCTTGGTGAGAGCCGCGCTTATAACGGGACGGTCGGAGTCAGTTATTCCTGCCTGCTTCATCAGAAGTTCAAGTTTATATACCGCATCGTCGTTTTCTTCGCCCTGAAGCTGATTGCAAAGGGCAGTATAGTAACGGCGGATGATCTCTTTTTTGGAAGCCTTAACCGTAACCTCGTCGTCAATAATGCAGTTTCCCGCCATATTAACGCCCATATCGGTAGGGGAGTTATAGGGGGAAACCCCGTAGATCATATCGAACATCGCGTTAAGAACGGGGAATATCTCAACGTCACGGTTGTAGTTGACCGCCTTCTCACCAT
>JAZNVP010000005.1:0-26717 GCA_045592865.1 Oscillospiraceae bacterium
CGTATTAAGAAGGGTTCCGTCAAGGTCGAACACCACGCACTTTTTCATTAGATTTTCTCCTTTTTTCTCAAATTTTTAAAGAATTTTGTTAATATTTCTCCGCATTCTTCGGCTAAAACTCCGCCTTCACAGAGCGGCTTGTGGTTATAATCGAGCGAAAAGAGCTCCACCACCGAACAAACCGACCCCGCCTTTTTATCCGAGGCTCCGAAAACAACACGGTCAATTCTTGAATTAATTATTGCTCCCGCGCACATCGGACAAGGCTCGAGCGTTACGTAAAGGGTGCAGCTCGGGAGCCGCCAACCGCCGAGTTTTTTACACGCCTTATCAATAGCGAGGACTTCGGCGTGGTAAAGCGCGTTTTTCTTTTTTTCTCTGAGGTTATGCGCCGCTGAGATAACGACCCCGTCTTTTACAATAACGGCGCCGATGGGAGCCTCTCCCTTTTTTGACGCCTTTTCGGCTTCCTTTAAGGCAAGGCGCATAAAATCTATATCGGTTAGTTCCTTCTTCATAAAAATCTCGCTTCCATTAAGTGTCGGTTAATTTGCAACCGGCCCGAACTGAACGTAGGATGCCGTTATAAAGAGACAAAGCAAAAGGAGAACGATTACCGAAGGCGAGGCAAAAAGTCTTCCGAATTTCTGAGGTATCGTTAAAATTCCCTCTTCTTTTTTCAGAGGAAGCTCTTTCGACGCGGTAAGAAGCTCCAAAACAAGACCTATAATTCCGAAGAGCATTGAGATGGCCGCGTATATAATGCCTATAAAGGTGTATATTTGCTCGTTTAAAATAGACGAGAGGAAGGTTAGAAGAACCGCAACGCCGTTGTTGGTAGCGTGGATAAGAATAGAGTAAACAATATTATCCGTTTTGCAGGCAACGTAGCCGAGGTAAAGCCCGAGAACAAAGGCGAAGGGTGCCTGAATGAGATTTCCGTGGAATGCGGCAAAGAGAAACGCCGAGGCTAAAATGGCGGTCTTGTCGCCAAAGCGGCGAAGGTTTCCCAAAACGGCACCTCTGAAAAGAAGCTCTTCAAAGATTCCTGCGCCGAGGGTCATCTGAAGGAAGAAAATGAATGCGGCAACGGGCGAAGACGGGAGTGAAAAATCGGGTTGAGATAGGGTTATTCCCACCGCCGCACATATATTCATAAAAAGATTTGAAACGAAATTTGAAACGTAGAAGGCACCGAAGCCGAGAGAAAGGTATTTAAGGGTTGAAGAAAGCTTTAAAGGCTTTACGGTCGGTGCGTGGTAGTGGCTTTTTTTAGACCTTAAAAGGAAAAACGGGATAACCATACAGAAAACGTTTATAACCGTAGAAAAGAGGTTTTCGCCCGTTTCGCACTTTAAGAAGTCGGAAATGACGGGAACGTAAAACAAAAATGCGTATAAAAAGGAGATCGCAACCGATAATATAAAATATACAAGCAAAGAAAGACCTATTTTATTATAGGCTTTTCCAAGTGCTTTTTTCTCGTCGCTTCTTATGCTATACATTGAATATTGGTTCCACAAATCGTTCTGCATAAAACTGTCTCCTTCCGACTGAAACTGCAATAATATTACCATAAAAGACAATATAAATCAAGAGTATGTGAGTTATCAACAAAACAAGGGGCTTGAAAACAGCGCAGTTTTTACAAGAATACCAAAAATAAGCGACAACCTCAAATTGTATGAAAATCGGGCATTGACCTTTTACCCTTTTATGCTATAATAGTAATGTGGAAGAGATTATTTTCCCGATAAAAGAAGAAATTATATAAGAACAAATAAATCAAAAGGAGAAATTCTTATGTTTGTTAAGGAAGCAACAGTTAAAAACCAGATAGGTCTGCATGCTCGTCCCGCAACCTTCTTTATACAGAAAGCAAACGAATTCAAATCTTCTATTTGGATCGAGAAGGAAGACAGAAGGGTTAACGCAAAGAGTTTGCTTGGGGTTTTATCGCTCGGTATAGTTGGAGACACTGCTATTAAGATCATTGCCGACGGAACAGACGAAGAACTCGCTGTTGATGCGCTTGTGCGTCTTATAGATTCCGGTTTTAACAATATCTAAAACCGAACAAAAATCAATAAACAAATGAATGCTGCCGCATATTCTTTAATAAAGGACATCGGCAGTATTTTTTTACTTTTTGAGAGGCGAAAGAAAATGTTTAAGATTGTAAAGAAAAAGAAGCTTAATGAGAACGTGTTTTTAATGGAGATCGAAGCGCCCCACGTTTCAAGGAAGGTGCTTCCCGGTCAGTTCATAATTTTCAGAGTCGACGAGTTCGGTGAAAGGGTTCCCCTCACCGTTTCGGATTATAATAGAGAGACCGGCACCATAACAATTATATGCCAGGCGGTTGGTTTAAGCACCAAAAAGCTTTCTCTTTTAGAGGAAGGAGACTTTGTTTCGGATATCGCAGGACCCTTAGGCGCTCCCACCGAGCTTGAGGGAGCAAAGCGCGTTGCGGTTATCGGCGGCGGTGTTGGATGCGCTATAGCATATCCTCAGGCGAAGGCGCTTTTCGGCATGGGCGCAAAGGTCGATATGATAGCAGGTTTCAGAAACAAGGATATCGTTATTTTGGAAGAAGAGATGCGCGCGGTTTGTGATAATCTCTATATTACCACCGACGACGGATCATACGGAGAGAAAGGGTTTGTAACCAATAAACTCCAGAGCCTTATCGATAGCGGCGAGGAATATGACCTCGTTATCGCGATAGGACCCGTTGTTATGATGAAATTTGTTGCGGCGGTAACAAAGCCTTACGGAATAAAAACCATAGTTTCGTTAAACCCCATTATGATCGACGGCACGGGAATGTGCGGCGGTTGCAGGGTAACGGTTGGCGGCGAGATAAAGTTCGCTTGTGTTGACGGACCCGACTTTGACGGTCACCTCGTTGATTTCGACGAGCTTATGAAAAGGAACTCGGCATACCGAGAGGAAGAAAAGAAAAGTGATGAGCACTTCTGCAGAATGACGGGAGAGAAAAGATAATGGCAAATATGCAAGAAAAAAAGACGCCCGACGTTGTTCGCGATCCGAATGAGAGAAACAAAGATTTCTCGGAAGTATCTCTTGGATACACAACCGAGGAGATGGCAATAAACGAGGCGAAAAGGTGCCTTGGTTGCAAACACAGACCCTGCGTTTCGGGTTGCCCCGTTAACGTTAAGATACCCGATTTTATCGCGGCGGTAGCCGAGGGCGACTTTAAGAAGGCTTATGAGATAATTTCCGAGACCAACGCTCTCCCTGCAGTCAGCGGAAGGGTTTGTCCTCAGGAAAATCAGTGCGAGAAAAAATGCGTCCGCGGAATTAAGGGCGAGAGCGTTGCAATAGGAAGACTCGAAAGATTTGTTGCCGATTACGCTCGTGAGCACGGGTTTAACAAGCCCGAGGCTTTGGTGCCAAGCGGTAAAAAGGTTGCGATCATCGGTTCGGGCCCTTCGGGACTCAGTGCCGCCGCGGCTCTTTCCAAAAAGGGATACAGAGTAACCGTTTTTGAAGCCTTCCACACACCCGGCGGAGTTTTGGTTTACGGAATTCCCGAATTCCGTCTCCCCAAAGCGATCGTTGCTTCCGAGGTTGAAAACCTCAAAACGATGGGCGCAGAGATAAAGACCAACATGGTTATCGGAAAGAGCATTTCCATAGACGAGCTTATGGGCGAGGGCTTTGAAGCCGTGTTTATCGGAACGGGCGCAGGACTTCCTAACTTTATGGGCATTGAGGGCGAAGCGCTTGTCGGCGTATTCTCGGCGAATGAATATTTAACGAGAATTAATCTCTGCAAGGCATATTTAGAGGAATACGATACCCCCGTTATCAAAAGCCGCGCAGTTGCGGTTGTGGGCGGCGGTAACGTTGCTATGGATGCCGCAAGATGTGCAAAAAGAATTGGTGCCGAGAAGGTTTACATAGTTTACAGACGAAGCGAAAAGGAGATGCCTGCCCGTCTTGAAGAGGTGCACCACGCTAAAGAAGAGGGAATCGAGTTCTTAACCCTTACTAACCCGACCAGGATTTTAGGCGACGAAAACGGCAGGGTTAACGCTATAGAGTGCGTTAAAATGGAGCTTACCGAGCCTGACGAGAGCGGCAGGTGCGGAGTTAAGAAAATTGAGGGAAGCGAACACCTTCTCCCCGTTGATACCGTTGTTATGTCGATCGGAACGAGTCCCAACCCACTCATAAGAAAGACGACCAAAGGTTTGGAAACAAATCGAAAGGGATGCTTTATCGTTAACGAAGAAACCATGCAGACAAGCAGAGTCGGGGTTTACGCAGGAGGAGACGCCGTAACGGGCGCCGCAACCGTTATTCTTGCAATGGGAGCAGGAAAAAAAGCTGCTGAAGCTATCGACGAATACCTCAAAAACAAATAAAATTCATTTAAGTTTCACACAAATATCATAAAAGAGGGGTAGTATATAATTACTGGAAGGGATAAATCCCCTAAACAGTATCAAAATACCCCCCTTTTTCCTTTAATGGAAACACGGCTAACGATAATTCGTTAGCCGTGTTTTCTGTTATATAAGTTTGTCGGGATAGAGACCATAGGTGAATTTACTATTGGGCGGAGAATTTGAAAGAATAGCCGCGAGAGATTTTTCTGCATCGGTCTCTCTTAGGTCGTAAAAAGCGATGTCGAGGTTTTTAAACCTATCTTTTTTATGGAGAAGATGGAGAATTCGCGAGTTGAGAAGCTCGGAGTATTCTTCAGAGCATCTAACCTTAAATTCTTCACCGAGTCGGTCGCGGAGCACTCCGCCTTTCACTTTACAGTTTTTGCAGTCGCGCCTTTTGGTTATAGGGCAGTTTCTCAGAAGCATAAGCGGAACAAAGCCGTAAAGGTAAGCGCCCGTGGGTATCTCGCTGTAAAGATTCTCTGCCGAAGAGAAGGAACTCTCAACCGACAGGATCACCTCTTTGGCGCCAAGACGCGCGAGAACGTTTACCGCCGACGAGTTGATGGCGTTAAGACTGTGGGTCGCGATAATATTAAAGGAAAGTTCTTTTAGAAGACCGAAAGAGTTAAGGTCGCCTGCCGCACCCCAGATAAAGCCTTTTTCTTTTAGTTCGGTTAACCTGAGAACTAACTTTTTCTCGGTTTCGGGGGTGAAATAGCGGGGCAGAACGACAACCGTTTTGTCTGCGGGGCAGGAGTCGGTTATTTTGTTTATATCTAAGAAAACCTTGTCGAAATTATCGGCAATCTTTTCGTCGTAAACCGAAAGATAGGCATATTTTTTAGAAAGTGAGCCCTTTCGTTTTTCTCCCGTTAAGAAAGGATAAGGAAAGACTTTAACAGGCTCTCTTTTGCCCCTTAAATTCAAAAGCTTTTCTGCGCACTCGTTTTTCATTTGGTTTATATCTTTTGCGCTTATATAGAGTCCGTCAGAAATATCCGAAGAAACTGACGAGAGATAGAACGGCGTTGAGCCAAGTTTAGAAAGTTTTTCTTTTATAAACTCTTCGTCCACTCCCCTATCTCGCGCGGGACTGACCGAAAAAGAGGTAAAGCCGACCGAGTGTTTCCCGTCCGACAAGGTAAGGACCGCCTTGTCTTCAGAAAGAGAGAAAGATGCCGAAACGGGAACGCTTTGGAGTTCGCGTTTATAGTTTTCGTGAATTTTAGAAAAGGCGGCGGGTGCAGAAAGAACGTCGTCCTTTTCGCGCTTTCCGAACATAAAGTTATCCAGTTTTTTTGAAAAATATCCGTCGGTAAAGCCGTTTCGGGAGAAAACGTCTTCTAAAAGTGCCTTGTCATAGGGCATTTTATTAAGAATATCCTTAAGATTTTTAACTGCTGCGGAAACGTATTCGGGACGTTTCATTCTGCCTTCAATTTTAAAGGACTCTATTCCGATTTCTCTGAGTTTTTCTATCTGATCGTAAAGAGAGAGGTCCTTTAAGGAAAGGGAGTAGTTTTCCCCCGTGGCAGATGAATAAAAAGGAAGACGGCAGGTTCCCGCGCAAAGTCCGCGGTTACCGCTTCTTCCGCCAAGGAATGAGGAAAATAGGCACTGACCCGAAACCGACATACAAAGGGCGCCGTGAACAAACACCTCGATTTCAAGGCGTGTTGACTCTTTTATCTTCTTAATCTCCTCAAAAGAAAGTTCTCTTGCGAGAACGACCCTTTTAACACCGAGTCCCTCGAGAAGAGAAAGTGCGTGTTGCGAGAAAACGGAGCACTGGGTAGAGGCGTGGATCGGAATGTCGGGAACGGTGCATCTGAAAAAGTCGATAAGACCGAGGTCGGCAACGATAAGTGCATCGACCCCTGCTTCCGAGGCGACGTTTGCCGCGCGTTCGGCAAGGTCCAGTTCACTGTCTTTTAGAATTGTGTTAACCGCGAGATAGACTGAAACGCCGCGTTCGTGGCAGTAACGGCAGGCATCTTTTAGCTCTTCTTCCGAAAAGTTATCGGCGTTTTTTCGCGCACTTAAAAAAGGCAGACCGAGATAAACGGCGTCTGCGCCGCTTCGAACTGCCGCTTCAAGTGATTCTCTGTTTCCAGCCGGTGCTAATATCTCGGGCATAAAGAAGTCCTTTCCGTAAAACAGAAATGCGCCCCTTAGGGCGCAGACTGTTAATCAATACTGTTTCTTAAATCTCTGAGGCCGAGCTTATTTTTGAGTTCTTCGATCATGCGGTTTTTATCGTTAAGCTCACGTCTTAAAGCGTCTGCTTCTGCCCTTGCTTCACCTGCTTCGTTAACGTAATCTCTTATCTGAGCTCTGAGGTTATCGCAACTCTGCTGCTGTTTTGCAAGGTCGTCGGAAAAATCAAGACAAACGAGCGACAATGCCGAAACAACGTTCAAAGAGGGATTTTCTCTTATTGCATCATCAACAGCCTTGTTTATTTTCTTTGCTAAATCGAGAACGTAGCCCTCGTCTTCTCTTGTTATGAGGGTATATTCCTTTCCGCAGATAGCAACCTTTACTTTTCCCGTTAAGTTCATAACCTAACCTCCCCGAATATTCGTAAGTTAATTCTGATTACATTATAACATCAAAATTTTACAATTTCAACATAAAAATAAAAAGGATGCAACTTCTGTTGCATCCTTTCTCTGACTTACTTAAATTACTTAAGTTCGATCTTAGCGCCAGCTTCTTCGAGCTTAGCTTTGATTTCATCAGCTTCTGCCTTAGGAGCAGCCTCTTTGATGGTCTTGGGAGCGCTGTCAACAAGATCCTTAGCTTCCTTAAGTCCGAGACCGGTGATGTCCTTAACGAGCTTAATAACAGCCATCTTGTTAGCACCAACGTCAGCGAGAACAACCTCAAATTCGGATTTCTCTTCTGCTGCGGGAGCTGCTGCGCCGCCTGCTGCGGGAGCTGCAACTGCAACTGCTGTTGCAGATACGCCAAACTCTTCCTCAAGAGCCTTAACGAGTTCTGATAATTCTAATACAGATAATTCTTTTACTTCTTCAACAAATTTAGTAATTTTCTCTGAAGCCATTTTAATTTACCTCCAAAATTTAATTTCTTTTTAATTTAGTGATTACGCACTCTGCTTTTCAGCGATAGCGTTAAGCGCAATAGCGAGACCCGCGATAGGACTGTTCAAGCCGCAAACGACCTGAGCGATAAGAGTTTCTCTCGACGGGAGTTTTGCGATTGCATTGAGTTCGTTAACGTCAGCGAATTTACCTTCGATATATCCGCCCTTTAAGCTGAATGTGCTCTCGGGAGCTTCAGCCTGCTTTGCCAGAATCTTAGCGGGAGCAACAACATCGCTTGTTGAAATAGCGATAGCGGTAGTTCCGTTAAGAAGAGGACAAAGATCATCATAACCAACGTTTTTAGCAGCGAGGCTAAGCATTGTGTTCTTTGCAACAAAGTAGTCAACGTTTGCTTCACGGAGCTCTTTACGGAGCTTAGTGTCGTCAGCAACGTTAATTCCCTTATAGTCAACTAAAACAACGCAAGCAGCGCTCTGCAACTTTTCGGTTAATGAAGCAACTAATGCTTTCTTTTGCTCTAATACATTATTGTTCGGCAATGTGTTCACCTCCGTTTTTAGTTCCCCAAACAAAAAATCCTTTCTTTCTCGCCGAGAAAGAAAGGATAATTCATCTGTGATTATCTGTTCTCTTCCTCGGTAGGCAAGAATTCTTTTTCATCCAAAAGGAACCTACTGTCTTAAGAATTGCAACAATAAAAATATTATCATAGAAAAACCGATTTGTCAACCGGAATTTTCCGAAACTGATTAGGAACCGTATTTAGTGGTGTTAACCTTGATTCCGGGGCCCATTGTTGTTGCTACAACGCAGGACTTGAAATACTGACCCTTGAGAGCTGCAGGTCTTGCCTTAGCAACTGCGGTCATAAGAGTATCAAAGTTCTCAGCGAGTTTTTCGGTTCCGAAGGAAGCCTTACCGATGGGGCAGTGAATGATGTTGGTCTTGTCGAGACGATACTCGATCTTACCTGCTTTAGCCTCATTAACAGCTTTTGCAACATCGGGGGTAACGGTTCCTGCTTTGGGGTTAGGCATAAGTCCGCGAGGTCCGAGAACCTTACCTAAACGACCAACGAGACCCATCATATCGGGTGTTGCGATAACGATATCGAAGTCCATGAAGTTCTCGTTCTGAATTCTTGCGAGAAGATCTTCTGCGCCAACGATCTCTGCACCTGCTTCTTCAGCAGCCTTTGCATTATCGCCCTTTGCGAATACGCAAACTCTAACTTTTTTACCTGTTCCGTTGGGAAGAACAACTGGGCCTCTAACCTGCTGGTCAGCGTGTCTTGAGTCAACACCGAGACGAATGTGTGCTTCAACGGTTTCATCAAATTTTGCCTTTGCTGTTTTGCAGCAAAGATCTAATGCCTGCTCGGTTTCATAAAGAGCAGCTTTATCCACCAGCTTAACGCTGTCGGAATACTTTTTACCGTGTTTCATTAAATAATCCTCCTAATGTGGTTAATAACGGGGATACCCTCCCACCTAAGGAAAGCATTTTAGTCAACAACTTCAACGCCCATGCTTCTTGCCGTTCCGGCAACCATGCTCATTGCTGTGTCAATGTTAGCAGCATTGAGGTCGGGCATCTTCTGTTCAGCAATCTTTTTGACCTGCTCCTTAGTGATCTTTGCTACCTTTGTTTTGTTCGGTGTTCCCGAAGCCTTTTCGAGTCCGCAAGCCTTCTTAATAAGAACTGCTGCAGGCGGAGTCTTGGTAACGAATGAGAATGAACGATCAGCATAAACTGTGATAACAACCGGAATGGTAAGACCGATATCGTTCTTTGTTCTCTCATTGAATTCCTTGGTAAAAGCCATGATGTTAACACCATGCTGACCTAATGCAGGTCCTACCGGCGGTGCCGGAGTTGCTTTACCAGCGGGAATTTGGAGCTTAATAAATCCTACTACTTTCTGAGCCATTTTTTGCACCTCCAAAAATCGTGGTATATGGCGGAAACAGAGTCTCGCTCGGTTTCCTCCCACGTGCAACCGAAAGGTTACACAATATCCAACCCCTTTGGGTTAAATATCAATCCATAAGTTCAGCCTGACCTACCTCGAGTTCAACCAAGGTATCTCTGCCGAACATCGAAATTGTTGCCTTGAATCTCTGTTTCTCGGCATCAATCTCTTCAACAGTTCCAACAAACCCGGTAAAAGGTCCGTCGGTGATTTTGATACTGTCGCCTTTGTTGAAACTAATTTCAACAACCTTCTTTTCAACGCCTAAAGCGGCAACCTCTTCTGCACTGAGCGGAACAGGTTCGCTCGAGGGACCAACGAATCCGGTAACGCCGCGGATATTGCGGACAACATACCAGGACTCATCTGTGATGATCATTTTAACAAGAACGTAGCCGGGGAAGATCTTTCTCTCAACTTCGACTACCTTTCCGTTTTCCTTGTGCTCCGTAACGGTTTCCGTAGGGACGCTGACCTCTGTTATAAGGTGTTGCATCTGACGGTTCTCGACGGCTTTTTCAATGTTGGACGCAACCTTATTCTCATAACCGGAATAGGTGTGCACAACATACCAGCGCGGAATACTATCTGCCATTTTGAGACCTCCTTAATAACGTTTTCACTTAAGCGCCTAATACAAGACTGAGTAAAAACGTGAGAAGAGCATCTAAAACCCAAATAAATGCGCCGACAACCAAAACACAAGCGATAACAACTAAGGTGTTGTTAACAACGGTTTTTCTTGAAGGCCAAGTGATCTTCTTTGTTTCGCTGAAAAGATCGCGAAAGAATTTCAAAAACTTTCCGGAATTCTTTTTCTTAACAACCTTTGTGTCCTTTGTTTTTTCAGCCACTCTAATCACTCCTCCTTACTTTGTTTCTTTGTGGAGTGTGTGTTTTCTGCAGAACTTGCAATATTTGTTCATTTCAAGTCTGTCGGGGTCATATTTTTTGTTTTTCATTGTGTCATAATTGCGCTGTTTGCACTCTGTGCAAGCTAATGTAACTTTTACTCTCATTTCGGCACCTCCTGATTTGACCGGAAAATTTTTGCCTCCCTCAAAACAGGCAAAAAAATAAAACCTTCTTTGAGGTATCTCAAATTTTAACATATATATGTAGCAAAGTCAAGCGTTTTTTTGAATAAAAACCCAAAAAATTATGGCGGATAAGAAGTCGGGAACTTATCCGCCATATATAGTGTTTTAAAGGCTTTCAGCCCCATATTTTACGGGGGTTAATACTCTTTCTTTGCTATCCTTTCGCTAATCTCGGCGAATTTTTCGAGGGAAAGCTCCTCGGCTCGAGCCGTGGGTTTGAGACTGACACTCTCCAAAAGAGCAGTAAGGGTTTCTTTTGATAAACCGAAGTCTTTGGAAAGGCAGTTAACGAGAGTTTTCCTTCGCATTGAGAAGGCACTGCGGACAACCTTAAAGAACATCTTCTCGTCCGAAAGGTTAACGGGTGGTGTTTTTCGGAGCTTTAAGGTTATAACCTCCGAATCAACGTTTGGGGCAGGCATAAAACTGCCTCTTTTAACCGAGAACTCTCTCTTGGGTTCGCAATAATAACTAACGGCAAGGCTAACGGCTCCGCATTCTCTTGTTCCGGGGGATGCGCATATTCTCTGCGCCGCCTCCTTTTGCACCATAACGGTGATGCTGTCGATAGGGAGCTTCTGTTCAAGCAGCCCCATAATAACGGGACTGGTTATATAATAAGGTAGGTTAGCGCAGACCTTGACGGGTCTTTCTCCGAACTCTTGCTTAATAAGCGAAGAGATATCGGTCTTTAAAATATCGGAGTTAATTATTTTAACGTTATCGCAGTCAGAGAGCGATTCCGAAAGCAGAGGAATAAGGCGGCTGTCGAGCTCGACCGAAACCACCTTACCCGCGACGGCGGAAAGTTCTTTTGTGAGCACCCCAATGCCCGGGCCTACTTCGAGAACGCCGCAGTTTTTGTCGGCACCCGAAGCGGCAGCCATTCTCGGACAGACCGAAGGGTTAATAAGAAAATTCTGCCCCAACGATTTCTTGAAGGAGAATCCGTATTTCTCGAAAAGCTTTTCAATCGTTTTGATGTTTGTTAGTTCCATAACCTTTTCCTTTGCCGATATTTTATATAAGTATAACACACTTTCTACGAATATTCAAAAGATATTGCAATTTTTATCAAAAAGATATATATTATATGTATAGTTTTAGAAAAACAAGGAGATTTTTATGGATAGAAGAGATAAAATTAACTATTACCTCGACATCGCTGAAACGGTGCTTACCAGAGGAACCTGCATCAGAAGAAGATTCGGTGCGATAATAGTTAAGAACGACCAGATTATTTCAACGGGTTACGCAGGCGCGCCGAGAGGCAGAAAGAACTGCTCTGATCTTGGATACTGCACAAGAGAGAAACTCGGTGTTCCGAGAGGCGAGAGATATGAGCTTTGCAGAAGCGTTCACGCTGAAGCAAACGCGATTATCGCGGCTCCCCGTTCCGAAATGATAGGAGCGACCCTTTATCTTGCAGGAAGAGAGTTTGCAACGGGAGAATACGTTGAGAACGCTTGTTGCTGTTCAATGTGCAAGAGAATGGTTATCAACGCAGGAATTGAAAAGGTTATCGTCAGAAACAACAAGGACGACTTCACCGTTTTCGACGTTAACGATTGGGTCGAGAACGACGAATCTTTAGACGGCACAAAAGGATATTAAAGGGAAAAGAGCAGGTGTTAGACCTGTTCTTTTTTATTTTTTCGGAAAGCTGAGGGGGAAAGCCCCTCTTTTTGTTTGAAAATGAGAGAGAAATAGTTAGGTGAAGAAAAGCCGCAGCCCGAAGAAATTTCCAGGATGCTTTTTTCGGTTGTTAAAAGCTCGGTTTTCGCGCGGTTGAGCCGGAGCGTTAAAAGATAATCAATAGGTGTAACACCAAGATACCGTTTAAAATTATATATAACCCACGCTTTAGAGACGAAGAATTTTTTTGATAACGAACAAAGGGATATATCATTACGGAAGCTTTTATTGAGATAATCGATTATATCTAAAAGCGTTGGTGGTAAACTTTTTCGGTTTAGCGGCATCAGAGCTTTGTCGAGCTCTTCAAGACGGGATATATTATATATAATGTAGGAGAAGAGGGCGCTTTTTATATCTTTTGAATGACTTTCTCCGTCGTCGGTGGCGTGAAGCGCCAACATATCGCGAAGAAGAGCCTTTTCCTCTTCTTCTTTAGGGAGAAGTATTTTAGCGCCGACCCTTTTTAACACCGCCGACTGATACGTGTTTAAATATTCGGGGAGCACGTCGATGTTCATTCTTTTAAAGGGACCGCCTTCGGTTTTGTGGAGAACGTAAGGCGGGATCGCAACAAGGCAGGGCGCAAAAAGCTTATAGAGGGCGTCTTCAAGGAAAAAGAGCCGCTCCCCTTCATATAAAAAGTATATTTCATAATGAGGATGCGAATGAAGGTCAGACATTGACCAGTTATTATGTTGGATATGGTGGTTGGTTGACAAAAGTTCCATAAAGCACCCTTTAAATATATATGTAATATTTAATAAATTATAGCATTTATTACATTGAAATTCAATATAAAAGGGTGATAAAATTGTAAAAAAAGAAAGGCGGAATTGATAAAAATGAGACTTTTTGATGAACATAAAAAGAGAAAAACGCTTAGCTTGAACGGAGTTTGGCGATATAAAACCGACAGACAAGAGAAAGGCGAAGAAAAAGGCTGGTTTAAAGGGCTACCGAACGGCGAATTTGCGTCTGTTCCGTCGGTCTGGAACTCAGAAAAGGGGCTTCTTTGTTACGAGGGCGCCGTTTGGTATGAGAAAAGATTTAATTTTTCGGGAGAAGCTTTAAGGATTTGCTTTGGTGCGGTTATGACCGAAGCGGACGTCTGGCTGGACGGAGAAAAACTCGGGTATCATTACGGCGGCTTTACCGCCTTTGATTTTATAAAAACAGGCATTAAATCGGAAGAACACACACTTGTTGTTCGTGTTCAAAATAGGTTTAACGAGCAGTCCATCCCGCAAAAAAGAGTGGACTGGTTTAACTACGGCGGAATAATTCGCGACGTTTGGGTTGAGGCTTTAGAAGGAATATGCATTCTTTCCAATAAAATTGTTTACACCCTTTCGGATGATTTGAAATCTGCGGTCTGCTACGGAGATTTGGTGCTTTTCAATGCCGATAAAGAGCCGAGAAGCGATGAGATAAGATTAAAAATCGGAGACAGAGAGGTTTCGGAAGAGGTTTTCTTAGCGGCAGGTGAGAAAAAACAGTTTAAAACAAACGAGATAACAATAGAAAACGCAGAGCTTTGGAGCACCGAAAAGCCCTATCTTTACACAGTGGTGGCAGAAACCGAGACCGACGACCTTATCGACCGCATAGGTTTCAGAAAGATAAAGGTTTTTCCTGACGGAATTTATCTGAATGGTGAAAAATTCTATTTAAAGGGGGTCAACAGGCACGAAGAGTATCCCGATTTTGGTTTTGCCTTTCCGCCAACACTGATGAAAAGGGATCTCGATATAATAACCGAGATGGGAGCGAATGCTATAAGGGGTTCACACTACCCTAATTCGAAGCTGTTTTTAGATATTTGCGACGAAAACGGCGTTCTTTTCTGGAGCGAAATTCCTATTTGGGGCGGCGGATTTTCAACCGAGACCTTAGGTGACCCCGAGGTCGTTTCGAGAGGACTTAAGATGCATGAGGAGATGGCTTTAGAATACTATAACCACCCCTCGATTATTATTTGGGGAATGCATAACGAGATTAACTCGAACACCGCAGAGGGCTATAAGATGAGCGAAAAATACTACCGCTTCCTTAAAGAAAACGGCGGAAACAGGATTGTTACCTTTGCTTCTAACAAGTGGGAAGAGGATATCTGCTTCGAGTTTTGCGACGTGATTGCGGTTAACAGATATATTGGCTGGTATACAGATAACAAGACCTGGGAAGAGTTTTTAGATTCTATGAGAAGCTTTAAAAATGAGGCAGGGTTCAAAGACAAGCCCATTATCATAGGTGAATTCGGCGCATCTGCGATTTACGGCGACCACACCTTCGACAACGTTCCCTGGACCGAGGAATATCAGGCAGAACTTATAGAAAACTGCATTAAATTATTTGAGGCGGATCCTGATGTTGCGGGGGCGTTTATATGGCAGTTTTCGGATATAAGGACGCTGCCCTTTGTTACCGACCGAGCAAGAGGCTATAATAACAAAGGACTTGTTAACGAATATAGAAAGCCGAAGGCTGCATATTTTGCGGCAAGAAAATGCTACAAAGGAGAATAAAATGGAGAGGTTTATCAGTGAATATTATAAAAACGTCGAGATAATAAGCCCCGACGACAGTTCGCACTATTTCTTTGCATATTATGATATGAGGGCGAGTCAGGGGAAACGGCATCTATGCCACAAGGTTCAGTTTATAGACAGAATTCCGAATGAAAACGACGTCGCGGAGATAGGATATCTTGAAGACAAGAAGTTTTATAAGATCGGAGAGACTACTGCCTGGAACTTTCAGCAAGGCGCACTTTTACAGTATCATCCTTTTAAAGCTGACACGGTTTATTACAACACAATTAAGGACGGGAAAGCGGTTACAGTAACGCATAACTATGTTTCGGGAGAAAAACATTTCACCGATAGGGCTCTCGCCTGCGTGTCGGAAGACGGGAAACTGGGTCTTAGCATTAACTTCGGAAGAGTTTTCGATTTCAGAGCGGGTTATGGTTATGCCGCTTGCAAAGACGAGAATTTTTCTGTTAATGCTCCGACAGATGACGGAGTCTTCCTTTGCGACATGGAAACGGGAAAATCGCGGCTAATTTTTAACTACGAAGAGATAAGGCGGGTTTCGGGATATTCTGAGGACGAAAAAATTCTCGTTAATCACATAACCTTTAACAAAAGCGGAGATAAGTTTATTCTGCTTGTAAGAAATTTTCTGAAGGGCACACAGTGGAGCACCTCGCTGATGGTTGGAGATGCTGACGGAAACCTTAAACTTTTACTGGAAAAAACCTACGTTTCGCATTATAACTGGCTCGATAGCCAAAAAATTCTCGTTCACTGCACAGTCTCAGGACAGAAAGGACTTTTCTTAATAGACACCAAAACGGGCAAGGCGGAGGAATATTTTGACCCGTTTTTGAGGGAAAATGATATTCACTGCCTTTTTTCTCCCGACAAAAAATATGTTATAGGCGACGGATATCAGATTGGACACCACCGTCCGCTTGTTGCATATAGCGTTGAAAGCGGGAAATTAAGGAAGCTGTGTTCGGTGCTGACGAACGAGGTGCCGGTCGATGCGAGATGCGACCTACACGCGCGATTTGTTTTTGGCGGGGAATATATAAGTTTTGATACTGTTCAGAACGGAAAAAGAGAAATTGCGATCATTCCGACCGACGCTCTTGATTTTTAACAAAAAAAGACTTGAGGAAAGCTTCCTCAAGTCTTTTATAATTTTTCTCCGAGTTCGATTATACGGTTATATAGTGCTGTGTGACGGGAATCGACCTCTTTGTCCTTATGAACGTGGCCGAAATACCACTTGTTATAGCTTAAGTTTTTGTCTATCTCCGAGAGGTATTCGCAAAGCGGCGCCTCAAACGCAGGGAAATAGAAATTATATATAACCGAAAGCGGCGCGGTGTGAGTGAGGCAGTAGTCAACGACCCAACCGCACTTTTTGAGGTTTTCGAGTCCCTCTTTGTATTCCTCTTCCGAGGGCATTTCCCTATCCCACCAGGAAACGTGAGGAATTCGGCGATCCTTATCATAGGAATATCCGCCGCCAAAGGTGAAGAAGGTTATTCCGTTGATGTTATAGACCTGACCGCGCATTAAATGAATAACGTTCTCTCTGACGCGGTGAATCTTGCCGCCACACCACATTTCCGTTTTCATTTGGTCGAGAAGGTCGAAGTTTTCGTGGTTTCCGTCGATGAAAAGGATATTAAATCTTCTCGACTCCAAAAAGTCGAGCCACTTACGGTGCTCGGGTCCGTTATCCCAAACGCCGCCGAAATCGCCTAAAATTATAACGTAATCGTTTTCGTCAAGGCTCTCTCCTTCTCTGAAGTTTTCGGGAAGGAGTTTTCCGATATCTATCGGAATGTGTGTGTCCCCCGTGATATAAAACATAATAAGGTTCCTTTTTAAGATTTTTTCTTTAGCTTCATCCAAAGAAGCACGATCACCTGCGCGGGTATACCGATTATAAATATAAGCCAGTGGTTTCCGCGAAGAAGAGTTAGGTATACCGTTAAGAAGGTAAACCATATTAGAAGGCTAATAATAAGGTAGTTAAGCCTTTTTTTGCCGAAAATGGAGTTCATAACAAGAAGAACTATCATCGAAACGGGTAGCGCATATATAAAGGTTAACCATTCTTCTCCGCCGAATACATTTGTTTTGTTGAAAACAACAAATAAAAGGGTTGCGATAAGCCAAACAAGGCTTACCGAAAGCCATATCACCGTTTTTTTGTTAAGACGGCTTTTTCTCTGGGAACTGTCGTGCTTTTCCGAGAGAAGAAAATCAACCGTAACACCGTAAAAATCGGCGATCTGCTTTAAAACGTATATATCGGGAACCGATTCCCCTCTCTCCCATTTTGAAACGGCTTTGTCGGAATAACCGAAATTTTCGGCTATTTCTGCCTGAGAAAGTCCTTTTTCCTTTCTGAGCGCAACAAGATTTCCTGCAAGTGTGAATTTTAAATCTTCCATTACTCTCTCCGTTCAAAGTTTTGTGTTAGATCTATTTTAACACATAACTCAAGATAAATCAAGCCATCTCTACTCCGAGTAGAGATGGCTTTCTCTGTTACTTTAGTTTCTGTTGAGACTTCCATATCCTCATAACTGCCTTGTGAGGAAGGAGTTTTACCATAGCGCGTTGAAAACGGGCGTATTTGCCGTGAACCGAAACGTCCTTTTTGGTGTGGTAAAGGTCTTTTATAGCGGTCTTAACAACACCCTCGGGGGTATACATAACGTTAAAATAGTTGATAACGCCCTTTTCTCCGCCTTGTGCGCGGTCGAAAAACGGGGTCTTAACCCAATAGGGACAAACCGCCATGACCCTTATTCCCTCTGAGCGAAGCTCCGAGCCGAGCGCTCTTGTGAAGGAGAGAACGTAAGCCTTGGTGGCGGCATAAACGTTTATGTAAGGCACGGGCTGGAATGCCGAAATTGAATCGAACTCCAAGATCTTGCCGCCGCGCTTTATATACGGAATGGTGTGGTAGGTAACGGCGGTGAGCGCAGTGCAGTTGAGGTCTATCATACCGATAGAGTCCTCAAGCGAAATATCGGTGGTTTTTCCAAACTTTCCGAAGCCGCTTATGTTGGCAAGAAGTTTAACTTCGGGATTTTCTTCTTCCAAAAGCGCCTTGTATTTATCGAGGCTTTCTTTTTTTGAAAGGTCGAGGGAAATAGCGCGAACAGGTGTTTTTATCTCTTGCTTTAAGGAAAGAAGCTTGTCTTCGCTTCGGGCAATGACCCAGATCTCGTCGAAGGCTTCTTTTTCGGATACCTGACGGACGAACTCTCTTCCTATACCTGAACTTGCGCCCGTTACAACTGCAATTTTTTTCATATTCTACCCTTTCTTTTTAACCGAAAGTTTGTTTTCCGTTCCCTTTATAAGACGGGAAATGTTGGAGCGGTGTTTAATTATTATCAGAGCTGACACAACCGAAAGCAGAGCGGTTTTCCACAGAAGATTTTCAGTTCCGTCTAAAACTCCGTAAAGAAGATTAAAGAGAACCGCCGAAACGGTTGCGAGAACCGAAGAAAGCGAAACGTATTTTGATAAAAGAAGCACAAGCGCGAAAACGGCGACAACCGATAAAAACAGCCGCCAATCGATGATCAAAAGACAAGCCGCGCTCGAAAGAACCCCTTTTCCGCCCTTAAAACCGAAGAAAACGGGGTAAACGTGCCCTAAAATAGTGAAAAGCATTGAAAAATAGAGCGCGAACGAAGTGCTGTCGGAAGCTTTTCCAACGTAAAAGATGAGAACTGTTAAAAGCAGACTCACAACGCCCTTTAAAAAGTCACCCGTAAAGGTTAAAAAAGCATCGTTAGAACCGTAGGTCCTCAGCATATTGGTAAGCCCTGCGTTTTTGCTTCCGTGGTCTCTTATATCCTCATTATGATTACTGCGCGAAACGATTATTGCAGAGTTAAAACTGCCAACAAGATACGAAACGATCGCTGAAATTATATATAGAAGAACCATTATCTCTCTCCTTTATTTGCTCCCGCGTTCTCTGATGATTATTTTGATAGGCGTTCCCTCGAGCCCGAAGGTCTGCCTTATCTGATTTTCGAGATATCTCTGGTATGAAAAATGGAAAAGTTCTGCCTTGTTAACGAAGAAAACAAAGGTTGGCGGCTTGGTGGAAGCCTGAGTAATATAGTAGATCTTGAGCCTTTTTCCCTTGTCGGACGGGGGCTCTACCCTTGCGGTTGCGTTAGCGAGAACGTCATTAAGCATTCCTGTTGCAATTCTGACCGAGTTTTGCTCGTTAACGTATTTAACGAGTTCAAAAAGACGGTCTATCCTCTGCCCCGTTTTCGCCGAAATAAAAACAAAGGGGACGTAAGCCATAAAGGAAAAATCGTGCTCGAGCTTATCTCTGAACTCCTTCATGGTCTTGTCGGTCTTTTCTTCAACGGCATCCCATTTATTAATGGCAACAATACAAGCCTTTCCCTGCTCGTGAGCGTAACCCGCAACCTTGGAGTCCTGCTCGGTAAATCCTTCGGTGGCGTCTATCATAATAACGGCAACGTCTGCGCGGTCGACTGCCATATAGGAACGGAGAACGCTGAATTTCTCGAGACTGTCGGTAACCTTGCTCTTTTTTCTGAGACCCGCCGTGTCGATAAGGGTGAAAGACCCCTGCGGAATATCAACGTCGGTGTCGGTCGCATCGCGGGTGGTTCCCGCAATATCCGAAACGATAACGCGGTTTTCTCCCGCAACCTTGTTAACAAGCGAAGACTTTCCAACGTTAGGCTTGCCGATAAAGGCAACCTTGATTCTTTCTGAGTCGTCCTCTTCTTTGTATTCGGGGAAAAGTGAGGTTACCTTATCCAAAAGGTCACCCGTTCCGTGTCCGTGAACCGAGGAAACGGGGTAAAGCTCGGATATTCCGAGGTTATAAAACTCATAAAAGTCGGGGGGAACGTCACCAACACCGTCGCACTTGTTAACGCAAACAACAACGGGTTTGCCGCTCTTTATAAGCATTGCCGAAATATCGGCATCTGTAGCGGTAACGCCGGTGGTAACGTCAACAACGAAAACGATAACGTCTGCCTTTTCGATCGCGAGTTCTGCCTGATCGCGCATCTGCGAGAGAAGAATGTTGTCGGTTCGGGTCTCAATGCCGCCCGTGTCAACAAGCATAAACTTCCGTCCGCACCATTCGCCCTGCGAATAGATCCTGTCGCGCGTAACACCGGGCGTGTCCTCTATTATAGATATTCTTTTTCCTGTTAATTTATTAAACAGGGTCGATTTGCCAACGTTGGGTCTGCCAACTATCGCAACTAACGGTAGTGCCATTTTCTGTCTCCTATCTGAAAAGCGTTTCTGCTATCATTTTTCCGCTGCAGCCTGTTTTTATAATCTTTCTGCCGAGTTTTTTTCTGAGTTCTTTAAGGGTAACGTCGTCTAAAAAGACTTCCTCGTCTGCCTTTAGCATCGCGTCGGGAATAAAGATTGGTGTCTTTCCCTTTTCCACCTGCGCGATTATATCACAGCCGCAAATAAGACCCGTTACGGTTATATTTTCACCGAAAAAGTCGTTTCTTATTTCTTTAACCTCGAGTGCGCCCCCGAATTTTTTGTTGATCTTTTCGATTTTCTCTTTCAAGATCGGATAAAACAGTTTTCCCGTAACGAGAACGCCCTTTTTGTAGCGCAGTTTTTTTGCTTTTTCTAACTCTTTATCGAGTTCGTCCGAGAAAAGACGGACCATACCGACCCCGTTTTCGAGCTGATAGAACTGCTCGTAGTAATCGTAATCGGGGATAGGTCTTTCTGCCTTAATGAAAAACTCGTCCGACGGGTAGCAGAGGCGGTCTCCGAGGTCTTGTTTGAATCTATTTCCGTATTCCTCTATGATATCAATAACCTTTTCGGCACTCTTTTTATCATATAGCGTCAGAGGGAAAAGCCCCTCGCGGTGTTTTGTCAGTCCTGCAGGAACCGCCGAAATGCTCTCTATCATCGGGAAGTATTTCGAAAGGTCCTCGATTGTGCGTCGAAGCTCAATTCCGTCGTTAATGCCGCGGCAAAGAACTATCTGGCAGTTCATTTTAATGCCCATCGAGTAAAGCTTTGGGATAAAACGCAACACCTCACCCGCCGATTTGTTGTTCATCATCTTAACTCTGAGCTCGGGGTTGGTGGTGTGCACCGAAATGTTGATGGGGGATATATGCATCTTCCCTATTCTTTCAATGTCCTCGTCCTTTAAATTGGTGAGGGTAATGTAGTTTCCGAAAAGAAAGGAAAGACGGGTGTCGTCGTCCTTGAAATAAAGCGACGGACGAAGTCCCTTCGGGAGCTGGTCAATAAAACAGAATATGCATTTATTCTTGCAGGAACGCTCCTTATCCATAAGGAAACTGTCAAACTCAAGAAAGGCGTCGGCGATGGGACCGAAGGTCTCGGTCTTGACCCCGTCTTTAGTAAGAACCTCAATTATATTGTCCTCTTCGTCCGAAAGGTAAAAATCATAATCAAAGATATCGGTTATGGTGTTACCGTTAATTCGGAGTATACTGTCCCCTGCGGAAACAAATTTATAAAGAGGGCTTTTTCTCGGCACCTTTTTTATAACAACAGCCATAACATTTATCCTTTCTCTGATTTACACGCCGTAAAGACGGCAGGTGTTTTCAAACGTGACGTTTGCAACGTATTCGGGATCGAGCCCCTTAATTTCTGCAACCTTCGTTATTATCTCGCGAAGATATGAAGAGTCGTTTCTCTCTCCCCTATGCGGTTCGGGCGCCATATAGGGACAGTCGGTTTCAACGAGTAATCGCTCAAGCGGAATGTTCTTAACGTTTTCCACCGCTACACGCGCGTTTTTAAAGGTAACGACCCCCGTAAAGCCTATATAGAAACCGAGACCGAGAAGTTCTTTCATCGTCTCATAGCTTCCCGAGAAGCAGTGAACAACGCCGTTATAGTAGCCTTTTTCGCGAATTATCTTCATAGTGTCCTCGGTGGCTTCCCTTGAGTGAATGATAACGGGCTTTCCGAGTTCTTTTGCGATATCTAACTGACGGGCAAAAAATTTTTTCTGCTTTTCAGCGGACTCTTTTTCATAGTGGTAGTCAAGGCCTATTTCGCCGATAGCCTTAACCTCGTCCGCCTTCGCGAGTTCTCTGATCTTTTCGATGTCTCCGTCAGTGAGGTCCTTAACGTCTAAGGGGTGAATTCCCGCACTGCAGCAGAAAAGAGGGTTGCTTTTGCAAAGCGCGATAATTTCCTTGGTGCTTTCGGGGTCGGTCGCAACCGTCATAACCTTTTTAACACCTGCAAGACGCAGTTTTTCGAGAACCTCGTTAAAATCTTCTTTATATCTCGGGTCGTCGTAATGCCCGTGGGAATCAAAAATCTTCATTATCTTACGGTTGCTCCCGGTTCAACACCGTCAAGGAAGATAACCTTAACGCCGCCCTCTTTGGAGTCTGCCGCAAGGATCATTCCGCGGCTTTCTGCCCCTCTGAGAACTGCGGGTTTAAGGTTTTCAACCAAAACGACCGTTTTGCCGACAAGGTCTTCAGGTGTGTAGCTCATAGCGATACCCGAAACGACCTGGCGGTCGCTTTTTCCGTCGTTAACGATAAGTCGGAGAAGCTTATCCGATTTCGGAAGCTTCTCGGCAGAGATAATTTTTGCCGCAATAAGCTTTGTTTTTGCGAACTCGTCGATAGAGATAAGGTCGTCTCTTTCGGGCTCTTCTTCGGGTTTATAAAACTCTTCGATTTCAGCGAGTTTTTTCTTTTCGTCAATTCTTGCAAAAAGCATCTCCCCTGCGTGAACGGTGTAGCTTCCCGAGGTGGAGAAAACGGCTTCGTCGAGACACGCGTCCGAGCAGCCGTTCTGCGCAAAGATCTTTTCTGCGCTCTCGGGCATAAAGGGCTTTAAGAGAATTGCCATAACGCGAGTTGCCTCGATAAGATAAGAAAGAGTTCTCTCGAGTTCTTCTTTTTTGCTTTCGTCTTTAGCAAGGGCCCAGGGCATAGTTTCGTCAACGTATTTGTTGCTCCTTCTTGCGAGGGTGAGAATTTCTTCTGCTGCGTCGGCAGTTCTGAATTCGTCCATAGCCTTCTTATAGTTTTCGACCGACCTGTTAACAGTTTCGATAAGGTCGCGGTCAAAATCCGAAACGGGCGCAGAAGACCTAACGCTTCCGCCGAAATATTTGTCGGTCATAGCAACGGTCCTCGAAACGAGGTTTCCGATGGTGTTTGCAAGGTCAGAGTTATATTTCGTTATAAGGTTTTCAAAGGAAATGGTGCCGTCCGAAGCGTAAGGCATCTCGCTGAGGAGATAGTATCTGACGGCGTCAACCGAGAAAAGCTTTGAGAGGTCATCAGCATACATAACGTTGCCCTTCGATTTGCTCATCTTGTCGGCACCCGCAAGAAGCCAAGGATGTCCGAAGATCTGCTTCGGAAGGGGGAGACCCAGAGCCATAAGCATAATGGGCCAATAGATAGTGTGGAATCTGAGAATATCCTTTCCGATAATGTGAACGTCTGCAGGCCAGTTTTTATTGAATAACTCGCTTTCACCGTCGGGGGTGTAACCGAGGGCGGTGATGTAGTTGGAAAGAGCGTCTATCCAGACGTAGATAACGTGGCCGTCGTCAAAATCAACGGGAATACCCCATTTGAAAGAGGTTCTCGAAACGCAGAGATCCTGAAGTCCGGGAAGAAGGAAGTTGTTTATCATTTCCTTTTTTCTCGATTCGGGAACGATGAAATCGGGGTTTTCTTCGATGTGGCGAAGTAGCCTGTCCTGATATTTGCTCATTCTGAAGAAGTAAGCCTCTTCCTTGGTCTTTTTAACGGGTCTTCCGCAGTCGGGACAGCAACCGTCCTGAAGCTGAGTTTCGGTGAAGAAGGACTCGCAGGGAACGCAGTAGTTTCCCTCGTATTCGCTCTTATAAATGTCGCCCTGCTCGTAAAATTTCTTGAAGATCTTCTTAACAGCGGCTTCGTGGTAATCATCGGTAGTTCTTATGAACTTATCATAAGAAGAGTTCATAAGATTCCATATATTTTTAACCTCGCCCGAAACCTCGTCAACGTATTGTTTCGGAGTTTTTCCCGATTTTGCGGCATATTCCTCTATTTTCTGACCGTGCTCGTCGGTTCCGGTGAGAAAATAAACGTCGTAGCCCGAAAGTCTCTTGTAACGCGCAATAGCGTCGGCAAGAACGATTTCATAGGTGTTTCCGATGTGAGGCTTACGGGAAGTGTAAGCGATGGCGGTGGTTAGATAGTATTTTCCTTTGTTCTGCATAGTCTGTCGGCACGAATGGGTGCCTACCTCCTTAAATTTTCGGGTTGCCGGTTTGGCATATTAACCCATATTATTAATTCAGTATAGCATAAACCGATGTAAAAATAAAGCGTTTTTTGGCTTTTTATCCATAAAAAGATAAGAGCGCCTTTTTTGAGGCGCTCTCTGGGGTAAACTATTTTTGATTGTTTAGAAGTATTTCATAGTGGGCGAGTTTATAATAGAGGGCTTTTATCTGCCGCCTCTTAATCTTTATAAAACGTAAACCAACATATTTTTAGCGCCAAACCATAGCGATTCTTTATAGGTCGGGAAGAAGCAGTCAACAACGTTTCTGCCGCTTATAAGGGAAGAGCCTGTGTCGGCGGCGACGGCAACTCCGTAAACGAAGCTTCCGTCAGAGCTCGTAACGTATAAAAGAGAGCCCATCGGGATCTTGTTTTTATCAACCGCAACCGAGCCGAGATAGAGGGTCCTTCCGCTATATCCTATAGCGCCGCTTCTTGCGGAATAGGCGGTGCCTCGTCCTTGATAAACTGCTTTATAGGAAGAAGGCGCACCCGAACTTGTTATCGTAACACCTGCGGGGAGAGAAAGGGGAGAAGCGGGGGTTCCTCTTTTCGCACCAACGAGAGATATCTGCGTTGTGGGATAGGAGGTTATCGTTTCTGAAACGACCTGCCTTTCAATTTCCACACCGTCTATAAGTTTTCTCTCAACAGTTACCTCTTTGGTGCCGTCTTTTCCTGCGGTCATAACAACGACTCTGCCGGGAGTGGTGATAAGAGGGGTTGCGCGAGAGCTTATCTCATAGGGAATGCTTTCCTCTAAAACCTCGCTTGAATAGGTAACACGGCGGACTTTAATGTTGGTGTCCTCTGTGAGAACCTCGTTTTTTGCGATGCTTATAAGGTCCTCGTCATTGACCCAAACAAGCGCCTTGCCGAGAGCGTCCGAAACGGTGCCGCCCGTCATATGAACCGTTTTTGTTTTCCCGTCAACCGAGATGTTGACCGAAAAAGCACGGGAAATGAGGATGTTCGTTTCGTCGCCGATAACAACCGTTTCAAACTCATCGTGGGTCTCGAGCTCAAAGCCCGATTTCTTTATAAGGTCCTCGGGGTCCTTTGCGATAGTGTAGATAACAGAAACTGTTTCGCCGTCCGAAACGGTAACCTTTTTAACCGAGAAGAAAAGTGCCGTGAAAACAAATATAAGAGAAAGCCCTAAAACAAGGCTTCCCTTTGTGGCGGGGGAAAGTCTCCATAGAAAGCGGACAAACCTCAAAAATAGAGAGGGGAGCCGCTTTAAGAAGTTCCAACATTTTTCGGGCAAAGATAAAAAGAAGTTTTTTATCTTTTCTCCGATCAAAGCAAGAAAATCAACCATGCAATGTCTCCTTTATTTCTGATGAGATTTCAGTTTAAGTTTTGACATCTATCCTGGAGTATATAAGTTTTTTCTCGGTTTGTCAAATTATAAAGTTCTTTAAATTTGTTCAAGATAACGAAAAAGAGGACGAAAAATTCGTCCTCTTTAAAGTTTACAAGTTGTAATTTTTAGCAAATTGCCGAAAATCGTCGGCATTTTCTATAAATATAACCAAAATCAGAGAGCCTCAACGATAGCCTTGGTGTCTCTTGCGATAACGAGTTCTTCGTTGGTTAAGATAACCTCAACTCTGACTGCAGAGTCGTCGGCAGAGATGGTGCCGTCCTTTCCTCTGAGGCAAAGGTCGTTTTTAGCGTTATCAAGCTTAACTCCGAGGTAGGTAAGGCTTTCGCAGATCTCTTTGCGGAGCGGAACAACGTTCTCGCCGAGACCGCCTGTGAATACGATCGCGTCAACGCCGTTCATAGCGGCTGCAAAGGAGCCGATAAGTTTTCTGATCTGATATCTCTGCATCTTCTGAGCAAGAGCCGCTCTTTCGTTTCCTTCGGCTGCAGCCTTGGTAACGTCGCGGTCGTCTGAAGAAACGCCCGATATACCGAGAACGCCGCTCTTTTTATTGAGAAGCGTGTCCATATCCTTAGCAGAAAGGTTTTCTTTCTGTGCGATATAGGTAACAACGGAAGGATCGAGAGATCCGCTTCTCGTTCCCATCATGCATCCGTCAAGGGGAGTCAGTCCCATCGTGGTGTCGATAACCAAGCCGTTCTTAACTGCGGCAAGAGAAGAGCCGTTTCCGAGGTGGCAGGTGATGATCTTAAGATCCTTTATGTCCTTACCCATTCTTTCAGCCATAGCCGAGCTTACAAATCTGTGGCTTGTGCCGTGGAAGCCGTAACGGCGGATCTTATATTTCTCATAGTATTCATAAGGAACCGCAAACATATATGCTTCTGCGGGCATTGTTGAATGGAAAGAGGTGTCGAAAACAACGACCTGAGGAATGTTTTCGCCGAGAGCCGCTTTAGCCGCGCGAAGACCCATAACGTGAGCGGGGTTGTGAAGCGGTGCGAGTGCCGAAAGGCCTTCGATTTTAGAAATAACTTCTTCGTCAACGAGGCAGGACTCTTTGAATATGTCGCCGCCCTGCACGATTCTGTGACCAACTGCGGAGATTTCCGAAAGATCCTTTATAACTGCGAGTTCGCCCTTAGTGAGCTCGGTCTCGATTATTTTGAATGCTTCGGTGTGGT
>JAZNVP010000006.1:0-2921 GCA_045592865.1 Oscillospiraceae bacterium
CTTGAGAAAAACGGAAAGAACAAACTTGCGGCAGCAAAAGGTAAATCATTAGTTAGAAGATTCTTAGAGCAACTTGCCGGTCCTATGACGATAATACTTCTTGTTGCGGCGCTTATTAGCGGCGTTTTAGCCGTTATTGAGAACGAACCGTTCACAGACGTTATTATTATTTTAGCGGTTGTTGTTGTTAACGCGGTTCTTGGTGTTTATCAGGAAAGCAAAGCAGAGAAAGCGATTGAAGCTTTGCAGGAAATGTCTGCGGCTACGTCTAAGGTCATTCGTGACGGAGTTATGAAGATAATTCATAGCGAAGACTTAGTTGTTGGTGACGTTATCGTTCTTGAGGCAGGAGATGCAGTTCCTGCAGATGCAAGAATTCTTGAAAACGCTAGTTTAAAGGTTGAGGAAGCGGCACTTACGGGTGAATCGGTTCCGATAACTAAATTTATTGACACTATTTATCTTTCTGAGGGCCAGAAGGACGTTCCTCTCGGTGACAGAAAGAATATGCTTTATATGGGCTCTACCGTTGTTTACGGACGCGGAACCGCAGTTGTTACTGCTACGGGTATGGATACCGAGATGGGCAAGATCGCTGATGCTCTTGCAAACGCAGAAGAAGGTCAGACACCTCTTCAATTAAAACTTGCTCAGTTATCTAAAATTTTAACCTATCTTGTTCTTGGTATTTGTGTGCTTGTATTTGGCGTTCAGCTTTTAAGAGCAGGAACCTTTAATCCTGAACTAGTTCTTGATTCGTTTATGGTTGCGGTTTCTCTTGCAGTTGCGGCTATACCTGAGGGTCTTGCGGCGGTTGTTACTGTTGTTTTATCCATCGGCGTTACCAATATGTCTAAGAGAAATGCAATTATCAGAAAGTTAACTGCGGTTGAAACACTTGGTTGCGCTCAGATCATCTGCTCTGATAAGACCGGAACCTTAACTCAGAATAAAATGACCATCGTTGACAGTTTCTGCGACGATGATAGCTACCTCGCAACCGCTATGGCGCTTTGCTGTGATGCAGAGATCGACTCAGAGGGTGTTGTTACCGGTGAGCCTACCGAGGCAGCGTTAGTTGCTTGGGCGAAGAAACTTGGTCTTGATAAGAATGATCTTAAAAAGGCAAATGCAAGAATAGGTGAGGCGCCTTTTGATTCTTCGAGAAAGATGATGTCCACTGTTCATAACACGGCTGACGGTATTGTTCAATTTACTAAGGGTGCTCCCGACGTTGTTGTTGACAGATGTAAGTTTTATCTTGATAACGGCAAAATAGTTCCTATGACCGATGAATATAAGGAAAAAATCCTTGCGGCTAACAAGGCTATGGCTGATAAAGCGCTCAGAGTTCTAGCTTGTGCTAAGAGGGTATGGGATAAGGCTCCTGAGAGTAATGACGCTGAATATCTCGAAACCGACCTTTGTTTCGTTGGGCTTACAGGTATGATTGACCCTGTTCGTCCTGAGGTTAAGGCTGCTATCGTTGAGTGCCGCGGCGCAGGTGTTCGTCCTATTATGATCACAGGCGACCATATCGATACTGCGGTTGCTATTGCAAAGGAACTCGGAATTATAACCGATGAAACCTATGCTATAACGGGTTCTCAGTTAAATGAGATGTCTGATGAGGACTTTGAAAAAGAATTTATGAATATCAGCGTTTATGCTCGAGTTCAGCCTGAGCATAAAACGCGTATTGTTAATGCTTGGAGAAAAGCAGGATACGTTACTGCTATGACCGGTGACGGTGTTAACGACGCTCCTTCTATTAAGGCTGCAGATATTGGCGTTGGAATGGGTATCACGGGAACAGACGTTACTAAGAACGTTGCAGATATGGTTCTTGCAGATGATAACTTCGCAACAATAGTTGGCGCTGTTGAAGAGGGAAGAAGAATTTACGACAACATCAGAAAGGCAATTCAGTTCCTTTTGGGCTCAAATATGAGCGAGGTATTAAGTATTTTCTCGGCAACTCTTATGGGCTTTACCATTCTTCAACCTGTTCATTTGTTATGGATTAACCTTGTTACTGACTGTTTCCCTGCGTTAGCCTTGGGAACCGAGAAGGCAGAACCTAATATAATGAGACGTAAACCCAGAAGCGCTAAAGCGGGTATTTTCTCGGGCGGTATGGGTGTTGATATCGCATACCAGGGCGTTATGGTTACCGTTCTTGTTCTGATCTCCTATTTTATCGGACACTTTATTGAAAGCGGAACCTGGGCTATCGAAAACAGTGCAGACGGAACAACGATGGCGTTCCTTACTATGTCGATGGCAGAGATATTCCATAGCTTTAATATGCGTTCGCAGAGAGGAAGCATATTCAGACTTCCTTCGCAGAACAAGTTGTTGCTCGGCGCTGCAGCGGCTTCGCTTGTTGCAACAACGCTCGTATGCGAGATTCCGTTCCTTGCAAACGCATTCGGTTTCACCACTGTTGAGCCTTTAGAATACGTTATTGCAATTGCTCTCGGTGCACTTGTTATTCCGATAGTTGAAATCGTAAAATTCATTCAGAGAAAAATCGCAAAAGATTAAATTTTAAAAAACAATCGTTCATTTAAAAATGAACGAGTGTTTTTTTATGTAACGATTCTGTTTTTTCTATATTCTGATGGGGTAGTTTTGCAATATGATTTAAAGATTCTAGTGAAATAATATTGATCTTTATAACCTAAACTCTCACTGATTTCTCCGATTGTTTTGGTTGTGCAAAGGAGCATTCTGCAAGCGTTTATTATTCGAATTTTATTTATATATTTTGTAGAAGAAGTGTTTAGTTCGTTTTTGAAAAGACGGGCAATATATGACTCCGACAATTTAAATTTTTCTGATAGGTTCGAGAGTGTTATGTTTTCTTCATAATTATCGTCAATAAATTTTATAATTCTTGCCATATTATAGCTAACGCC
>JAZNVP010000007.1:0-18030 GCA_045592865.1 Oscillospiraceae bacterium
ATTGACATAACAAAAGATAAATTACATTATCGTGATGATAATGGAAAAGTTGTAGATATTGAATTAGCACTTTGTGCAAATAACTATGAATCAACTCATAATATTATAAATAAAAACGAGTTAAAAGTTCGTTGTGTTGGCGAACGATTCTTTGGTGAGTATGCGTATTATGAATTGTTCACCGAAGAACATACGCAAATATATATGAACTTAAAAACAAATGCCTTTAAGCGTTTTATCTCGAAAATTACAGGTTGGAATTTCTATAGTAAAGATTTTCAGCAATTTTACGCTTTGCAAAAGAAATTTAATACAAAAGGATGGACAACATTAGATTTGTCATAAAAATATAGAAAATCAGGTTTTTAGACCGGTTCCATTTTGAGTGTCGGTCCCAAAAAAAGACACGCTTTGAAGCGTGTCTTTTTTTATGTTTAAAATAATTGTTTTCTTCTTGGATTGGCGCCCGTTACCGTTTTATATGATTTATAGAAACCAGAACTACTGTTAAATCCGCAACTTAACGCAATTTCCAATACGGTGCAATCCGGCCTTGTCTCTAACTGCGATATTACATTATAAACCCGAATAGCTCTAATATACTCACCCACGCTTATACCATGAACCTTTTTAAAAATCTTTTCGAGATGACTTTTGCTGATGCAAAAATTAACTGCAATCGAAGGAACCGATATGTTTTCCGAAAAATGTTCCCATATATACTCTGCCACCTTAAAAGAAAGCTCCGAATAAATTTCTTTGGATTTATAAGAATCATTACAACTCTCAATTAGGTCAAATACAGCATGGATCATATGATCAAAAAATGCATTATTATTAACAACAGAGTAGGCTTTGCAAATAGTATTTAACAAATAACTTATCAGTTCTCCACTTTCTGAATAAATAATTGTCGGTTCATCACAGTAAAATAATCTAACTAATGACGGTCTATTTTGAATATCAATTGGCAAAAATTCAAAAATATCGATACAGATTTCTTCAAGTTTTTTATTAATAATTCTTCTTGGAAAAAGGTTATTCAGAAGCACTATATCACCCTTTTTAAAGAAAAACTGTTTACCGCCTATCTCCCATATAAATTCACCTGAATCTATCCGACATATTCGAAGTCTTGGAAAAAGATATTCATTATTCTCTCCTGTTTTAATTACACATTTAAAATAATTTAGCTTCACAATACATCACCTGACATTAGTTTAAAGCCAAAAGTGGAGAAAGTCAAGTTAATAGTGGTTGATATTTAACTAAATTCAGGTTATATTTTAACCAAAAGTGGAGGTGCTATATGAAAAATTCGCAGATTAAACTTACCTGCAAGGATTTCGGCAAATATGACCTTGTCGTTATCGGCGGAGGATGCACAGGCGTTTTTGCAGCAGTAAGAGCTGCTCGTCTTGGTCTTAAAGTTGCAATTATTGAAAAGAGCAACTGTTTCGGCGGTGTTGCTACAAACGGCCTTGTAAACGTTTGGCACAGCCTGTACGATATAGATGGCAAAGAACAAATAATCGCCGGTCTGACCGAGGAAGTTGAGCAGATGCTTTTTAAAAACGGAAATGCGATTGTCGAAAATACTGAATCTTCAGGCATACGCTTTGACCCAAATGCGATGAAATTTATGTTGGATAAGCTGGTAACCGAAAATAATATAAAAGTTTTTTTACACACCTATTACAGTTCATTAATTCTTAAAGACAAAAATATTGAGAAAATAATAGTTAGCAATAAAGACGGAATTGGATCTATCTCTGCAAAATTCTTCATAGATGCCTCCGGAGATGGTGATCTGTGTCGAGATGCAGGGTTAGAGCTCTATATATCTAATACAATTCAACCACCAACTCCCTGTTGTTTTATAAACGGAAAAATAGGTTCTGAATTAGGTGAATTGATAATAAAACACGGAGCCGAGTTCGGACTTGATGATGATTGGGGTTGGTCAGGAATGATCCCAGGGCTCGAAGACATCAGTTTCAGGGCAGATTTTCATATATTTGAAAAAATGTGCAATAAAGCAGATGACCTTTCAGAAGCAGAGATTATCGGCAGAAGAAAGATCTATGCGCTTGATGCTCTATTAAAAAAATATTACGACTCAAAAATTTCCGTTGTTTCACTCTGCTCTCATATAGGTGTTCGGGAAACAGTTCATTATAAAACAAAATTTAAGGCAAACGAACTGGATCTACTTTTAGGAAAAAAATACGAAAATACCGTTATGAGAGGAACGTATCGCGTTGATATTCATCACCACAATGATAACGGAATTACATTCAAATACCTAAACGGAAAGTCAGAAACATTTTACGGTAAATCTAATAAGATAGTTCGTGGAAATTGGAGAGAAGCATTAAATATAACAGCTCCGTATGCTCGTTATTATCAGATACCATTCGAAATATTAGTTCAAGATAGAATAAACAACCTTATTCCCGTCGGACGAATGATAAATGCCGATCCAGGTTCTTTTGGCGCATTACGTGTAATGGTTAACCTTAATCAACTTGGGGAAGCCGCAGGTGTTGCCGCATACGCTTCGCTGCATAGCAACAAAAATATCTCGGATATTTCACCAAAGTCCGTTCTATCAGAACTCAAAAAAGGCGGCTCAGTTTAAAACAAAAACATTTCATAAGAAAAATATGAACCCCAAAAGTTAGATACTTTTGGGGTGCATATTTTTTTATTCATATACATTCATATATTTAATAAGGAATTCTCCCGCTTTATCCGCCCAATCGCGATAAAGCTTAACGTCTTTGCAGGTTACTCTATCACAGGTTGCAAGTCCGTGCGTTCCTTCATCATAGATATGGAGTTCAAAGGGAACCTTATTAGCCGCAAGTCCTTCTGCATAAACAAGCGAGTTAACAACCGGAACTGTTTCGTCACTTGCTGTGTGCCACAAGAACGCAGGGGGAGTTTTTTCGTTTATGTAATACTCGCAAGAAAGGTTGATAAGTTCATCATCGGGAATATCTTCTTTACCTGCAAGATTAATAAATGAGCCCTTATGGGTATCTTCAACACCACTGATAACGGGATAGCAAAGCACCGATGCATCAGGTCTTACCTCATCAACTGCAACCGAAAGGTCTGATTCAAGAACCTCATCTCTGTTATACATAGTTGAAAGAGATGCGGCAAGATGACCTCCCGCAGAAAAGCCGCAAACCGCAACCTTTTTGGGATTAATATTGAAATCATAGCAACCGTCTCTTATTGTTTTCATTGCCCAAACTGCATCAAGAAGTGCACCGGGAAAACGAGAATGCTCTAAATTACTATAATAAAGAACAAAACAAGCAAAACCTTTTGCTAAAAATCTATAAGCTATCGGTTCGCCTTCCCTATCACTGCAAAAATTATATCCTCCACCGGGACAGATAAGAACTGCAGGATTTCCTTCCGCCAGTTCATAACCGCCAATAGCATCAGGCAGATAGCAATCAAGATAAACCCTTTCATTTCTTTCAATTCTTCTGAATTCCATAATCATTTCCCCTCTTTGATTTCTTTTATATATCTATTTAAGGCATCCTGCCAGGTTGGTAATCTATTAAAACCTTCTTCATCAAGCTTCTTTTTCGAAAGCCTTGAATTAAGAGGTCTTTTAGCCGCCGTTATATAGTCCTTCGTTAAAACAGGCGATACTTTCATCTCAATATCTGCCGTTTTAAATATCTCTTTAGCGAATTCATACCAACTGCAATATCCTTCGTTTGTGGCATGATAAATCCCGTATTTCTCGGTTAAAGCCATATCACAGATAAGTTTCGCCAGATCATACGTGTAGGTCGGTGATCCTATCTGATCCGAAACAACGGTTAAACTGCTTAATTTCTCACTTAAAGAAAGCATTGTTTTAACAAAGTTTTTTCCGTTAACTCCAAATACCCAAGAAACTCTTATGATAAAAAGCTTTTCAAGGTGCGCACTCGCTACCCTCTCACCTTCCAGCTTTGTTTCACCGTAAACGTTTAAGGGGGACTTTATATCATCGGTTTCAAAAGGGGTTTCACCCTCTCCGTTAAAAACGTAATCCGTGCTTATATAGATAAACTTAGCATCGACTTCTTTTGCCGCAAGAGCAATATTCTCGGTTCCGTTTACGTTAACGTTCCAAGCAACCTCTTTATCTTCCTCTGCCTTATCTACCGCGGTATAGGCGGCGCAATGAACAATCACGTCGGGCGATACTTTTTTAACGTATTCAATTGTTGATTTCCTATTAGTCAGATCAAAATCATTAATATCAACGCCAACCGCAGTTACGCCGTTTAGATTGAAGCGCTTTACAACGTCGTAGCCGAGTTGACCGTTATACCCTGTTACCAAGACTTTCATAACATAAACCTCGCAATAAATTAATAATATTATAAAACAATTTTAACCATAAGTAAATAGAATAAAACCTACTTTTTGAAGAAAAAATAATTAAAAATGGAGGTTTATTATGGATACTAAAATTAAATCTATCGTTTCGAGGCAAATTTTTGATTCGCGAGGTATACCAACACTAGAAACTAAGGTTACTTTAAATAACGGAATAATCGGTAAGGCTTCTGTGCCCTCAGGAGCATCCACGGGAAGCTATGAGGCATATGAAAAAAGAGATAATAAGAAGTGTTACGGCGGTAAATCAGTATTAGGTGCCGTTGAAAGTGTTAACCGAGATATAAATAAACTACTAAAGGATCATGACGCTTTAAACCAGAAGAAACTTGACCGATTAATGATCGAACTCGACGGAACCGAAAACAAACGTAATCTTGGCGCAAACGCAACCTTATCGGTATCTTTAGCTTGTTGCAGAGCCGCCGCTAACGCTCTCGGTGTTCCTCTATTTTACTATTTAGGCGGAATGAACGCCAATCTTATTCCTGTTCCCTTTATGAATATTATCAACGGCGGAAGACACGCAGACAACAATCTTAACATTCAAGAGTTTATGATTGCACCGACAGGAGCATCCTCTTTTGAAGAAGCTATGCAGATGGGAACAGAAATATATCAAACGTTAAAAGGAATACTAAAAGATAAAGGGTTGTCAACATCAATTGGAGACGAAGGCGGTTTCGCTCCCCTTTTAAAAAGCGACGAAGAGGCTATAGAACTTATAATTAATGCAATAGAAAAATCGGGATATGCCCCCTCAAAAGACGTTAATATCGCACTTGACTGCGCCGCTTCTGAATGGTTCTCTGACGGCAAATATACCTTAATGAAGAGCGGGACCGAATATACTTCAGATGAACTTTCAGATTATCTTTCCGAATTAATTCATAAATACCCTATAATTTCCATTGAAGACCCATTCTCTGAAGACGATTTCGATGCATATACTGATTTCTCTTTAAGCGAAATAATTCAGGTTGTTGGCGATGATCTGTTCGTAACAAACAAATCAAGACTAATGATGGGCATTGAATATGAAGCCGCTAACGCGATTTTAATTAAGCCTAATCAGATAGGAACTCTGTCTGAAACTCTGGAAACAATAAAACTTGCGAAAATGAATAACTATAACGTTATGATTTCTCACCGCAGCGGCGAAACCGAAGACAGCTTTATTTCCGATCTTGCAGTTGCTACAGGGGCAGGACAAATAAAAGCAGGTGCACCCTGCAGAAGTGAGCGCCTTTCAAAATACAACCGTCTTTTAATGATAGAAAAAATGCTAAGCGGCAACGCTATTTATCAAAGTTTGATATAAATATTGAAAAACGCTTATTTTTATGTTAAAATACCTTCGAAGGAGATGACGTAAATGAAAGCAACAATAATTATGGAAAACGGCGCTGAAATGAAATTAGAACTTTACCCAGATACCGCCCCCATAACAGTTGAAAACTTTGTTTCACTTGCAAAAAGCGGTTTCTATGACGGACTTATTTTCCACAGAGTTATAGAAAACTTTATGATTCAAGGCGGAGATCCCGATGGCGTTGGAACCGGCGGAAGCGGAAAAAATATCAAAGGCGAGTTTTTAGCTAACGGAGTAAAAAACGACCTTAAGCACACAAGAGGCGTTATTTCAATGGCAAGGGCCATGCACCCCGACTCTGCAAGTTCTCAGTTCTTTATTATGCATAAAGATGCTCCCCATTTAGACGGAAACTATGCAGCATTCGGAAAGATGACCGACGGTTTTGAGGAGCTTGACAGAATAGCAACTATCGACACAGACTATTGCGACAAGCCCAGAAAGCCTCAGGTTATTAAAACGATTACAATTGAAGACTAAAATAAAAACCATCATTCGTTTGAATGATGGTTTTTATTTTAATCAAATATAATTTCGGGGTGCTTTTCTCTTATAATCGACAACGCGTCTTTATCAGCGCATACTGTCAGGTCGTTAGCCAGTTGAAGAATTGAAGCAGGAACCTGAGGTGTTACAGGTCCGAAAAGCGCTTTTTCGAGTATTTCTGCCTTACCTTTACCCGAAGCCACAAGAAGTATTTTCTTCGCCTGCATTATAGAACGAATTCCCATTGTGTAGGCATATTTCGGGACTTCGTCAATATTATCAAAAAATCTCGAGTTAGCGTTAACCGTGCTTTCGGTTAATTTAACGTAGTTAGTTCCGATAGTGAAATCGTCTGAAGGTTCATTAAAACCTATATGACCGTTATTTCCTATTCCCAAAAGCTGCATATCAACGCCGCCAAGAGAATTTATTAAAGCATCATATCTTTTGCACTCTTCTTCCTTATTGGTGTTCAATCCGTTAGGAAGATGGGTGTTTTTTTGTTTTATATCAACGTATCTGAACAAATTGTTATACATAAAATATGCATAGCTCTGCTCATGTTCGGGTGAAAGTCCTACGTATTCGTCGAGATTGATGGTGCTGCATTTTTTAAAACTCAGATCACCCTTCATATACCAGGAAATAAGAGTTTCGTAAAGACCCAAAGGAGTTGATCCCGTCGCCAATCCTAAAACCGAATCGGGCTTCAAAATAAGTTGCGCAGATATAACGTTTGCAGCCTTTCTGCTCATTTGTTCATAGTTTTTTGCTGAAAATATCCTCATTTTTATCACCTATTATACTATTCTAAAAAAATTATATTATTTAATACTTGATTTTTCTATAAAAAATAGGTAAAATCATTATAAAAATAGTGTAAAAAAGTCATTTTTTATAAAAAGGCGGTGGAGTATGAAGGAAAATATGAGCATCAACGAACTTCTGAGGGACCTGTATTTAACAACAGGCTTCAGATTTTCGATACGCGACGTTAATTATAATTTAATAGCGGGATACCCAAAAGACGGTTCTGAATTCTGCAATTGCCTTCATAAATCCAAAGAAGCGTATAATATGTGTTCACGAGAAGACTTTAACCGCTTTAATGAAGTTAAAAAACTAAACACTACGATAATCTACAAATGCAAATTCGGTTTATATGAAGCCATCTCCCCCATCTACAACTATAACGTCCTTAGCGGATATCTCATTATGGGTCAGGTCGCAAAAAAAGAAGACTTCTCCAGAGAAGATATGATATCTAAGGTTGCTCCGTATTTTAAGGGGAATATGGAAGAGATCACAGAGAAAATAGATAACATCCCTATTATCGACGGAGATGCTATAACGTCCAGCGTTAATATTATGACGGTTTGCGCTAACTTCTTAACCCTGACAAACAAGGTTAAAACAGTTTCAGATAATCTTGCCCGACTTACTCACGGTTATCTATACGAGAATTATAAGGACAAGGTTTCTATCGACGATATGTGCAAAAAATTTAATTGCTGCAAATCTACCCTTATAAATTCTTTCAAAAAAACCTATCACACAACTATAATACAAAAACTAACCGAAATCAGAATTGATGAGGCTAAAAAGCTTCTTGATAACACCAACCTTTCTATAAGCGAAGTTTCGCAGATGACCGGCTTCTCTGATCAAAGTTATTTCTCTAAGACTTTTAAAGAATACTTAGGCGTTTCCCCGAGAGAATATAAAAATAATATCGAAGAATAAAAAAGACAGACTCAAAAGAGTCTGTCTTTTTTTATCTTGAATAGGTTTTAGTTATGTCAAAAAGAATGCCTGCGAGCCAGTCGTTAATGCACTCCCCTTTAACACGCCAGATCCAGTTACCAGACGGCGTTCCGGGAACGTTCATTCTGCCTTCACTGCCAAGTCCTAAAAGATCCTGCATCGTTAAAATGCAAAGTTTTGATTTTGAAGCCAAGGCAGTTTTCATCATTCCAAAGTTATAGCCCTCTTCTTTTGTGAGTCTCATATAATTTATAGCTTGATGCTTATCGGCTTCGTTTATTTCAGAGAACCAACCAATTATAGTGTTATTATCGTGAGTTCCTGTATAAACAACCGAGTTTTCATTATAGTTATGCGGAAGATAATCGTTCTCCTCGCGCGAATCAAAGGCAAACTGCAGCACCTTCATACCCGGATATCCTGTTTCTTTCAGCATTTCTTTGACTTCGTCGGTTATAATTCCCAGATCTTCAGCGATTATCGGAAGTTTTCCGAGTTCTCTTTCCGCCAAAGCGAATAGCTTTGCGCCGGGACCTTTAACCCAGTTTCCGTTTATTGCGGTTTTCTCGCCGTTTTTAACCCTATAATAAGACTCAAAGCCTCTGAAATGATCAATTCTGACCATATCGTAAACCTTAAAAGCATTTTTAATTCTGCTTATCCACCATGAGTATCCGTCCTTCTTCATATATGACCAATTATAAATCGGATTACCCCAAAGTTGACCGTCTGCCGCAAAGGCGTCGGGCGGAACCCCAGCAACGTAGGTTGGTTCTAACTCCTCGTCAAGAGAAAACTGCAGAGGTGAACTCCAAACATCAGAACTATAGGGCGAAACGTAAATCGGTATATCACCTATAATACTGATTTCATTTTCATTAGCATATTTTTTTAATTCATCCCACTGTTTAAAAAAGAAATACTGAATAATCTTATATAATTCGATTTCTTCTTCATTTTCGGTTATGAAGTTGTTAATCGCTTTTAAATCATACTTTAAAAGCGATTTATCCCAGTCTTTAAAAGAACCATAGCCATTTTTATCGCTTATAGCAGAAAAAAGAGCAAAGTTCTCGAGCCAATCAAAATTCTCATTACAAAATGCTTTATAGTCTTCATTTAAATTTTTCAAAAACTCTTTTGCCGCCGAAAACAAAACAGGCATTTTATTCTTAAAGAGCGCTTCAAAATCAACCTTTTCTTTATCCTCTCCGAAAAATAGCTCTTTATAGTCATCGCTTTTAATAAGGCCCTCTTCTTCAAGCTTCTCAAGGTCTATAAACAAAGGGTTACCCGCAAAGCAAGAAACCGATTGATAGGGCGAATTCCCTGCACCTACGGGACACATCGGAAGGACCTGCCAATATTTCTGACCGCCCTTTTTAAGAAAATCAACAAAATTATATGCCTCTTTGCCAAAGGTTCCTATTCCAAACTCGGATGGCAAAGAAGAAATATGCATCAGTATTCCACTTTCTCGCATTTTAAGATCAACCTTTCACTGAACCTGCCATAACGCCTTTAATTATATGCTTTTGACAACTGAAATAAAAAATTACAATCGGGATTATACTCAAGATAATCAGAGCCATTATCGCACCTATATCGGTTTGCCCGTAACTACCGTTAAGATATTGAATGTGAATAGGAATAGTTCTGTATTCCTTAATATCAAGAACCAAGTAAGGAAGAAGATAATCGTTCCATATCCACATAGTCTCGAGAATACCAACCGATATCAAGGTTGGTTTCATCATTGGCATTACGACCGAAAAAAAGGTTCTTAACGGACTGCAACCGTCCACCTCTGCCGCTTCTTCTATTTCCAGAGGAATAGATTTAACAAACCCCGTGAACATAAACACTGCGAGACCTGCTCCGAAGCCAAGATAGATTATCGTTATTCCGATAGGCGTGTTAAGACGAAGTGTGTCAGCAACCTTAGAAAGTGAATACATCACCATCTGAAACGGAACTATCATCGAAAACACGCAAAGATAATATATCACTTTACAAACCTTATTGTCAATCCTAACTATATACCACGCGCACATTGAAGTGCAAAGCAATATAAGAAGGGTTGAAACAACGGTTATAAGAAGACTGTAAAGAACAGATTTAAAAAACGGATAGTTGCCGAATGTTATTCCGTTAATAAAGTTTTCAAAATTATTAAAGGTTTCAGCGTTAGGAAGTTTAAAAGGCTCGGCGCTTATTGCCGTTTTGTTTTTGACGGAGTTTATAAGAACAATAAAAATCGGAAGTATATACAACGCCGAAATTATAGCAAAAACAAAACTTATAACCCTTTTTCTTATCATCTTTCTCCCTCCTTCTTCCTCGTAAAATAAAGCTGCGAGAGTGCTATAACTGCAACAAGCAGGAAGAATATGACCGCCTTCGCTTGACCCACTCCCCTTGAATTATTATTCTGATAGAAGGTGTTGAAAATATTGAGAGCCAAAAGCTCGGTTAAAAATACGGTTACTCCGTTCTCCGTTATAATACCCGGCTTACCTGCCGTTAAAGCAAGATTCTGATCGAAAAGTTTGAATGAATTTGTTAAGGTTAAAAAGGTGCATATAGTAATAGACGGCATAACCATCGGTATTGTTATTTTCCAGAGTATCTGCCACCTGTTTGCGCCGTCAATTTTGGCGGCTTCATAGATATCATCGCCAACACTCTGAAGTCCCGCAATATAAATAATCATCATATAACCGATCTGTTGCCATGCGGTTAGAATAATAAGCCCCCAAAAGCCGTATTTTTCATTAAGAGCGATGCTTGTATTATAATTCTGAAGAATACCGTCAAAAATCAGCTTCCAGATATATCCGAGAACAATTCCGCCAATTAGGTTTGGCATAAAGAATACTGTTCTGAAAGCATTGGCACCTCTTATTCCCGATGTTAAAAAATATGCAATAGTAAAGCTTATAACGTTAATGATTATTATGGAAAACAAGGCGAATAGAAATGTGATTCTAAAAGCATTGCCGAAGGTTACGTCGCTAAACACAGATCTATAGTTTTCAAACCCTATAAATTCAGCATCATTAATGGTAATAAAATTACAAAAAGACAGATAGATTCCCTGCAAAAAGGGATATATAAACCCGATTATAAAAGCGATAAAAGTGGGTAAAACAAAAACAAAAAAATATGGTTTTAATGCTTTTTTCAACTGTTATCTCTCCATTTCTTAAAAGAAGAGGAGCCAAAAGACTCCTCTTCCAAGCTTTGCTTATTTATTGTTTACCCATACTCTGATTATATTCCGAAAGCCAACCCTCAACGAATGCTTTTTTTACAGACTCCCAGTCTGCCTTTCCTGCCGCATACTGTGTTAAAGCGGTTCCTACTCCGTTTTTCCAGTTATCAGAGGGAATTGTTGAAAAGTTCCAGGAAACCGAGAATTTTCCTTCTTCAACGTAATCATTCGCGATTTTATTAAGCGGGTTTTCTGCCTCTTTTGCCCTTTTAAATGGCACTGTAAAGTTCATTTCATCGGCGAGTGCTTCGGTTCCGGTCTCCGACGTTACGACCCATTTCATAAAGTCTAAGGTAGCCTCTATATCCTTTTCATTTGCCTTTGCATTAACACACCAATAGTTCTCAGATCCTGTGCAGAGTCCTTGTTTTTCCTCACCATTAACGCCAATATAGATCGGAAGCATACCAAACTCGTCATCCTTTAACCCCTCACCCGTCTTTTCGTCATATTTACAAGCGCCGTAAGCCCAGGTTCCGTTTTGATAGAATACTGCTTTTCTCGTTTTGAATTCTGTTTCAGCATCGGTTCCTGTTTTTGTCGCGATTGCGGTTTTTGGCACGGTTGAGTTATTAATATAAAGGTCCCAGATATTTTTATAGTTATCAAGATAGGTTCCTTTTATAGCGGAAGTTGATGCTACTCCTTCGTCTTTATACTCATAAAAAATCGGCATATTGGCAAGGTGTGTTTTGAAGCGCCAATCCGAAGAAGAGTCCATTCCCGATGAGGTGAATGCTCCTTCAACCCCAATCGCTTCCTTATTGTCTTGGATTTCCGTTACGACAGTCTTAAATTTATCGAAGTTGTTTATTTCATCTATACTTTTAACGCTTGAAAAATCGCTTTCAAAATATTTATTCAAAAGCGTTTTGTTATAGATTATTCCATAAGTTTCAATAACGTAAGCAATACCGTATACCTTGCCGTCCTCACCGAGAGTAAAATCTTTACTGATTAGTTCGTTATAAACGTCGGTGCCGTTCAGGTTATAACAATAATTCTTCCAATTAGCCAGTCCAACAGGTCCGTTAACCTGAAACATCGTTGGCGGATCGGATTTTCCGATTTCGCTTGTCAAAGTGGCTTCATAGTTACCTTCTGCCGCTGTTAAGATGTCAACCTTTACACCAGTTTCTTCGGTATATTCTTCGGCTAATTTCTGCCAAGCAGCATCCTGTTCGGGTTTAAAGTTAAGATAATATACCTTCCCCATTTCATTGTCGGTTTTTCTCATACAGGATGAAAAGGTTCCCAAAATAAACGCAATAGATAGAATAAGTGACAATATTTTTCTCATATAAACTCCATTCTGCTGCAATAATTTGTAAATTTGATGCAAATTTGACAGCAATTATACGTTTTAACATATCATTTGCACAAAGCGTATTTTTATTCAAAAAAATTCATTGAAAAAAACATAATTTTATTATATAATTACTTTGTAAAAAAATACTTGTCGGGTTTCGGCAGTTAGGAGAAGATTATGAAAGCAGTTATTTCAGTAACAGGTAAAGACACTGTTGGAATTATTGCAAAGGTTAGTAACGTTTGTGCTGAATATGGAGCAAATATTTCTGACATTACTCAAAGCGTTTTAAAGGACTATTTTGCTATGATCATGATTGCAGAGATCGACGGGCTCTCCATATCCTTTTCGGAGTTTGTTGATAAACTTGAGTCATTAGGAAAAGATAACTCCCTTTATATTCACGCGATGCATGAAGACATATTTAACGCAATGCATAAGATTTAAGTGAGGACATTATGTTAGAAACATCAGATATTTTAGAAACTATAAATATGATACGAGAGGAAAATCTCGATATCAGAACAATAACTATGGGCATTTCACTTCTCGACTGCATCAGCGATGACGAAGATGTTTTATGTCAAAGAATTTATGATAAAATCACAAAGAAGGCAGAGCATCTTACCTCAGTCGGTTGCAATATTGAGAAGGAATACGGTATTCCAATAGTAAACAAGAGGGTTTCGGTAACACCCGTTTCCCTTGTTGGCGGACGAATTTCTGAAGAGGGATTTATTAAGGTTGCTAAAACTCTTGACAGAGCAGCAAGTGAAATTGGAATTAACTTTATCGGCGGATTCAGTGCGCTCGTTCACAAAGGTATGACAGAGCCTGAAAGAAAACTCATTTCGGTTATACCCGAGGCTTTAGCCGAAACAAAAATGGTTTGCTCATCCGTTAACGTTGCAACAACAAAAGCAGGAATTAATATGGATGCCGTTAAAATGATGGGAAGCACCATCAAAAGAGCGGCTTATCTTACTAAAGATAACAACTCCATAGGTTGTGCTAAGCTTGTTGTTTTTGCGAATGCTCCTGAGGATAATCCCTTTATGGCAGGTGCCTTTCACGGAGTTAGTGAGCTTGATTCTTGCATAAACGTTGGTGTTTCTGGCCCCGGTGTTGTTAGTTCTGCTATCCAAAGAGCCGGAGATTGCGATATTTCTGCTCTTGCAGACATCATTAAGAAAACTGCTTTTAAGATAACCAGGGTCGGTCAGTTGGTTGCTAATCTTGCTTCTGAACGCTTGGGCGTTCCTTTCGGAATTGTTGACCTTTCTTTAGCACCTACCCCTGCGATTGGAGATTCTGTTGCTCACATTCTTGAGAATATGGGACTTGAGGTTTGCGGATGCGCGGGAACAACCGCTTGTCTTGCAATGCTTAACGACGCTGTTAAAAAAGGCGGCGTTATGGCTTCTTCTCACGTTGGCGGACTTTCGGGTGCGTTTATTCCCGTTTCTGAAGACGCAGGTATGATATCTGCTGTTGAGAAAGGTTCGTTAACAATAGAGAAATTAGAGGCTATGACAGCTGTTTGCTCGGTAGGTCTTGATATGATTGCAGTTCCCGGAGACACTCACGAGGACGTTATTTCGGGCATTATTGCAGATGAAATATCAATAGGAGTTGCCAACACCAAAACAACAGCAGTCCGAATTATCCCTGCTTATGGCAAAAAAGTTGGCGAATCGGTTGATTTCGGCGGTCTTTTAGGAACCGCTCCTATTATGAAAATCAACACCGCTTCCCCCTCGAAGTTCATTTCCAGAGGCGGAAGGGTTCCTGCTCCTATACACAGTCTTAAAAACTAACTTTTTCTTGACAAATAAATTATACGCGTATATAATAAACTAAACCGATGATTAAGGATAGTAACTTCTGACAAGTGTTTTCAGAGAGTCGCTTATTGGTGGAAGAGCGGTAACACAGTTTGAAGCGAATGGGCTTATGAGGGCGAACGAAAGCGGTTTACCGTTAGTAGCAATCGACGGGTTGCGCACCTGTTACAAATGCGAGGCATATTATCAGGTATGCTAAAAGAGGATGTGTTTCATCAACTTGGGTGGCACCGCGGATCTTAATTCGTCCCAAGCGTCAATAAAGGACGCTTGGGATTTTTTATTTAGGAGAATGTTTTATGTTTCTTTTAACAAAGCGATGGCGAATCTTCTGATTTTGATTTAAAAAAATTATAAGAATGGAGATTTATTATGAACAAATATAGAGATTTTGATAATTATTTAAAGGAATTCCCCACCGAAGACGGATATTTCGGCGAATACGGCGGCTCTTATATCCCTGAAGAGCTTATCCCCGCTTTCAAAGAAGCAAACGATTCTTATGAAGCAATTTGCCACTCTGCTCAATTTATTAATGAGCTCAGAAGAATAAGAAAAGAATTTCAGGGCAGACCTACTCCTGTTTACCACTGCGAAAGACTTTCAAAGTTATTCGGAAACTGCCAGATATATTTAAAACGCGAAGACCTTAACCACACGGGCGCCCACAAATTAAATCACTGCATGGGCGAAGGGCTCCTTGCTAAATACATGGGTAAGAAAAAACTTATCGCCGAAACCGGTGCAGGTCAACACGGTGTTGCTCTTGCAACCGCAGCTGCTTATTTCGGAATGGAATGCGATATCTATATGGGTGAGGTTGATATTGAAAAACAACACCCTAACGTTATCAGAATGAAGATGCTCGGCGCAAACGTTATTCCTGTTACAAAGGGGCTCAAAACCTTAAAAGAAGCAGTTGACGCTGCATTCGAAGCCTATCTTAAAGAATACGATAACGCAATTTACTGCATTGGCTCTGCTCTTGGTCCTCATCCATTTCCTAAAATGGTTCGCGATTTTCAGGGAGTAATTGGTATTGAAGCAAGAGAGCAGTTTTTAGATATGACGGGAATTATGCCCGACGCTATATGCGCATGTGTTGGCGGCGGTTCAAACTCACTTGGTATGTTTACCCCCTTCCTTTCAGACCCCGTTGAAATCTACGGGGTTGAGCCTTTGGGAAGAGGAAGCGCGGTTGGAGATCACGCCGCAACAATGCAGTTTGGAACAAAAGGAAGACTTCACGGTTTTGAAAGCTATCTGCTTCAAGATGAAAACGGTGAACCTCTCCCCGTTTACTCAATAGCAAGTGGTCTTGATTATCCCGGCGTTGGACCCGAACACGCTTACCTTCGCGATACAGGAAGGGTTAATTACGTTACTGCATCCGACGAGGAAGCAATGGAAGCGTTTTTCCTTTTATGCAGATACGAAGGTATTATCCCTGCTATTGAGAGTTCACACGCTCTTGCTTATGCAGTCAAATACGCAAAGGAACATAAATCGGGCTCTATTCTCGTTTGCCTTTCGGGCAGAGGCGATAAAGATATCGATTACGTTTACGAAAACTACGGTTGCGGAGAAAAATTTAATCTTAAATAAAAATAGTCGGTTGCATTTTTGCAACCGACTATTTTTATTTATTTGATTCAATTATTTTTCTTCCCATCATAACACCCATAACCGATGCCATCATAAGTCCTCTTGTCCAACCGCTCGAATCACCTAAGCAATGAAGTCCTTTAACGTTTGTATTAAGATTCGTGTCCATCTTAACCTTGTTGCTATAGAACTTAAGTTCGGGTGAATAAAGAAGTGTTTCGGTTGAAGCAAAACCGGGAACAACGTGATCAACTGCATGAATAAAATTGATTATATTGGTCATTGCTCTGTAAGGCATTGCGGCGGTTATATCACCTGCAACTGCATCAGGAAGCGTTGGCTTTATGTTAGACTGCATAAGCTCCTTCGGCCATGTCCTTTTACCGTCGAGAATGTCTCCGAAGCGCTGAACCATAATATGACCGTCACCAAGCATATTGGTGAGTTCTCCAACCTTTTGAGCATATTCAATAGGCTGATTGAATGGATGAGTAAAGTTATGAGAACAAAGTATAGCGAGATTTGTGTTATCCGACTTCTTTTCCTTATAGGAATGTCCGTTAACAACGGCGAGATTATTATCATAGTTCTCCTGGCTAACAAAACCGCCGGGGTTCTGGCAGAAGGTTCTTACTTTGTTTTTAAAAGGCTTCGGATAACCAATGAGCTTTGACTCATACAAAACCTTATTGACAAACTCCATTATCTCGTTTCTGACCTCAACCCTGACGCCTATATCAACAGTTCCGGGCTGATGCGCAATACCGTGTTCAGAACAAAGCTTATCGAGCCAATCTGCACCTCTTCTGCCTGTCGCAACGATGGTGTGTTCTGCCGTAATTTCTGTTTCTTCTGATTTGTTCTTTATGATCGCTCCTACACAAACACCGTTATTGATCGTAAGGTTAACACATTCGTAGCCAAACATAAGCTCTACTCCGTTTTGCTCAAGGTTCTTCTCGATAGCGAGATAAATCTCCTGAGCCTTTTCGGTTCCAAGATGCCTAATGGGACAATCAACAAGATGAAGTCCCGCACCGATAGCCTTTTTCCTTATTTCCTTGACCTTTTCGGGCTCACTAACGCCCTCTATCTTGGTATCAGCACCAAATTCAAGATAAATCTTATCAGTATAATCGATCAAATCGGTGACGATATCGTGTCCTACTAAATCGGGAAAATCGCCGCCAACGTCTGAACAGAGCGAGAGCTTACCATCCGAAAATGCTCCTGCTCCCGAAAATCCTGTTGTTATATGACAATAGGGTTTGCAATCAACACACTTCTGAGTTTTATCCTTAGGACAATGCCTTTTTTCGATAGGCTGACCTTTTTCTACGATAGTAATCTTATTTTTATAACCCTTCCTTATAAGTTCAAGCGCAGTAAAAATTCCGGCAGGACCGGCACCGATAATCAAGATATCTGTTTTCACTGTTTTCAACTCCTTATTTAATGTTTTTAATATATTTAAAGGTTTCTTTTTCCCCTTTTTCAGAAAGCATTAAAAGCCAACTTTCCAATAAATCAGAGGTATCTTTATGGATAACTCTCGTCGGCTTGCCCCTTAAAAAGTAATTTAACGGAGCATCATCGCTATATTTTTCCTTCATATAGATCTTACTAGCCGCGACCCTGTCGCAAAACATCTCTTTTACATATTTAAGCGGCATCTTAACGGGTTCTTCAAGTTTGGTTACGAAGTTATAATCTTTCCAATACTCAAAATGATGACGGTTTCTGCCTTTATGGTGAAGCCAGGCAGCAGAAAAACCATTTTCTTCCCGTTCTTTTTCATTCGGGCTCCTGTTACCCTGATAAAACTTTACCCCTGCTGAAAATTCTGAATAGGAATACTTGCTAAGATCGTGAAGAATTCCTCTAAGGATAATCCCTGCTTTTACACAGTGAACAAACACGTAATGCTTATGGCGAGTTATCGTTATAAAATGCTTTA
>JAZNVP010000008.1:0-30741 GCA_045592865.1 Oscillospiraceae bacterium
ATTTCTACAATCATCAGCGTATCCAACTAAAAACAAAACTGACACCATTTGAAAAACGATGTCAGTTTGTTGCTTGAAATTAAATATTAACTACCATAGGGGCTTTTTTGTACTGTCCGCACAAATTGGGGCAGTCCAAAACTGCGGGTTTTAAATTTTTCTTTATTAGCCCTGAACAGAATAGTTGGGGGCTTCTTTTGTGATGTAGATATCGTGGGGATGGCTTTCTTTAAGACCTGCGCCCGTAATCTTAACGAACTGAGCCTTCTCGTGAAGTGTGGGGATATCCTTGCAGCCGCAATAGCCGAAGCCCGATTTAATACCGCCGAGGAGCTGGAACACGGTCTCGGATAAAAGTCCCTTATAGGGAACCCTTCCTTCAACGCCTTCGGGAACTAACTTTTTGTTGTTCTCCTGGAAGTATCTGTCCTTACTGCCGTTAGCCATAGCCGCGAGAGAGCCCATACCTCTGTAGGTCTTGAATCTTCTGCCCTGATAGATCTCTTCCTCTCCGGGAGCCTCATCGCATCCGGCTAAGAGGGAACCGAGCATAACAACGTTAGCACCTGCGGCGAGAGCCTTAACGATATCGCCTGAGTATTTAATACCACCGTCGGCAATAACGGGGATATTCTTCTTTCTTGCAACACAAGCCGCATCGTAAACTGCCGAGATCTGAGGAACGCCGATACCTGCAACTATTCGGGTCGTGCAGATAGATCCGGGTCCGATACCAACCTTAACGGCATCTGCTCCTGCCTCTATAAGATCCTCACAAGCCTCTGCGGTTGCGATGTTTCCTGCGATAAGCGGAATTTTCGGGAAGGCTTCTTTAACCTTTCTGACGCAGTTGATAATTCCTTCACTGTGTCCGTGAGCAGAGTCGAGAACCAGAACGTCAACTCCTGCTTCAACGAGAGCGGTAGCTCTTTCGAGAACGTTAGCGGTAACACCGATTGCTGCGGCGCAGAGAAGACGTCCTTTCTTATCTCTTGCAGAGTTCGGATATTTTCCTGCTTTCTGGATATCTTTAATGGTGATAAGTCCCTTAAGGGCGAAGTTATCGTCAACGATCGGGAGCTTTTCAACCTTACTGCGCTTGAGTATTTCCCTTGCCTCATCAAGTCCTGTTCCAACGGGTGCAGTTATAAGGTTTTCCTTAGTCATAACCTCGCTTATCGGAATGTTATAGTCGGTTAAGAAACGAAGGTCGCGGTTGGTGAGAATACCAACGAGTTTTCCGTCCTTGCAGATCGGAACGCCCGAGATCTTATATTTTGCCATAAGATTATCGGCTTCAAGAACGGTGTTTTCGGGAGCCAGATAGAAAGGATTAAGGATAACTCCGTTTTCGCTTCTCTTAACCTTATCAACCTCGTCCGCCTGAATCTCAATAGGCATATTCTTATGTATAACACCTATTCCGCCCTCTCTTGCTATTGCGATAGCCATAGCGCTTTCGGTAACGGTGTCCATAGCCGCGGTCATAATAGGAGTGTTGAGATAAACGTCTCCCGCGAGTCTTGTTTTAAGACAAACGTCTGCGGGGAGAATATCTGATTTGCTTGGAATGAGGAGCACGTCGTCAAAGGTTAAACCTTCTTTTGCAAATTTGTTCTTGAAATTGTCAGCCATTTTTTACCTCCGTTAATTTGTATTCATTTTTTGCGGTTTTATATATCTTATTATTTTTTATATACACTCTGGGAACCCTTCTGCTAACGGCGCAAACAACGTCGTAGTTAACAGTGCCGCCGATCTCTGCGACCTCATCTGCAGTTACGTCTTCACCGAAGAGGATAACCTCGTCTCCTGCCTTAGCTTCGGGGAGATGGGTAACGTCGACCATAAACTGATCCATACAGACCCTGCCGATAACGCGGCAGCGCTTTCCTCTTATCAGAACCTCTGTTTTGTTGCCGTTTAATCGGTCATAACCGTCGGCATATCCGCAGGCTACTGTTGCCACCCGCGTTTCTTTATCGGTAACGAACTGACGGCCATAGCTGATGGCTTTTCCGCGCGGCAGAGTTTTTATCATTGAAATAACCGAGCGAAAACTCATAACGGGTTTAAGGTCGATATTATAATCATATTCCGAGGGCTTAAGCCCGTATATAACGATTCCGAGTCTGCAAAGGTTTCCGAAAGAGCCCTCTCTCGTAAGAGTTGCGGCGGAGTTAAAGGAATGAATAAATTCAAAATCAAAGCCGTTTTCCTTTAACGTTTCAACCGATTTCTCAAAAAAGTCTTCCTGACGGTCGGTGTATTCGATTGACTCTCCGTCAAACATATCGGCAGAGGAGAAGTGGGTGAAAACGCCCTTTATATCAAGCGCCTTATTCTTGAGAAGGGTTATTTCCTCTTCACTAAAACTCTGAAAACCGATGCGGTTCATTCCGCTGTCGAGGGTTATATGGCATTTAACCTTAGCGTTATCTTTTTCGGCGTTTTTTATAAGTTCTTCCGCAAATTCATATGAGAATACCGCCTGAGAAATATTATTATCCGCAAGGGTCTTAGCTTGGTCGGGCGGAGTATATCCCAAAATCAGAATTTCGCCTTTAACGCCATAACTCCTAAGAGAAAGTGCTTCATTGAGGCAGGAAACGCAGAAGAAATTGATCCCGAGTTCTTCCAAATAGGGAACGACCACTGCGTCACCGTGACCGTAAGCGTCGGCTTTAACGACACATGCGGGTATTCTTTCTCCGCAGCGTTCCGTTAAAATTTCTATATTGTGCCTAAGATTATCCAGATTGATAACCGCACAGGTAGATTTCATTCTCGGTGCCCCTTTAAAGAGTTTGTTTCCAGATATTATATCACATTAAAGCACTGTAATCAAGACCTTGAAACAAGTTTTTTGCATACAAAATTAACCGGTATACAGAGAAGAAACCAGAAAAATGAATAAAGAAGGCAGACCTGTCCCATAAAGTGAAAAGCACGGTCGCTATAGTTCCAGACGTGAAGTCCCATTTTGAGATTGACGATGTAGCCTGAGATGAATTCAACCACAGTTATAATGGCGGCTCCGATTAGGCTTTTCTTGAAAAGTGAGAGGTGTCGTGCCTTTTCGTTGAGCATAAAAATAAGCACTAAACTTACGCCTCCCGCAAAGGTCATAGAGATATGGGTTTTCCCTCGCCAGAGTATTTCCAATATATTATAAAGAACTCCCCCAACCGTTCCTAAAAATAAATATTTCATTAAGCTTTTCATTAAATAATCCCTCCGTCAATTAGTTTTAATGGCGGCAGGTCTATTATTCAAAATCTATTGACAAAGGATAAACTTGGCATTAAACTTAAGAAAAAGAAGGGAGTTTTTAAAATGAGTTTTAAGGTTGAAAATGTAAAAGTCGGTAAGATAGAGGTTTTAAAGCTTATGAGCACATCAGATGAAACCTACTGTCTTGTTGCGGCAGCTATCGGTGCTAATATGCTTAAATACGTATATAAAGGAACTGCTGTCATAGATTACAATGAGGATACTGCCGCAAAAGGCGGTTTCACGGGTTGTCCCGTTTTATTCCCCACTCCTAACAGAGTTAAGGACTGCAAAACAAAATATAACGGTGTAGAATATACTCAGTTAAAAGACGGAAAACCCCATATGCTTCACGGATATGCTTATGATGCTGTGTTTGAGGTGGAAGAGATTAAAGAGGGAGAGAGTTCTGCGTCGGTTTCGTTGTCGTTTGAGATGAAAAAGGGCGACGAGGTTTTAAAATCCTATCCTTTTGAGAATAAGCTTACCGTTACCTACACCATTTATGAGGGCGGAGTTAAAATAACCTCGAACGTTAAGAATAATTCGGATGCAGTTATGCCTTACGGATTTGCAATTCATCCCTATTTCTATTTTGCGGGAGAGGCAAGATTTACCATTCCGTCGGATGAATACGTTGAGACAACCCCTCAGGTAATTCCTACGAGGAACATCTTAAAGACCGAGGAAAAATTCCCCGGAATAAACGCGGGAGTTCTTGCTTCAAGCGTTGTTCTTGATAACAACTATATTAAGCGAGACGGAGAAAACGCAACCCTCGAGCTTATTGATGAAAAACTCAAGATAACCTTTGCGGTTCCCGATGATTTCAAGCATTTCGTCGTTTATCATCCCTATAACGCAAAGTTTATCTGCATAGAGAACCAGACCTGCTCCATTGATGCTAATAATATGCACCTTGAGGGACTTACTGAGGTTGCTAATCAGAAATTCTTAAACCCCGGAGAAGAAGAAAGCCTCACAATAGACCTTCAGATAGAAGAAGTATAATAAAAAATAAAAAACTCTTGTTTTCAAAACAAGAGTTTTTTACTTGCTTGCGATAAACAAAGTAAAAAATAAATACAAATTAGAGATAAAAACGATACTTTTATATTTTACCTTTTTTCTGTTATTATAGGGTTAAAACAAGCTTTTTTAAAAAGGGGGATAAATGATGTTAGAGTTTTCTGATTTTAATAGGGAAAATGCAGATAACACAGATAAAATTAAGATTTCGTTATCTAAGGATTATAGGGTTTTCGTAAATGGTGAGGAAGTTTCTGTTTACACATGCAGAATTTCAAAATATCCCTTTAATACCTGGTGGCCGGGGCATCAAAGATATGTTGATCAAACCGAAATTGTTTCTTACGTTAATATAGTTTCAGATGAGGCGTTTGAAGTTGAGATTGAACCTCTCACTAAAACGGCTTATGAACGCATTATGGTTAAGCCTTATGCTAAAAACGTTTCGGCCGAAAAAAAAGGAAACAGAATTGCCTTCACCTTGAAAGAAAACGGCGGATACATATTCGAACTCGATGACTACCACGGGCTTCTTTATATTTTTAATAACAAACCCTGTCCTTGTCCTTCTCTCGACAAAGTAACCTATTATTTTGGCGCGGGTGTTCATTTTGCAGGGAAAATTGAACTTAAATCAAACGAGAGCATTTATCTTGAAAAAGATGCTCTTGTTTACGGTTGTGTTTTTTCTGAAAATACTGAAAACATTCATATCTATGGAAACGGTATTTTCGACGACGGAACCGAGGAGAGAGTTTGTGAAAATTGTATAGGAAAATACTCAACAAACGGAAATCTTAAGTTTATAGATTGCCGAGGAATAAAACTTGAGGGGCTGGGCTTTACTAACTCGGCAATATGGTGCGTTAACATTTTCCGTTGCTATGACGTGGAGATAGACAGTATAAACGTCTTCGGACAGTGGCGCTATAACACCGACGGAATTGACGTTGTTAACAGCAAAGACGTAACGATTAAGAATTCCTTCGTTCACTCCTTTGACGACACTATTGTTATAAAGGGAATAGACAGATACCGAGAGCAAAGCAACACCGATATGTTGATCGAAAACTGCGTTCTTATTTGCGATTGGGGAAGAGCGCTGGAAATAGGTCTTGAGACCGAATGCAGAGAATATAAAAACATAACCTTCAGGGGTTGCCACGTTATAAGAGGCGGAAATATCGTTTGCGATATTCATAACGGAGACTGTGCTCTGGTTCATAACGTTCTTTTCGAGGATATTTCGGTTGAACTTGAATCTTTTTATACAAGAGAGCAGCATCAGGAAAATGACGAACAAACCTATACATTCCAAAACACGACACAAAACTTCGAGATTGTCAGAATTTCTAACCCGCGTTTTAGGGAAATGTATGCTTTTCTTGAAAATATCGGCGTAGGGGATAATAGTGATTTCGGAAAGGCGCATTATGCGTCCAGCAGAAACATAACGGTTAGAAACATTACTGTTTACGCTGACGATAACATTATCGCGAACGAAGGCACAAAGTGCGTAAAAATCGTTGTAAGGAACAGAATTGCAACGACCGAATTTAAAGATTTGCTTGTGGAGAATGTTTCTCTTAATGGTAAAAGGCTATCCCCCGAGGAAATGAGTGTTACGATAGAGGGTTGTCCTGAGAATGTTTTAACTGTCAAATAGGAGGAAAATATGTTCGAACAGCTTAAAAAGAACACTGTTGATTCTGCGGGTCAACTCGGGAAAAATCCTCAGGTCAGATTTTATAATCCTAACGGCAAAGGCAAGAGAGTTATGTTTGTTGGTAACTCTATAACCTTTCATAATATTAAGGAAGATATTGGTTGGTTCAGGGCTTGCGGTATGGCGGCTTCTTCTGAGGAGAAGGACTACGTTCACCTTTTGATGAGCAAGATTTCAGAGAAGGATAGCGACGCCTCGTTCTGCGTTTGTCAGCTTGCTGAGTGGGAAGGTAATTATAAAAACGGAGAGCAGCATCTACCTGAATACCTAGAGGCAAGAGAATTCGGAGCAGATATAATTGTTGCCCGTTTTATCGAAAACTGCCCGGCTAAAGATTTTGATGGTGAGATATTTAAAACAGAATATAAAAAACTTATTAAATATTTAGATGGCTTGGGTAGTGCTAAGATAGTGTTCACGGATGGGTTTTGGCATCACCCCGGAGATAAATGCATAGAAGAGATTGCAAAAGAAATGAATGGGTATTTTGTTGAGTTAGGCGACTTAGGTGAACAGGACGAAATGAAGGCGATAGGTCTTTTTGAGCATAGCGGTGTTGCCAGTCACCCCGGAGACAAGGGAATGGAGAAGATTGCCGAAAGAATCTGGGAGAAGATAGAGAAGATTTAAATCTGCAAGCAAATAATTATAAAAATTTTATGAGGTTTTTGGGATATGCTCGAAATGCGGCTAAATAAATACTATATAAGTGAGGGTTGTTACATTAACAAGGTGCAGAGCGGAAATAACACCCCTCTTCATACCCACGATTTTTTGGAAATAGTTTATATTTTCAGCGGTGCCGGTGTGCATATTATAAATAATGAGGAGTATCCCGTCAGAGCGGGGGACGCGCTTTTTATCAATCTTGGGGACACGCATAGTTTTAATGTGCCCGATAAAATTAGTTATGTCGATATTATTATAAAACCCGAGTTTATAAGCGAGAGCCTTAAAGGTGTTGAAAATGCCTTTGCACTACTCGATATTGAAGATTTTAAAACCTTCTCAAAAACGGTGGACCAAACCAACCGCCTTCTTCGTTTTTCTATGTCGGAACGAAAAGAGATAGAAAACCTTATTCTGTTAGCGCTTAAGGAACAGGAAAATAGTTTGCCCGGAAAGGAACTTATGCTTCATTCTCTCATAAACACTCTTCTGACCTTCGTATTCAGAAAGATGGCGCTGCCTATGAAACAGTCGGTTGGCGTAGGGAACGAGCTTTTGGAATATATCAAGAACCACTGCGCAGAACCCATAACAATGGAAGAAACGGCTCATAGGCACCACTATAATTCCGCTTATTTTTCAAGGCTTTTTAAAAAGCAAACGGGACACACCTTTACCGAATATCTTTATGCCTGCAGAATAGACCTTGCGTGCAAACTGTTAGAAGATACCGAGCTTGACGTTAGCGATATTGTGGCAGAGGTAGGGTTTTCTAACCGAACAAAATTTTATAAGGAGTTTTCAAATAGGGTGGGGACCACTCCCAGAAGATACCGACAAGGTAAAAAATAAATACTTTTTAGGGATAAAAATACATCTTGTTTTTAGCCTTCTTTTTTCTGTATTATAAAGAAAAAAGGAGGCTTTTTTATGGATATTAAAATTAATCGAGAGGTGTATCGCGATAAGGTTTATGCTTGTTGGCTTGGAAAGAATATAGGCGGCACTATGGGAACGCCCTTTGAGGGCTCTCCGGAGCTTTTGGATATAAAGGGATTTACCACACCGAAGGGTGAGCCGCTTCCCAATGATGACCTTGATCTGCAGCTTGTCTGGCTTGAAGCAATAAGAAGTGTTGGCGCGAAGGGTTTAAATTCAAACATTTTAAGCTGGTATTGGAGAAGATATATTCCTGCTATCTGGAACGAATACGGAACAGGGCAGAACAACGCATCTGTTGGAATAACCCCGCCAATGTCGGGAGAGCTTTACAACGAGGGTTGGCGTGATTCCAACGGGGCCTGGATCAGATCAGAAATATGGGCTTGCCTTGCTCCTGCCCACCCGAATACTGCGGTTAAATATGCGGTTATGGAAGCTTCTATTGATCACGGTGTTTCGGAAGGAACTGTTGCGGAAATATTTACCGCGGCGCTCGAGAGTATGGCGTTTTCGGAAAGCAACCTGAGGACACTCATCGAAAAAGCGCTTACATTTATTCCTGAAAACAGTCTTGTTGCGAAGTATGTCAGAATGGTAATGTCGGAATACGATAAAGGAACCGATTGGAAAAAGGTGCGCGAAAAGGTAATCGAGATGAATAAAGACCTCGGATTTTTCCAGGCACCCGGTAACTTAGCATACGTTGTTATAGGCCTTCTTTACGGCGAGGGCGATTTCTTAAAATCGCTTATCTACGCTATCGACTGCGGCGACGATACCGACTGCACGGGTGCAACTGTTGGCGCGATTTTAGGAATAATCGGCGGAACGGCGGCTATTTCCGATGATCTCAAAGAATACATCGGAGATAAAATTGTTACAATGGCGATTGATATTTCCCATTTTTACACAAGACCTAAGACCTGCACCGAGCTTACCGAAATGGTTGTTCGCACGATGCCTTTAGTTATGGGTGAAAACGGTGTGTTTACTGAGTATACGTATGAGGCGGATGCGCCTTGTGTAAGCGAAACCTCATTTGATTGCAATGGTGAGAGTCTTAAATATCTTTCCAAAAATCCTCTTTCAACAGAGCACGAAAATCATTGGCTTTCGAGTGCAGTTACCTTCGAGGGAGAGCCGAGAATTGCACCTTTGGGCGAGATATCATTTGAGGTAACCATAACAAGCAAAATTAAGAGTATATACCAGATGGAAATTGAAACGCTGACACCTGCTGGCTGGAGCGCTAAATATCCGAAATCGCTCGCATTCCATTATATTACGGGGGCGCACGATTCTAATTTCATTTGGCGTCCGTTAACAAAAAATCACCAGACTTTCAAGGTTACAATAACTGCATCGGAGACCACCAAGGCGATAAATAAGGTTTATATTGCCGCAACGGCTGTGGGTTACCCCGAGCCTTTAATAATTCCGATAACAATTTTAGGCTAATAAAATTAAAAGAGCCTTTCGCCAAAAAGCGAAAGGCTGTTTTTTTGCTTTGTTATATGCTGCGAAGTTTTTTAAGACAATTGATGCAAATAGTTTTGTCCCCAAATTCCATATGATCGCCCATATCTCCGCATAAAACACAGGATTTATCATACTTCTTAACGGTTATGGTATTTCCTGAAAGCGAGATCTCAAGCTGATCTTTAGGGTTGATGCCGAGCATCTTTCTGAATTCCATAGGGACAACGATTCTTCCGAGTTCGTCGATAGGACGAACAACACCAACATTTCTCATAATGTTTGGCTCCTTTTAGTATTATTTGTTGACACAAGTAATATTTTATCACAAAATCTGTAAAATTGTCAATATTTGTCGGTAAAATTCGAGATATTATGAGATTTATTAGAATATAATCTCTTAAAAGGGATTTAGGAGATTGTTATGACGGGTTACGTTATGGTTTTTATGATTACCGTGTCGGTTGTAACGGCGGTATTAACGGGGCGGATACCTTTGCTTTGCGAGTCGCTTATTTCTTCGGGAAAGGAAACGGTGGAACTTGTTTTCTCGATGAGCGGCACCCTCTGCCTTTGGAGCGGAATTATGAAGATCGCCGAGAAAAGCGGTGTTTGTGCCTTTCTTGCGCGGGTGTTAAGTCCTGTTCTGAGAAGGCTCTTTAAAGGGGCAACTGAAAAAGCACAGTCGGCAATAGTTATGAATATTTCGGCTAATCTTTTAGGGCTCGGTAACGCCGCAACGCCGCTCGGGATAATAGCGATGAAGGAACTTTGCGAATCGGAAGGAGCTCCTTCACCGCTTTCAAAAGATGGGGCGGCGCCTTCTTCTGCTATGATAAACTTCGTTCTTATCAACACGGTGGGACTTCAGATAATTCCAACCACCGTTGCGGCGATAAGGGCGTCATGCGGACACCCACAGCCGTTTGGAATTCTTCCGAAGATAGCGGCGGTGTCTTTTATTTCTCTCGTTCTGGTTTTGGTTTCGGCTAAATCTTTGGAAAGGCTTAGAAAGGGGGCGAAAAATTGAGTTCATACGTTATTGTTTTGGTTCCTTTTTTGATAATTTTTATCGCTTTTTTAAAGAAAATTGACATATTTTCTGCCTTTTCCGAGGGGGTAAAGGAAGGTATAAAGACCTCAGTTTCGGTTTTTACCCCTCTTCTTGCGCTCGTAATGTGCGTTAATATGCTTTCTTCCTCGGGCTTTTTCGATCTGATTTCTGCCCTTTTATCCCCGATCTTATCGCCCTTGGGTTTTCCCTTGGCGCTTATTCCTTTGGCTCTTATAAAACCGTTTTCGGGGAGCGGTTCACTTGCCGTTTTTAAGAATATTATCGAAAAGCATGGGGTCAATTCACCCATATCGGAAGCCGCCGCCATTATATGTGCCGCAAGTGAGACCACCTTTTACACCATATCTGTTTATTTCGGCGCGGTAAAAATAAAGCGCACGGCATATACCCTGCCATGCGCTCTGTTTGGTGATTTTTTAAACGTTTTGCTATCGGTTGTTTTTGTTTATTTATTATAGGGAAGAGAGATATCTGTCGCCTGTGTCGGAGAGGAGGACAACGACGTTTCCGCTTTCCTTTTCGGCTATTTTTGCGGCGGCACACAGTGCGGCACCCGAGGATATACCCGAGAATATACCCTCATGTTTGCAGATAAGCTTTTGGAACTTTAATGCATCCTCGTCAGAAACGGTGATAACCTCATCGACTACCGAGGGGTCATAGTTTTCGGGGACGAAGTTTGCGCCTATGCCTTGAATTTTATGGGGCGCCGATATGCCCTTTGAGATCATAGGTGAAGACAGGGGTTCTACTGCGACTATTTTAACATCGGAATTTTTAGATTTTAAAAAGCTTCCGACACCGCTTACGGTGCCGCCCGAGCCGACTCCTGCAACGAAGAAGTCTACCTCTCCGCCGAGATCCGCTAAGATTTCAGGACCGGTTGTTTCTATATGAGCCCGAACGTTATCCTTGTTTGAAAACTGCGAGGGGATAAAGGCGCTCTCTTCCTTCTCTGCTATTTCCTCCGCCTTTTTAATGGCACCCTTCATTCCTTCTGCGGCAGGGGTCAATATGAGTTCTGCACCGAGGTAGCGAAGCAGTTTTTTTCTCTCTTCTGACATACTTTCGGGCATAGTCAAAACACAGCGAAGGTTCATATATGAACAGATAAAGGCAAGACCGATACCTGTATTTCCACTCGTTGGCTCGATTATAACGGTGTTTTCTTTGATCTCACCGCGCTCCATAGCGCCCTTAATCATATAAAGCGCGGCACGGTCTTTATGCGACCCTTGAGGGTTAAAGCGTTCGAGCTTAGCGAAAATATCACCTTTGAGACCGAGCTCTTCCTTGAGTTTTGAGAGCTTTACGAGAGGAGTGTTTCCAATCAGCTCTAAAATATTGTTATAATACATAACGGCTCCTTTAAGATAAAGAAAGTCTTTCCATAGTTAGTTTATGGAAAGACTTTTTTATTTAATATGTGTAGTTCTGAGAAAGATCTATTTTGATCTTCTTTGCTTTATACTTTTTGATTCCTGCGTTGTTTGTGTTATAGGAAGCTGCTGCTTTCCACTCTCCATAGGTTCCTTCAAACTCTTCGAATTTAAGGTCGGAGATGAGGGTTTCGGTATAATACTCTAAGGTCTTATCACTTTCGGTGATGTTAAGACGGGTGGTGACGAAATAGTAGTTCTCGGTTTTAATAAGTTTATATTCGCCGTTCTTCATTTCGAAAACGCCGTCTACAAAGCCTTCGGGATAACTGGTTTCATCGTCTTTTTTAACGAGAGTGTCGTTTTTGGTGAAACCGTTGTCAAGGATCTCTTCCTCTTCTTCGTGGTCGTGGTCGTGGTCGTGTTCTTCTTCCTCGGTTTCCTCTTCATCAGAGTCTTCTAAAGATTTGGAGTATTCCTCCATAAGAGTGGGGAAGTCTTCGCCGTTTTTGGCTCTTTCGAGATATTTATCGGCAGAATCTTTAGCGTCCTGAAGATCATCTCCTTCAAGGGGAAGTCCCGTTGAGGTTTCAACGAGGGGAATGCTTATAAACTGAACTCTTGCATAGTTTTCGGTGAGCTGTTTTAAGAGATCGTCTTTAGAGACCTCTTTTTCTCCGCCCTCGCCATAGTAGTGTAAAAAGATCTTTTCAAGTTTTACGTTGCTTTCAACGATCTTTCTGAGAGAAGCGGCGCCGCAGCCGTTGTCTCCATAGTATGCCGCATAGTAGGTTAAATATGCATTTGTGGTGCTATCAATATCAGAATTATCTTCTTCTGAAAGTTCAAGACCGAGTTCACTGAATTTCTGCTCAACTACGATATAGGTTTTGCAGTAGTCAAGAGCCTTTTCTTTAACGTATTCTGCAGCAGGTTTGTTCTCAATAGTCAGTTTCATAAGATCTTTTGCCGTTGTGCACTCGTTTGCGCTCATTGCGTCGAGAGTGGAGTTAACGAGATATCCGAGATACACGCCCGAAGAAATGCTAACGTCTCCAGAGGAGATTATCCATTCTTTATCGGTGTTGCAGGAAGCGAGACTTAATACCATTGCGATAGAAAGAAGCCCTGCTAATATTTTTTTAATCATAGGTTTTGACCTCCGTGAAATAATAGAATAATTATACACTTTTTTTCTTTAGTTGTCCATACATTTTTTAAATTAAGTTTCACTTAAAAGCTCTTTAATGGTATTTATTGCCGAATTTTCGCACTTCTTCAGTGAAATATAGGGTTTACTTCCTGCGTTAAGGAGAAGTCTTTTACCGAAAACGGCTATGAGAGGAGCGATTTTTTCCATATTTATTTCTCTTAAATAGAAAAGAACGCTATCATCGAGCTCTTTAATTTCGGTTATGCCGAAAAGTATTGCTTTTTTTCTGAGGAAGGCAACGTCGATAAGTCCTGCGACTTCTGAGGGTATATCACCGAAGCGGTCGATAAGCTCATCCGTAACGTCGAGTTTATCTTCAAAGGTTTCAATGGCGGCGATAAGTTTATAAATCTCCATTCGGGTATCGAAGCCTTCGATATAGTCGGCAGGGATAAAAGCGTTCATTTTAAGGTCCATTAAGCAGTCGGCAGTTTCGTTTGCCGAATCGAGCCCTTGCTTTTCGTCGACGGTCTGCTTTAAAAGTTTCATATACATATCATACCCGACGTTTTCCATATGCCCGTGCTGATGGGCGCCGAGAATGCTTCCCGCTCCCCTTATTTCAAGGTCGCGCATCGCGATTTTGAAGCCTGAGCCGAACTGAGTGAAGTCCTTTATAGCCTGAAGTCTTTTTGCGGCTATTTCGCTGAGCACCTTTTGGGGCTTGAACATAAAATAGGCGTAAGCACGCATTGAACTTCTTCCGACCCTGCCTCTTATCTGATAGAGCTGGGAAAGGCCCATTCTGTCGGCGTCCTCGATTATGAGGGTTCCTGCGTGAGGGATATCAATGCCTGTTTCAATTATAGTGGTGCAGACGAGGATATCAATTTCACCTCCGAGGAGCGCTTCAAAAACGGAAGAGAGGTCGTCTTCATCCATTTTACCGTGGGCAATACCTATTCTCGCGTTAGGGAGAAGTTTTCCAAGTCGACTTGCGGTGGAGAGGATAGATTCGACCCGATTGTGAAGATAGAAGGCGCATCCTCCGCGGCGAAGCTCTTTTCGGAGCGCGTCGATTATTATTCCGTCATCCTCCTCGGTAACGAAGGTCTGAACGGGTTTTCGGTCTCTCGGGGGCTCTTCTATCATCGACATATCGCGAATTCCCGAAAGCGCCATATTAAGTGTTCTCGGGATGGGTGTTGCCGATAGGGTAAGAACGTCCACTCCCACGAACTTTTCTTTAAGTTTTTCCTTATGGCGAACGCCGAAGCGCTGTTCTTCGTCAACGATCAGCAGTCCGAGGTCCTTGAAAAAGACGTCGTTACCTATCATTCGATGGGTGCCGATAAGGATATCAATTTCACCGTTTTTGAGTTTTTTGAGAATTTCTTTCTGCTCCTTTGGGGTTTTGAACCTTGAAAGAAGTTCTATTGTTATGGGGTAACCGTCGAAGCGGCGGACGGCGGTTTCATAGTGCTGAAAGGCAAGAATGGTGGTGGGGGCGAGAAGGGCAACCTGCTTGGAATCAAGCACACACTTAAAGGCGGCGCGGAAGGCCACTTCGGTCTTTCCGAAGCCAACGTCTCCGCAGAGGAGTCTGTCCATCGGGATCGGCTTTTCCATATCACCCTTGATCTCATTTATGCTTCTTATCTGATCGTCGGTCTCCTCGAACTCGAATTTCTGCTCGAACTCGTTTTGCCAGTCGGTGTCACATCCGAAGGGATGTCCTTTAGCGTTCTGACGCTTCTGATAAAGGGCGATAAGCTCATCCGCTATATCGGAAAGTTCTTTTTTTACCCTTTTCTTTGTGTTGTTCCACTCGGTTCCCGAAAGACGATTGAGCCGAACTGAACTGTCCTCTTTACCGCCGATGTAGCGGGAAACGAGGTCAAGGCCCGAGACGGGAACGTATAAAACGTCGGCTCCTGCATATTTTATCTTGATATAGTCCTTCTCGGTGTCACCCGTTTTCATTTTAACTATTCCCTCGAAAACGCCGATACCGTGGGCACTGTGGACAACGTTGTCGCCAATCGAAAGATCGGAAAGTGAGGCGATCTCCTTGCCCTTTTTAAAGAGTTTTTTGCGCGGAGAATCGACTCTGGCTCCTGTGAGGGAGAGGTATACGACCCGGCTTTCTTCGGATATAAAACTAACGCTTAAGGTTCCGCTTGTTATATAAACTATGCCTTTTTTGAGTTTTCCTTTATATCTTTCGGCACGGACACCCTCTTTTAGCAGAAATGACACGAGAGAGGGGACCGATTTTTCGGTGCCGCAGAAAACTATGGGAGTTATAGAGTCCTCAAGATAACCTTCGAGTTCCTCTTTCATATCACTGTAAGCACTCGGAAGTTTAGGCGCGGTTCGAACGTCGCACCTCACGACTGAACGGACGGGGAGAAAGCTTATCTTTCTGACAAAGGTGTCCAGAAGGAAGAGAGGCGCTTTTGAAAGTCTTTCAAAAATTTCTTCGGGGGACATATAAATGCTATCAGAGTTTTTGTCAATAATTTTTTCTTCTAACAGAGCCTCGATATCGAGCGTGAAACCCTTATATGTGCTGACTAAAGCCTCGTTTACCTCGGACGGCTCCGATATAAAGAAAAGTGATTTTTCAAAATAGGATATGATAGAAAATTCGGGGTAAATCAAGGGGATATATTTATCTGCAGAGGGGAGATATTCGCCCAAGGACAGAAGTTTTTTATCTTCTTCCGAGTTTTTATCCGTTAACTTTTCCGAGAGTTCTATGGGATCATAGATCACCTCTCTGCAAGGGGGGATAAGAATGCTTTTTAATTGGTCGGTTCTTCTTTGGGTTTCGGGAGAGAAGAAAGAAATTGTGTCTATCTCGTCGCCGAAGAATTCGATACGGACGGGGCTTTCGCTTCCCGTTGGGAATATATCCGCAATTCCACCTCTTAAGGCAAATTCTCCGACACCTTCTACCGTTTCGCATCTTGTGTATCCCGAGGAGATAAGTTTATTCCGAAGTTCTTCGATGCTTATTTCTTCGCCCGTTTTAAGTTCAAAGCTAAACGATTTTAATGCGTTTGCGGGAATGCAGGGTTCCATTAAACATTCTGCCGAGAGAATGACAAACCGCGCTTTTCCCAAAAGAAGCTTTGAGAGAGCGGTTATTCTGAGAAGCTCGTATTCTCTTGAAACGCAGTCTTTGGAGCGGAAACTCAAATCTCTTGCGGGAATGAAAACGATTTCGTCTTCATCGGAAAAGTTCTTAAGGTCTCCCGAAAGTGCTGCGGCAGAGGCTTCGTCCTTACAGATCATAACTGCTGTTTTTTTCTCTTTTTCGCTTAATAACGATGCCACGACTGCTTTCATAGGGGTCGAAAGACCTGAAACAAGGCATGGGGTATCGCCCCGATCCGAAAAATCACAGAGTTTTTCGAACCAGGCGTCCGTCTTTAAGTGTGTTTTCAAGTCCTGCAAGAATGCCACCCTCTAATTAAATTTATTCATGGCTTCATTTATTTTTCCGCTTAACATAAGTTCTGCGGCTTTATAAACGCTTGGAAATTCTTTTTTTAGAGTTTCTATCTCATCACTCTTAAATCTGGAAAGGACCCAATCGGCGAGATCCATATCGGGATGGGTTTTTTCTCCGACACCGATCTTTATTCTGCTGAAATCGTTGCTTGAAAGCTTCTCTGAGATATCGCGAAGCCCGTTATGTCCCCCGTGGGAGCCGCCGCGTCGAATTCTTATTTTTCCAACGGGAAGGCTTATATCGTCGGAGATAACGATAAGATCGGAGATTGGAATCTTATAATAGTTCATTACTGCCGAAACCGCGTCACCGCTGAGATTCATAAAGGTTGTTGGCTTTAGGAGGATAACCTTATCCATACCAATTTCGGCGAAATATATCTCTCCGCCCATTTTGGTTCCCTTTTTTATGGCAGAGGTTTCTTCTATTATATGATCGATAGCCATATATCCTGCGTTATGGCGCGTAAGAGCGTATTTGGTTCCCGGATTTCCGAGTCCTACTATAAGCTTTCTGTTATCTGACGGTTTTCGAAAAAACATTTTATTCTACTCGCTTTCGCTGACGTCTTCGGACGTATTTTCGTTTTCGGGCTTACTTGAAGCGTTATTTCTTTCGGCTTCAAGACGTGCCTCTTCTTCGGCCCTTTCGCTGCTCATTCCGTATGGGTCGGAGCTGTTTGGGTCATAGAAGTGAGGTTCGTCTGCGTTTTTATCGGTTACTATCACCGTTATGGTTCGTTTAAGAATAGGGTATTCGGTGCACTGAACCGTGAAGGTAGTCTCGCCCTGCATCAAGGCGTTAATTGTATTTCTTCCGATTGAAAGGAAAAATGAGTCTCCGGGGAATACGATGAAGTTCTTGGTATCGGTGTTTTTGGGGTTGAATTCCGCGGTAAATTTTGCCTTTTCACCCTTTTCTATATATATTACCTCGGGGTTGAGGACATACCCATCTCCCGTATCGACGCGGACGTCGATAGAATTTGAAACCGAGAGGACCGTTACGTCGACAGACAGCGTTTTACCGTTGTAGGTCATTGTTACGGTGGTGGTTCCCTTTGAAATTCCCGTTATCTTACCCGTAAGGTCGACGGTTGCAACGTCGGTGTTTTCAGATTTAAAGGTTTTTTGCGATTTAAAGACCGAGTCGGGTGGGTAAACGGTGGGGTTCAGCTGATACTCCTCACCCATTTTTAGCGTTAACTCCGAAAAATCAAAACCGAAATCCTCGACCTCGGTGAGATCCATATTGTTCATAACCTTAAGGTTATAGCTTTTATACACGACGTTTGTTTTTTTACCGCCAACATAGACTTTTAAGGTTACCGTTACGTTGCCGCGTTTTTTTGCCGTTAGGGTTGCTTCTGAGAAAAGAACCTTTGTTCCGTCCGAAATAGTGCTTATCTCCAGAATATCGGGATTTGAGGTTTCCCATTCAAAGATATGGCGCTCTTCGTCACTGTTATACTGGCCCGTGACTGTTACGCTTTCCTCTTCCCAGAGGGTCTCGGGCATATTTCTTATCACAACCTCTTCCGACTCCTTAGGTTTACATCCCGAAAGAGAGAAGAGAAGCAAAAAAATGCTTATAGCCAAAAGAAACTTCTTCATAATTATCTCCGCTTTATATATAAATTTTACCTAATTTGCAAACTTTAAATATAAGTATATCACAGTTTTAATCAAAAAGCAATTAAGGAAGAGTTTTTGTTTACATTTTCCTTTAACTGTGGTATAATGCAAATGTATTTAATTATGAATCAAAAGAGTTATTCTTTTTGAGGTGAAGTTATGAGAATAGCGTTATTTGTTGAGACCTACACGCCATGCATAAACGGTGTGGTTACTCATTTAAATATTCTTAAAAAAGGCTTTGAGCAGTTGGGACATGAGGTTCTTATCGTTACTGCCGACACAGAAACAAAAAGGCATTACATTGAGGATGGGATAATGCATTGTCCTGCGAAGAAACTGAAAAGGATATACGGTTTCGGCCTTGCGCTTCCGTTCAGCAGAAAGAGACTGAGACTTCTTAAAAATTTCGATCCCGATATTATTCACGTTCATCAGGAGTTCGGGGTTGGCTTGTCGGGCTTTTTGTTTGCGAAAATACTGAAGGTTCCGCTTGTTTACACTCTTCATACGATGTATGATGAATACGTTTTCTACGTTGCGCCCAAGATGCTCATTAAGATGACGAAGAAGATGCTTCATTCCTACGAGAAGAGACTTGCTTCGAGCGCCGACGTTATTGTCGGCCCCTCTAAAAAGGTTGAAGATTTTCTGCGTCTTTGCGGTGTTAAAAAGAAGATAGAACTTATTCCGAACACAGCAGATCTTGATCTTTTCACGCCCGATGCGGCTTCTGAAGAAAAGAAGGCAGAACTGAGAAAAGAACTGGGTATTCCCGAAAGCGCCACTATCGGTTGTTTCGTTGGAAGACTCGGCAAAGAAAAAAGTGTTGACATTGTTATAAGAAATTTTGCATCAGAACTTAAGGATGAGAATATTTATTTTCTCGTTGTTGGCTCAGGCCCTGAGGAAGAGCCGCTTAAAGCTCTTGCTGAGGAACTTTCGGTGTCTGACAAGGTTAAGTTTACGGGTGCCGTTAAGCACTCCGACGTTGCTTGTTACTATTCACTCTCCGATTTCTTTATAACGGCCTCTTTGACCGAGATGCATTCCATTTCCATGCTTGAGGCGATGTCTTCAGGGCTTCCGATCATTGCAAGATATGATGAGGTCAATGCTTCTCAGATCACCTCGGGGGTAAACGGTGAATACTTCGTTACTCCGCAGGAGATGAGAAAGGCGGTTATGAAGATCCACCGCCTTGGTGCGCCCGAGAGAAAGAGACTGAAAAACAACGTGAGACACACGGTTGAAAGCTCGGGGGCTAAGGAACTTGCCGAATACATTCTTACTTTTTATAACAGGGAGAAGGAAAATAAAAATGAAAAAAGAAAATCCGATAAGTAGGCTTTATTCACCTTACAGAATTCTTTATCTTCTGCTTGGTGTTACGGTTATGCTTATAAACGCGGGACTTGCTTCCTATTTCTTGATTTTAGGCGAGACCGACGAATACTTTGTGTTGAATACCGATTACAGAGTTATTCTTTTTGTTCTTTTGTTTGTGTCGGTTGTGTTAATTCCGCTTAGTGTTGTTCTGATGTTTTTGGAAAAGAATAAGGTAGCGTTCTGGACGGTGCTTTTATCTGCGCTTACCATTACCTACGTTGGTTTTTTCTTAATTGCGAGAGAAAGCGAAATCCCCTTTAAAACGGTGGCGCTTTATCAGGGAACAAGCCTTATTTTGCCAATTTATATGGGAATTTATTGGGCGTCTTATAATAAGGCAGTAAAGAGAAACAACAAGGTTGTTTTTGCAAAGACCGAGAAGCAGGAGAAAGAAAAGACGCCGTCTATACTTGACTGAGTGAGGTAACAGAAATGTTTGGTTATCTTCGTCCCGACAAGCCGGAAATGAAGGTTAAGGAATACGAGTGCTATAAGGCTTTCTACTGCGGACTTTGCAGGACTTTAAAGAAGAGATACGGTTTTTTCTCGACCTTTTTTCTAAGTTATGATGCGGTTTTACCGGCAATACTGTTTAATGCTTTTGACCCAGATGGGAAGGCGGTCTGCTTTGAGAAAAAAGGATGCGTTGCCTGTCCGCTGCGGCGCCAGGCTTTTGCTAAAGGGGAAAAACCTCTTCAGTTTTCATCGGACGCTTTAATGACGATGACTTATTTTAAGTTTAGGGACAGTTTAAGGGATCGGGGCTTTTTTGAAAAATTAAGGGCGGTTGTTTTTTATCCTTATGCCGCATATTTAGGCCGAAGGGCGAGAAAATATAACCCTATTTTATTTGAAACGGTAAAAAACGGCGTTCTCAAAACAAATGAAGCCGAAAGACTTAACGCTTCGGTTGATAAGGCTGCTGACGGAACGGCGACGATGATGGGAGAACTTTTCTCCTTTATGCCGGGGGATAAGGCGAAAAACTACCGTCTCGGTTATATGCTCGGAAGGTTTATTTATCTTTGCGATGCGGCAGATGACCTGCAGGACGATATAAAAAAGGGTAACTTTAATCCCTTTAAGGAAATGAAAAAAGAGGAAATTGAAGGGGCTCTTAAAGCCACGGTTTTTGAGGCGCAAGAGGCTTACGAGGGTATTGAGATATTCGATATGAGAGGTATCACTGATAATCTCATTTTTGATGGGCTTATTAAAACCTCTGAATCTGTTCTTAAAGAAAGGAAACGAAAGAATGAGAGATCCGTATGAGGTGCTTGGTGTAAAACCGGGTGCCAGTGAGGAAGAAATTAAAACGGCTTACAGAAATCTGGCAAAAAAATACCATCCCGACAGGTTTCAGGATGATGCTATGAGAGAACTTGCCGAAGAAAAAATGAGCGAGATAAACGCGGCTTACGATGCTATTATGACGGGCACGGCGTCTCAAGGAAATATTCGTGATCTGATAAGGGAAGGAAGGCTCGCGGAAGCAGAGGCGGCGCTTTCTTCTATGCAGAAGAATGCGGAATGGTATTTTCTTAGAGGCAGCATCGACTATAAAAAGGGCTTCATAAACGATGCACAGAGGAATTTCCAGATAGCCACGTCTATGGATCCCTCCAATCAGGAATACCGAGAGGCTGCATCGAGAATGAACGGCGGTTTTGCAGGGAACTACGGGGGTTACAGATACAACCGTCCCTACAATACGGGAAGGACCCGTTCGGTTGATTCCTGCGATATCTGCACCAATCTTATTTGCGCCGATTGTTGCTGCGAACTTATGGGCGGCGATTTAATTCCCTGTTGTTAAGGTGCTAAAATGAGAAACAAGAGTTATAAAATAGCGCTGACGGGTGTTTTTTCCGCCCTTTCGCTTGTTATTATGACGGCGACGGGGCTGTTCCCGTTTGCAACGTATGCGCTCCCTGCGGTTGCGGGGGTGATGTTTGTTCCCGTTATGGTGGAATACGGCGGAAAGCTTGCTTTTAGCTGTTTCTTGGCTTCGGCGGTGCTTTCGGTTCTGTTGGTTCCCGATAAGGAAGCGGCGATGATGTTTATAGCGCTTTTGGGTCACTACCCGATCACTAAGGGGATAATCGAGAGGGTAAAAAGCAGGGTTTTAGAATATATACTGAAGTTTATACTCTTTAACGGTGTGGTGCTTCTTATTTACTCAGTTATTGCCGAGCTTTTCGGAGTGGCGGCGCTTTTAGAGGGAATGGATGACCTCGGCAGATATACCGGTTTAATTCTTCTTGTAATGGGGAATTTCGTGTTTTTCCTTTATGATATTGGGCTTAACAGAATAATCAGAATTTATTGTTGGGTTATAAAACCTAAAATTATTGATAAAATAATCGGCAGGAGAAAGTAATGGACTTAAAAGACAATCCTCACAAAAAACACAGACAGAGAATGAGAAGAGAGTTTATCAAGCGGCATCTTGAGTCTTTTCAGGATCACCAGAAGCTTGAACTTTTGCTTTTCTACGCTATTCCCGTTAAGGATACCAACGAACTCGCGCATACTCTTCTCAATAAATACGGGAGTTTATCTGCGGTGTTCGATGCTCCTTACACCGACCTTATTGCGACCGAAGGGGTGGGGGAGAATACGGCGACACTTATTAAACTTGTTCAGGAGATGTCGGGCGCTTATCTTGACGACAAGACTGCCGACGGAACTATACTTTCTTCGACCGAGGCTATTGCGAATTTCGTCAGATACAAGTTTTTGGAGAAGCAGACCGAGGAGATGCTCATTCTTTGTCTTGACTGCAAAAAGAAACTGATACATAGCGAATATATGGCGAGAGGGACGGTTAATGCCGCAGCGATAAATAAGAGAATAGCGGCGGAGATCGCGCTTCTTCATCATGCGTCGAGCGTGGTTCTTGTGCATAATCATCCGCAAGGTTTTGCGCTTCCGTCCAACGATGACGTTGTTACTACTAAGGAAATCGTTTCTGCTCTGAAGATCTTAGGTATTAAGGTTGAGGACAGTTTGGTGGTATCGCATGACGACGTGGTTTCGATAAAGAGTTCGAGACTTCTTGCAAATATTTTGAACGGATAATAAAAAGGGAAGAACCTTTGGGTTCTTCCCTTTTTATTGTGGAGAACAACGGCAACGTTATATCTTCCTTTTACCGTAGTTTAAGTGAGATTTTTCTTTTGGACTGCGCAAAGTTAACATTGCTACCGTTTCAACGTGGTTTGTATGAGGAAACATATCAACGGGTTGTATTTTTTTAACGGTATATCCGCGTTTTGTTAAAAATTCCAAATCTCTTGCCTGGGTTTCGGGGTTGCATGATATATAAACTATTTTTTTAGGCGAGAGGCGGCAGAGAGAACCTAAGAATTTTTTACTGCTTCCCGTTCTGGGCGGGTCCATCATTACTGCGTCGATAGGGTATTTTTCTTCGGCGAGTGCTTCCATATATTCACCTGCGTCGGCACAGATAAATTCTATATTTTCGGTGTTATTGAGTTTTGCGTTTTCCTTTGCATCCGAGACGGCATCTTTATTAAGTTCAACGCCCAAGACCCTCTTTGCTTTATCAGCGGCGAGAATTCCGATGGTTCCCGTTCCGCAGTAGGCGTCGATTACCGTTTCCGTTCCTTTAAGGTCCAGAAACTGCAACGCTTTTTTATAGAGAACCTCGGTCATAACGGGGTTTATCTGATAAAACGCTTCGGGGGATATTCTGAAACGCTTACCCATCAGTTCTTCTTCTATTTTGCCGGGGCCGTAAAGGACGTTTGTTTTATCCGAGAGCACCATACTGCCGAAAGAGGTGTTTATATTTTCGACTATTGTTGTAACGTCGGGGCAGTGCTTTAAAATGGCGTTGATAAAGGAGCGCTTTTTGGGAAAATCTTCGTATCCCACAACAAGAACCACCATTATTTCGCCCGTTTTAAAGGCTCTTTTAATGAGAACGTGGCGGATATAGCCCGTCATTGTGGTTTCGTCGAAGGGCTTGAGACCGAAGCTTTTGACGAGTTTTTTAATAACTGCGATTATTTCGTCGGCGCGTTTGTCTTCAGTAAGGCAGCCTTTGTTCTCGACTATTTTATGGGTTGAGGACTGATAAACGCCGCAGACTAAATTCTTTCTGCGGTCGTATCCGAAAGCCGCCTGAACTTTATTTCGATAGTGGTAAGGCTCGTTCATACCGAATATTTCGTTGACGTGGCAGAATTTGCCGAGCAGTTTTATTGCCTTGACCTGCTTAAATTGAAGTTGGCGGTCATAGCTTAAGTTCTGAAGTTGACAACCGCCGCATTTCTTATAAACGGGGCAGATGGGTTCTTTGCTTTTTTCCTTTAACATAGTTTCTTTGTTATCAACTTGAAATACCGTTGAAGTTTTCTTCAAAGAAGGTGACGGTGTGGCTCTTTTCGAGGTTTTCAAAGGCCTTTTTTGTGGCATTTTCTTTCATATCCGTTTCTATAATTTTTTGATAGTAGGGCTTTCCGTCGCCCACGAAATACATAATATGGTAGCCGTAGTCGGTTTTTACGATACCCGTGTCACCGATGGTGCGGCTTTCATCGTAGCACCATTCTTCAAAGGGCTCTACCATTTCGCCGAGTTCGACGTTTTTATAAAGTCCGCCGTCTTCTACGGAGGCGGTGTCTTCACTGTGCTTTTCAACCAAGGAGATAAAGCTTTCCACGGTTTTGGTTTTATTATATTCGGCGAGAATTTCTTCTGCTGCTGCTTTTGCTTCTGCGTCCGAATCATAAGAACTTGAGGTTACAAGGATATGGCGGACGTCCTTGGTTTTATAGTCGATGGTATACATAGGTTTTACGAGCATATATACCGTGTATGTAAGGTCGTCTTCTGAATAGATGAGGGTTTCATTGACAGATGCTTTTTCTGAGAAATAGACCTCTTCCTCAACGTTTGAGGTGTTCGATTTAGAAACGCCCTGAGTGAGAAGTTTTTCATAGGTTACTTCGGGGGAGTAGTTCTTTACAAAAGCGACGAATTCTTCGGGGGTTTTGGTTTTAGAAAGCGCTTCTGCCGCCGCCGTGTTTTTAGCGTGCATATCGTTCATTTCGGCATCGGTCGCGCCTTCTTTAAGGGTGTTTTCAAAGGTGTATGAGATATAATCTATGACAGAGTAGTCGCCTTTATTTTCTTTGTAGTAAGCGTCGATCTCCTCGTCGGTGAAGGAGAACTCTTTATAAGTTTCGTCGTAGGCGTTGCCGGAGATGTAGGCAAGGCGCATACATTCGCGGATATCCACTTCGCGAACGCCCTTTCCGTAGAGAAGCTCGATATATTCATTTTTGGAATATCCTTCTGCCTTGGCAGAGGACTCGATAGAGGCTATAAGCTCGTCGGTTCTTCCATTCCATATTTCGTCGTCAACAACAAGGCCGCGCTTTAAGCCCTCTTCGGCATAGAGGAGGAGTTCTTCGACGCTGTCTTTAGTAAGCTCGATGAAATAATCGAACCAGCTGCCGTCTGAAAAGTAGCAGGGTTGGTTGCGGAGGTCTTCATTCGGGTCGAGGCCGAGTATATCAAGACTGTCAGCGTAGCCGCTTGCGTAGTTATCTGCGGTGGTCTGAAGATAATAGGTCATCATACAGTTATTGACTTTGAAGTTTTCCGATTCTGCCGCTATGGTTCTTCTCATAAAAAATCCCGAGGATATGAGATAATCGGCAACTATTGCTGCGCTCAGTGCAATAACTGCGAAGGTTGAGACCAGGACGGTTAATAAAATCTTCTTTTTCTTCTTTTTGGCTTCGAGCTCTTTTGCTTTAAGAGCCTCTGCCTCTCTCCATTTTTTGAGTTCTTCGTTATGGCTGTTTTTTGACATAATTTTACTCCTTAAAGGTTTTAACCTAACTATAATAACATTTTTTTTGCATAAAATAAAGGGGGGAATAATAAAAAAATTGTGAAAAACTTTTCATTTTTATTTCATTGAAATCATGAACCTCAGGGTGTATAATAAAATGCAGAAAGAAGGTTGGATTAATTTGCAGAAATTCAGAATGTGGCTTCAGAGAGTGATGTTCGGAAGATACGGAATAGACGAGACGTTTTACGGACTTTTTGTCCTTTATTTCCTGCTTTCTATTTTAGAGGCAGTAACGGACTTTTTCCTTTTATATCTTCTCACCCTTTTGGTTATGGTCTATATGTTCTTCAGGGTGTTCTCAAAGAATATTTATGCCCGTAGCCGAGAAAACGAGAGGTTTAAGGTGTTGTGGGGAAAGATAAAAAAGGCGCTTACACCTAAAAAGCCCGACCCTTATTTTGTGTTCAGAAGGTGTCCTTCCTGCAAGACAAATCTCCGCCTTCCGAGAAGGGTTGGAACCCACACCGCCGTTTGCCCGAGATGCAAGAGAGAATTTAAGGTTAAGGTGAGATAAAATATCGGTGAAATGTATAAACAAAAGAGTGATAATTTTAAAACTTTGTTCAACATATCTTATTGACTTTTTACCCTAAAAAATGATAAAATATAGACGTTAAGTTTATAAAGCGTTTCTGTGACTGACGGAATGCGGAAAAGGATACCGCAGGGGAGCAGAAAGCGTATTTTAGCCGACCGTCTGGGCAGTCCTTCGTTTTGTGCAGCATAGGACTGTCCTTTTTTGGTTTCAGAAAGGAAGTTTGAGGATGAAAAAGGTAGCAATTATTATGGGGAGCGACAGTGATCTCCCGATAGTTGAAAAGGCGATCAACACTTTAAAGGAGTTCGAGGTGCCCTTTGAGGTTCACGTTTACTCGGCTCACAGAACACCCGATGAGGCGGCCGCTTTCACCGAAAAGGCGAGAGAGAACGGCTTCGGGGTTATTATTGCTGCTGCAGGAAAGGCGGCTCATCTTGCAGGTGCCGTTGCAGCAAGGACTACTTTGCCTGTTATCGGACTTCCTGTTAAATCTTCAAATCTCGACGGTGTTGACGCACTTCTATCGACCGTTCAGATGCCTTCGGGTATTCCTGTTGCGACGGTTGCTATAGACGGTGCTGTTAATGCCGCTTTGTTATCTGTGGAGATTCTTTCGGTTTCTGACGAGTCTCTCAGAGTGAAGCTCGACGATATGAGAAAAAAGGCAACCGAAAAGGTGCTTATGAAGGACAAAGAAATTGCCGATAGATTTAATGGTTAAGGAAAGGAATTTTTTATGAGTAATTTACACGAAGAATGCGGAATATTCGGAATTTACAGTCTCTCCAGAGAGCCACTGGCTTACTCTGTTTACTATGGACTTTTTGCTCTTCAGCACAGAGGTCAGGAAAGTTGCGGAATAGTTGTTAACGACGACGGTCTTTTTTCTTCTTATAAAAACGTTGGTATAGTTAACGACGTTTTCACCCCGGAAGAGCTTGATAAACTCGGCGAAGGTAATATGGCGATAGGACACGTTCGTTACGGAGCGGCAGGAACCAACGGCAGACTCAATGCGCAGCCGCTTGTTGTTAATCACATCAAGGGAAGAATGGCTCTTGCTCATAACGGTTGCCTTATTAATACAGAGGAGTTAAGAGAAGAACTCGAATTAGAGGGATCTATTTTCCATTCCTCTTCCGACACTGAGGTTATTTCATATTTAATAACCAAGCAGAGACTTAAATCAAAATCTATTGAGGATGCGGTTGCGGGTGCGGTTTCCCGTCTTAAAGGTGCTTTCTCGTTAGTTGTTATGTCACCCGGAAAACTTATCGCAGTCAGAGACCCTCACGGCTTTAAGCCTCTTTGCTACGGAAAGACCCACGAGGGAAGCTACGTTATTGCTTCCGAAAGCTGCGCTCTTGACTCGGTTGGCGCCGAGCTTATAAGAGACTTAGAACCCGGAGAAATCCTTGTTTTTGATAAAAACGGAATCCGCTCGATAGACACTCATATAGGTTCATGTGAACACAGCGGATGTGTTTTTGAATATATTTACTTCTCCCGTCCCGACTCGGTTGTTGACGGTTGCTCGGTTCACGAAGCCCGTCTCAGAGCAGGTGCTTTTCTTGCAAAGGCACACCCTGTTGAAGCCGACGTTGTTATCGGTGTTCCCGATTCGGGCCTTGATGCCGCAGTTGGTTATTCCAGAGAATCGGGTATTCCTTACGGAATAGGCTTTATTAAGAATAAATACATAGGAAGAACCTTTATTTCTCCCGGTCAGAAATCGCGTGAGGATAAGGTTAAGATAAAATTAAATCCCATTTCAAGCGTCGTTTCGGGCAAGAGAGTCGTTTTGATCGACGACTCGATAGTCAGAGGAACTACCAGCGCGAGAATAGTTAAGCTTCTCAGAGAAGCGGGTGCTACCGAGGTTCATATGAGGGTTTCGGCGCCTCCTTTTGTTAACCCTTGTTATTATGGAACCGATATTTCCTCGAGAGACGTTCTGATCGCTTGCAGACACTCTTTAAAGGAGATCGAGAAGATAATCGGTGTTGATTCACTCGGATATCTTTCGATCGAGGATGCTAAAAAGATTGCGGTAAGTCCTGTTTGCAAGAAATTCTGCACCGCTTGTTTCGACGGGGAATATCCTACCGAGATACCCGCACCCAAAAAGAACAGATATGAAAAGAGAATTTCAGAAAGAGAGGAATAGAAGATGAAGAGCAGTTTCAGTGAAAGCTATAAGGCGGCGGGTGTTGATATAACCGCCGGATACAAAGCAGTTGAACTTATGAAGAAGCACATAAAGAGAACCGAGAACGAGGGCGTTTCCGGAGACGTTGGCGGCTTCGGCGGACTTTTCGTTCCCTCTCTTGCGGGAATGAAAGAACCCGTTTTGGTCAGCGGCACCGACGGTGTTGGAACCAAGCTTAAGATCGCTTTTATTATGGACAAGCACGACACGGTTGGCATAGACTGTGTTGCGATGTGCGTTAACGATATTATCTGCTGCGGCGCAAAGCCGATGTTCTTCCTTGATTATATCGCCTGCGGAAAGAACGTTCCTGAGAGAATTGCCGAGATAGTTTCGGGAATTGCAGAAGGCTGCGTTCAGTCGGGTTGTGCGCTTATAGGCGGTGAGACTGCCGAGATGCCCGGTTTTTACCCCGAAGACGAATACGACCTTGCAGGGTTTTCGGTTGGCATTGTTGATAAACAGAATATTATTGATAAAAACTCCATTAAACCCGGAGACGTTATTATAGGACTTCGCTCAAGCGGCGTTCACTCCAACGGTTTCTCGCTTGTCAGAAAGGTTTTCGACGTTGAGAACAGAGATATGTTTTCTCCCGTAGAAGAGCTCGGCGGACGTTCTCTCGGTGAGACCCTTCTCACTCCTACGAGAATTTACGTTAAACCCGTTCTCGCACTTTTAGACGAGGTTAAGGTCAAGGCTATTTCCCACATAACAGGCGGAGGATTTTTTGAAAATATTCCGAGAAGTCTGCCCGAAGGAATCGGTGCCGAGATAGTTAAAGAGGACGTTCCCGTTCTTCCTATCTTCAAGCTCCTTCAGAAAGAGGGCAACGTTTCCGAAAGAGATATGTTCAACACCTTTAATATGGGCGTTGGAATGATGCTTGTTGTTTCTCCTGAGGATAAGGAGAAGGCGCTTGAGATTTTAAGAAATAACGGAGAGGATCCCGTAGTTCTCGGTAACACTATCGAGGGCGAAGGCGTTTCGTTCAGATAAGAGGTCTTTTATGAAGGTTAAAACAGCGGTTTTCGTGTCGGGCGGAGGAACCAATCTGCAGGCAATTATTGATGCTAAGAATGCAGGGATTATAAATTCTGCTTCATTGGAACTTGTGGTTTCCTCGAACCCTGATGCTTATGCTCTCAAAAGGGCAGAATTGGCAGGGATACCCAGTGTGGTAGTTTCAAAAAAGGAATGCGCTTCTCAGAAGGAATTTGAAGAAAGGATAATCTCGGCTCTTGAAGAAAGGGGTATTGAGATCATCGTTCTTGCAGGATTTATGAGCATTCTTTCTGTTAATTTTACCAAAAAATATGAAAACAGAATTATAAACGTTCACCCCTCGCTGATCCCGTCGTTCTGCGGCAAGGGCTTTTACGGACTCCGTGTTCACGAGGCGGCGCTCGAGTATGGCGTTAAGGTTACGGGGGCGACCGTTCATTTCGTTAATGAAATTCCCGACGGCGGAAGGATCATTATGCAAAAGGCGGTTGAGATCAAAGAGGGAGACACCCCCGAGGTGCTTCAGAAAAGAGTTATGGAAGAGGCGGAGTGGAAAATTCTTCCTCTGTCTTTGGAAAAGGTTTGCAAGGATTTTGCAAAATAGAAAGGTGAAGAGTTATGGCGTTATTTGATTTAAAAACACTGCTAAGTGAGAATACATATCCCGGAAGAGGAATCGTTATAGGTAAATCGGCAAACGGAAAGTCGGCGCTTATTGCTTATTTTATAATGGGAAGAAGCGTTAACAGCCGCAACCGTGTTTTTGAGATGCACGAAAAGGGTATGCGCACCAAGGCTTATGATGAGTCGAAGCTTACCGACCCGCATCTTATTATCTATAATCCCTATCTGAGAGCAAAGGGCGGCTTGGTTGATATCATTACGAATGGCGACCAGACCGACACTATTTACGATTATGTTGAGGGGGAGTCGGGCACCCTGCACGGCTTTGAGGACGGACTGAGAACCCGCGAGTTTGAGGACGATGCGCCGAACTTCACACCCAGAATATCGGGTATTCTTTATTACGATTTTGAGAAAGAAAGCTTTACCTATAAAATGTCTATTCTGAAGAGCAATAACGGAAACCCCGATGCCTGTCAGAGATATTTTTATGAATATATGCCGCTCCAATCTATCGGCCATTTTATTCACACCTATAAATGCGACGGAAATCCCATTCCTTCCTTTATGGGAGAGCCTGAGGAGGTCACACTTCCCAATACGGCTGAAGAACTCGCTAAGATTTGTTGGGAAAACCTTAATGAAGACAATAAGGTTTCCCTTTTCGTCAGAGAAATTCCTCTTGATGGCTCTGAACCCACTGAGATAATAATCAACAAGAATAAATAAACGGAGGAAAGTTATGAAAGAATTTGAACTTAAATATGGCTGTAACCCCAATCAGAAGCCTGCAAAAATTTATATGGAAGACGGAAAAGATCTTCCCATTGAGATATTAAGCGGCAGACCGGGTTACATAAATTTCCTTGATGCATTTAACTCCTGGCAGTTAGTTAAGGAACTTAAAGAGGCTCTCGGTATGCCTGCGGCAACCTCCTTTAAGCACGTTAGCCCTACCTCTGCGGCGGTCGGCGTTCCTATGAGCGATGCGTTAAAGAAGGCTTGTTTTGTTGACGATATCGAGGGACTTGATGAGTCTCCTCTCGCAATAGCTTACGCAAGAGCAAGAGGAACCGACAGACAGTCTTCCTTTGGTGACTGGATAGCACTTTCCGACGTTTGCGACGTTACCACCGCAAAGATCATTAAGAGAGAGGTGTCCGACGGAATAATTGCTCCCGGATACGAGCCCGAGGCACTCGAGATC
>JAZNVP010000009.1:0-5984 GCA_045592865.1 Oscillospiraceae bacterium
ACCCTTTTCAACCTTAACACCTCAAGTATATTATAAATAAACAATCAACAAAATTCAACAAATTTCGATAAATACTATTAATTATTTATAATTAACGTTGTTTGTTGACATCAAATTCTTTATTGTGATATACTGTCAACATACAGAACAATAGGAAGTGTTTATATGAAAGCAATGGAGCAAAAAATTTTACGAGACGGAAAGGTCTATCCCGGTGGAATTTTGAAGGTTGGAAGTTTTCTCAACCATCAGTTAGACTGCGAATTTTTATATGAGGTCGCAAAAGAGATTGCCGAACTTTATAAAAACGATAAAATCACTAAAATTTTAACCGTTGAGGCTTCAGGAATTGCTCTTGCCGTTCTTGTTGGTGCAGTTATGAAGGTTCCTGCGGTTTTTGCTAAAAAGAACAAGACCTCTAACATTTCTGCTAACCTTTACTCAACAGTCGTTCACTCCTTCACACACGGAGTTGACTACAACGTTGTTGTTGAAAAGGATTATCTGAACCAAAACGATAACGTATTACTTGTTGACGATTTTCTCGCAGGTGGAAACGCCTTAAAGGGACTTGTTGATTTGGTTTCTCAATCGGGAGCATCCGTTGCAGGTGCCGCAATAGCAATTGAAAAATGTTTTCAAGGCGGCGGAGACGAATTAAGGAATAAAGGTATCCGAGTTGAATCAATGGCAATGATCGAAGAAATGAGCGATACTGAAATTAAATTCAGATCATAGATTTAAGGAGTAATATATGTCTAAAGTTACTTGGAAGGCAGGAACTCTCCTTTCTCCCGTTCCACCCGCACTTATTTCATGTTCGCACAACGGCAAAGACAATCTTATAACTATTGCTTGGACGGGTATAATCAATTCCGATCCTGCAAAAACATATATTTCGGTTCGTCCCGAAAGATATTCCTATGAATTGATTAAAAACAGCGGAGAATTTGTTATAAATCTTCCCTCTTCACATATTATCAGATCAATAGATTTCTGCGGAGTTAAAAGCGGTAAGGACGTTGATAAATTCGCTCACTGCCGACTTACTCGCGAAAAAGCTACTAAGGTTTCCTGCCCAATGGTTGCAGAGAGCCCGGTTAGTATAGAATGCAAGGTAACAGACGTTTTACATCTTGGTAGCCACGATATGTTTATGGCGGATATCGTTGCCGTTAACATTGACGAAAGATATATTGACGAAACTGGAAGGTTCCGAGCTGAAAAATGTTCTCTAGCCGCTTACGTTCACGGCCAGTATTTTGCTCTTGGTAAAAAAATCGGATCTTTTGGGTATTCCGTAAAGAAAAAAAGAAAATAAAAAGTCGCAGCCACCTTGGTGACTGCGACTTTTTTATATTAATTCAGAAAGCTCTTCGACCGACGTTTTAAACATTTCCATAGCATTCTCAACAGTTTCAGGTGAAGAAAGATCGACTCCTGCAATTTTAAGTTCCTCAATAGGATAATCGCTTCCGCCCGTTTTCAAAAATTCAATATACTTTTCACTGTTTCCCATTTCTTCAATATCGTTAGCGATCTTCACTGCCGCCGAAAAGCCTGTTGCATACTGATAAACGTAGAAAGCATTATAAAAATGAGGTATTCTTGCCCATTCTATTGAATAGAGTTCAGGAATTTCAACCCCTTTATAATACTCCTCGTTAAGCTTTTTATACACATTAGATAGTTCTTTGGCTGTTAAGGGGATCCCCTTTTCACACATTTCGTGAGAGATTTTTTCAAACTCCGCAAAAAGTGTCTGACGGAACACGGTAGTTCTAAACCCTTCTAAAAAATGATTTAATATATAGGCTTTTCTTTTGGGATCTTTTTCGGTTTTTAAAAGATATTTCGTGAGCAGCACCTCGTTGACCGTTGAAGCAACCTCTGCCGCCATTATTTTATAATCACTATCCTGATAGTTCTGCGCCTCATCCGATAAATAGGAATGCATTGCGTGTCCGAGCTCGTGAGCCACAGTGAAAGCATCGTCAAGGGTGTTGGTATAGTTGAGCAGAACAAACGGGTGGACAGAATAAAGACCGCAGGAATAAGCGCCCGTTGTTTTACCCTTATTTTCGTAAATATCTATCCAGCGCTCATTAAATGCTTTTCTCAGAAGTTCATTATATCTCTTTCCTAAAGGCTCCATTGCTTTAAGAACAAGTTCTTTAGATTCTTCATAGGAGAGTTTAAGATCACAGTCTTCCACCATAGGACAGTATAAGTCGTAGGTTTTAATATCTGAGATATTAAGGGCTTTCTTTCTGAGTTCAATATACTTTTCCATTAACGGCAGAGCGTTTCTGACCGAAGAAATCAAATTATCGTAAACCGAAACAGGAACGTTAGACGAAAACAGAGCGCTTTCCAAAGATGACCCAAATTTTCTTGTTTTAGCATAAAATGAGTCAAACTTAACACTTCCCGAATAGGTTGCTGCAAAGGTATTAATGTATTTATTAAATTCTGAAAAATACTTCTCAAAAGCTTCTTTTCTTACTTCTCTGTTTTCAGATTTAATAAGAACACCATACTGCGCATGGCTAAGCTCGGTATCTTCCCCGTTAACAGTAACGCTCGGAAAGGTCATATCAACGCTTTCAAGCATTTCAAAGGTATTTTTAGAACTTCCCGAAACGTCCGAAAGATCGGATAAAATCTTTTCTTCCGATTCCGAAAGCGTATGCGACTGTCCTCTTTTAATTTCCTTCAAAACCCTTCTGTAAGGCTTTAAAATATCGCTCTTGATAAACCCGTCAAGCTTTCCTGAAGAAAGAATTAATGGTTCTATAAAAGAAGACGCCGAACTGAAAGAAACGTAGAGATTCTGGGTTCTTCCCTCTAAAGTCTGATAGTTTGGATCTCCGTTATCACCTGATTTCTGAAGCATAGAATAGATATAAAGTTTTTCAACGAGCAAAGACGTATCGTAATAAAAATCAAGAGCCTCTCGCAAGGAATTTTCACTGTTTGTGAAAGTTTCCTTAAAGGCGTAAATTTTTTTTACAGCCTCTTCTGCTATTTTATAATCTTTCTCAAAAGCTTCTTCGTTTAAGTATATATCGGTTAATTTCCATGTAAAATCAGGGTTAACCTTTTCTCTCTCAATCAGCGCCATTAATATCGCTCCTTCCGAGATAATTCTAACACATAAAAATTCTTATTGCAATAATAAAACGTTTATGTTATACTGTCCCTAATTTCGCACAAAATATTACACAGGTGATAAAATGAGAAACACGAAAATAATTTGCACGATAGGACCTGCTTCCAATAACGCTGAAACTATCAGAGCACTTCACAAAGCAGGAATGAACGTTGCAAGATTCAATATGAGTCACGGCACCCACGAAAGTCTTAAAGAGATGATTGAAACCGTTAAATCTGCGGCTCCCGATGTTGCTATTCTTATTGACACAAAAGGCCCCGAAATAAGAATCGGTTGCTTTGAAAACGGAAGTGTTACCATTAAAGAGGGCGACAGTTTCCGTTTCTTTAGAAACCTTGAAACAGGTAACGAATCGGGTGTTGGACTTGTATACGGAAAACTTGTGGACTGTCTTTTAGCCGCAGAAAACAAAGGCGAAGGGATAAGGCTTCTTCTTGACGACGGAAAACTCGTTTTCAAGGTTAAAACAACAACTCCGGACTATATTGATTGTTTGGTTCTCGAGGGCGGGACACTTTCTAATCGCAAAAGCATAAATATCCCCTCTTTCAGAGTTAATATGCCTTATATGAGCAAGTCCGACAGAAATGATATCGAATTCGGATTATCTCTGGGCGCTAATTTTATCGCCGCTTCCTTCGTTAGATCGGCAGAAGACGTTAATATGCTCCGCGATTTTACCGATAGCCTTGGTTACGAGGACGTTCAGATCATCGCAAAGATCGAAAGCCAGAGCGGTGTTGACAACGTCGACAGAATCATCGAGGCCGCCGATGGAATAATGATCGCTCGCGGTGATATGGGTGTCGAAATTCCATTTATAAAGCTACCGCCGACGCAAAAAAACATTATAAAGAAATGTATTGAAGCGGGTAAGTTTGTTGTAACTGCAACTCAGATGCTTGAAAGCATGACCTCTTCTCCTATGCCGACAAGGGCTGAGATAAGTGACGTTGCAAACGCTGTTTTCGACGGGACAAGCGCAGTTATGCTTTCGGGCGAATCTGCGAACGGCACCTACCCTGTTGAAAGCACGGAAGCACTCGCCTCAATATGCAAGGAAGCCGAAGGCAACACCGAGTATATGTCGGCAGTTGGAAAGAGTTATGATATTTCGAGTGACGGTTCTATTCGTGATGCCGTTTGTATGGCCGCTAAAAAATGCGCCGCCGAGGTTGGTGCTAAGGCTATTATTGTTGAGTCACAGACCGGTCGTGTTGCAAGGGCAATTGCCCATTACCGCCCGAGCTGCCCTATTATCGCAGTTGTTACAAGCGAACGGGTTGCAAAGAAACTTGCTCTTAACTGGGGCGTTACAACCGTTATTGGTGAAGAAAAGTCAGACTCCGACGAAATAACAATGCAGGCAATGAACAAGGCTTTATCAACAGGAATAGTTAATAAAGGTGACACTGTTATCGTTATTTCATCGAATAAAGCAACCCCGACAAACGAGACAGATACACTAAACATCAGAATTATATAAAATTAACCCGCAGGAACATAATTCCTGCGGGTTTTTCGTTGTAAAGGTTTAATGCTTTACGCAATATAAATCTATAACCGCTATTTCAGGTCGGTTAAAAATGCGAGGTATAGGAACAGCGTGACGCGCAAGACCTCTTGTTACTACCAGGTTATAACCATTATTCTTCACCAGACCTGCGCTATATTTTGGGAAAAGTCCTTCATCGGGGCAGAATAGACCATTTCTTAAAAATGGCAGTCTCCATTGTCCTCCGTGGGCATGTCCCGATATAACCAAATCAACGTCTGATTGCTTATGATATTTAGTTATCTGAGGTTGATGACAAAGAAGAACGCTATATAAGTTTTTATCTTCCCTATTTGCAACTTTTTTTATCTGACTTTGGAAAAGATCTTTCTCTCCCATAAAATAATTGCAGGAAATATCATCTACACCGCAGAACACTATTGGGGTTCCGTTAATTTCAGTTTTTATCGCTTCTCCACGCAAGTGAGTAACGTTAAGACTCTTTAACTTTTCGGGTAAAATGTTAGCCACTCCCCTTTTAAACTCGTGATTACCGTTGACAAAGAAGGATTTATATCTTTCTCCGACTAGTTTAAGAAGGGTTTCCGAACCCCTGTCTTTACAATGCTTATCGAAAATATCACCCGTAAACACAACAACGTCGGGATTCGCTTTCTCTATCGCTTTTATAATCTTTATTTGATTCTTTCCGTAAAGTTCACAATGAAGATCACCCAAAACTGCAATGCGCACTCTGTTTTTGATCTTATGGCTTTCAATTTCATAAAACGTTGTTTGAAGCCTTTGATTAAAGGCAATATATAAAACTGTTAATAAAACCGCAATGATTAAATATTTCATTCATCCTCCGAATATATTCATAAAAGCAAAAGGTTTATAAATACAGTATATTCCAAAACAATACGAATATAATATAACGGTTAGGTTAATTTTGTTTTCGAACGATGGCGTATTCGTCATCTAAGCGGTAGTAAGGGCACTGAAAATCAGCACTGGACATAAACCTTACAGCCTCGTCCTCATCAAAATTCACAAGGCACTCATAGAACCCCTCTTCGTCGGGCACATAGTAACTGCAAGTGTCACAAGAGGTCTGTTTTTTCTCACTCATATTTTAAACTCCATTCAATTTAATACGCAGATTATATCATATCTCTTCTTTTATTGCAAATTTACAAAATATGCTTGACATCGCATATTTGTTATGCTATTATAACAAGGTCGAAAAAAACAATATCGCGGGGTAGAGCAGTTGGTAGCTCGTCGGGCTCATAACCCGGAGGTCGTGTGGTT
>JAZNVP010000010.1:0-28489 GCA_045592865.1 Oscillospiraceae bacterium
GGTCGTATTCATGCTGGATAGCCCTTGCTTCGAGTTCGTGCGCCACCTTTGTAAAGCGTTTGCCTTTTCTGTTATAGGCTCTTATTTTAACCTCTTCTGCCCTCGTTACCTCGCCCCATTCGCCAGGGAAACTGAGGCAACCCTCGGTTCCCGTTTGTTCGCCCTTTTTCGACACGATTTCGGGGTTGATATATTCGGTTACGCCCTCTCCGACGTCGACTATAAACACGCGGCGGAGAACACCGACCTGCACGGCGGCAAGTCCCACTCCGTTTGCCTCGTTCATGGTTTCCGCCATATCGTCGAGAAGTGTGTGGAGCCGTTCGTCAAACACCTCGACCTCGCGGCTTTTCTTTCTGAGAATATCGTCGGGCGATTTAACTATGTTTCTGATTGCCATAATTTCTCCTTTAATCTCGGTTGGTGTTAATGCTAACGCTGACCTCTGAAAAGTTTTTATTGTTATAATACTCTTTTAATACTTCGCTGAAATATTTCTGCATCTGTTTTCCCTTGCGGCATTTCACCGTTAGTTTTTGCCTGTATTTCCCTGCGACCTTTTCAACGGGCGGAGGAACGGGTCCTAAGATCTGAAGCGGCATATCGGGGGTTTCTTTTGCCTTTTCGGAAGCGGTTTTTAAAAAGAATTTTGCCGCTTCAAGACAAAGTCCCGCATTTTCCGAGGAAAACTGCACCGACCACAGACTGCAAAAGGGCGGATAGAGCATTATTTTGCGGTTTCTCAGTTCTGCAGAGTAAAACGCTTCATAGTCCTGCCGACGAGCCACCGTTATTATGGGGTTATCCCCCGCAAAGCTCTGGATATATGCTCTTCCCTTTTTACCGCCTCGTCCGCTTCTTCCCACCACCTGCGTGAGCAGTGAGAAGGCTTTGGAGTTAGCGCTCCAATCAGATGAGGAAAGAAGGCTATCGGCGGACAAGACGCCGACTAAAGTTACCTTCTCAAAATCGAGTCCTTTGGCTATCATTTGGGTGCCTATAAGGATATCATACTCCCCTTTTCCGAACGCCGAGAGATACTCTTCGTGAGCCATTGAGCGCTGGGTCGTATCGAGGTCCATTCTGAGAACTTTAGCCTTCGGGAAAAGTTCTTTGAGTTCTGCCTCTAAGCTTTGGGTTCCTGCCCCTTCGTAATGAATATATTCGCTTTGGCATTCGGGGCATTTTTCAGGCGGCGGGGTCATTCTGCCGCAATAGTGGCAGACAAGGCTTTCGTTTGCCTTATGATAGGTCATCGGTGCCGAACAAGAGGGGCACTTGACCGACTCCCCGCACTGCATACAGGTGAGCGCGGTGTTATATCCTCTTCGGTTGAGAAGCAGAATTGTTTGCTCCCCGTTTTCGAGGTTATAGCATATTTCTTCTGCCAAGGGGGAAGAGATTATCTTACCTCTTCTCTCCCTTTCTCCCTTAAGGTCGATAACGAACACTTCGGGGAGAGAGGCGTGATTATATCTGTTTTTGAGTTTCAGAAGCGACGAGGTCTTCTCTGCCTCGTAATACTGTTCGATAAGCGGTGTTGCCGAGGAAAGCAGCAGAGGGCAACCGTTATACCGAGCCCTGAGTTCTGCCACCGACACAGCACTGTATCGCGGGTTGTTATCGCTAACATAACTCGTTTCGTGGGCTTCGTCGATAACTATTACCCCGATATTCTCCAAGGGAGAGAGTATTGCCGAGCGGGTTCCCACCACGATCGACGCCTTTTTCTCCTTAATTCTCTTCCATTCGTCAAGCCGTTCGGACAGACTGAGTCCTGAATGAAGGACCGCAACAGAAGAGCCGAAAATAGCCTTGAATTTCTTCACTGCCGCGGGGGTCAGAGAAATTTCGGGAACGAGCATTATCGCATTCTTGCCCGATTCGACCGTCTTTTTAATAAGCTCGAGATAGACGGCGGTTTTTCCCGAGCCCGTCACTCCGTATAGAAGCGTTTTGGAATATACTCCGGAGAAAAGTTTTTCCTCTAAAGAAAGATAGACCTTTCTTTGCTCCTCCGAGAGAGTTATGCTTTTTTCTTCGGGTATTTCGACGTTTTCATAAGGATCTCTGAAGTTTTCCTTCTCGAAAAGCTTCACCGCGCCGACTTTAACGAGGTTTTCCACCACGCTTTTGCCGACGGCGCAGAAATAGAGAAGTTCCTTTAGGGGAAGCTCTCCGTTTTCCCTTAAAAAGTCCATCACTGCGCTCTGCTTGGGGGTCAGTTTCCCCTCGAATTCGAGAGCCGAGACGTATTTCGTTTTAAGGTCGCCCACCATTCTTTTAAGGGTCTCGGTTTCCCGAGCGGCGCCCTTTTCGATAAGCGACGAGATAACCGACGACACGTCGATATCCGGAAAATTCGACAGAATAGTCGAAAAACGGACTTTTTTCCGCTTTTTAAGATAGGAAGCAACCTTTTTTTCCTCTTCCGAGAGATCTTCTGTATCCGCAACGTAGGAATACTCCTTTACAGGCTTTAGATTAAGCCCCGTTGGAAGCATTGCCTTCAAAACGTCGAAATAGGTGCAAAAAAGGCTTTCTTTAAGCTGTCTTGCAAGAATTAGCTGCTCGGGGGTGAAAACTGCGCCACTGTCGAGAGAGGCTTTGATATCCTTAAGATTTTCCGAATTCTCCGCATTTATTTCGAGGACTACGCCCATTCTCTGCCTGTTAGAGCTTCCGAAGGGCACAAGGACTCGGCTTCCGGAAAACACCTTTTCCGAAAGGGACGAAGGGATATTATAGCTAAAGGGTTTATCAAAACTGAAGGTGGTTTTCTCCAAGACAACGAGCGCGGTCATAGATTATTCCTTATCTTCGCCGGGGATTATTCTGTAGTTTCCGCGAGCGAGTTCCTCGGTTGCGGTGGTAACCGGTTTTTCGGTTATGATAACGCCCTCACTGAGCGCCTTTTCTGCTATCTGACGCGCTCTTTTAGCAACGCCGATAACTACTCCGTAATAGCTTGTTGTTTTGTTCTGCAGATCTGCAACTGATGGTCTGTGCATAATTTTTCTCCTTTATCTCTTTAATTTTTCACTTCTTATTATTGCCGCCAGGTCTGATGCGGCGGTGTCAACGTCGTCGTTAACGACAACGTAGTCGTATAGGCTTTCGTTTTCCATCTCCTCGATGGCTTTCTGGAGCCTTTTCTTTATAACCTCCATCCTTTCGGTTCCTCTGCCGATAAGTCTTCTCTCGAGTTCCTCGATAGACGGCGGTTTTATAAATACAAATACTGCCTCCGGGCATTTTTCTCTTATCTTCTTTGCCCCTTTGACCTCGATCTCCAATATCACGTCCTTACCCGCTTCGAGCGCTTCAAAGACGGTGTCACGCGGGGTGCCATAGTAGTTTCCGACGTATTCCGCGTATTCGAGCATACCGCCCGTTCTGATCTTCTCCTCGAACTCTTCACGGGTTATGAAGAAATAGTGGATACCGTTTTGTTCCCCTGCTCTCGCGCTTCTCGTTGTTGCCGAGACGGAATAATGGATATTACTGTTTTCCGAGAGGACTCTCTTTAAAACCGTTCCCTTGCCGCAGCCCGAAGGCCCCGACACGACGATAAGTTTTCCGCTCACTCTTTATCCCCCTCTTCGTTCATTCTTCCCGCTATCGTTTCGGTTGAGAGCGCCGAGAGGATAACGTGGTCAGAGTCGGCTATTATAACTGCCTTGGTTTTTCTTCCGAAAGAGGCATCGATAAGGGAAGACTTCTCCTTTGCCTCTCTCACTATTCTTTTGATGGGTTCCGATTCGGGAGATGCTACCGCGATAATGCGCGACGCCGAAACCATATTGCCAAAGCCGATGTTGATAAGCTTCATTTTCTTCCCCCTATTCTATGTTCTGGATCTGCTCTCTGATCTTTTCTATCTCCGATTTTAAGGCGATCACCTTTTCGGTAACTCTCGCGTCCTGACACTTAGATCCCGTTGTGTTGGCTTCGCGGTTGAGTTCCTGAGTTAAAAAGTCGAGCTTTTTGCCGACGGGTTCATCCGAATTCATAATGCTTCTGAACTGCGACGCGTGGCTATGGAGCCTTATTACCTCTTCGTTAACGCATACCTTATCAGAGAATATTGCGACCTCTTGGAGAACCCGTGAGTCGTCGATAGTTCTGTCCTCTAAAACTGCCTTGATCTTTTCATAGAGGCGTTCGCGGTAAGAGTTCACCGTTTCCTTATTTTCTTTCTCTATTTCGTCGGCGGTGTCTTCGATAAATGCAAGGTGGGAGAGGATATCTTCCTTTAGCTTTTCGCCCTCAACGCTTCTCATTTCGTTATACTTCACAAGCGCTTCTTTTAAAGTTCCCGAAACGAAGTTCCAGAGTTCCTCTTCGTCCTCCTTCTCTTCTAAAACGGTGAAAACGTCGGGTATTCTGAAGAGGGTCGAAACCGAAAGATCGTTTCTTAACGAGAGTTCCTCGGAAGCATTATTTAGTGCCGTGAGGTATTCTGAAGCGAGTGCGGTATCGACCGAGACCTTTTTATCCGAGCCTTCAATTCTTCTGAAGGTCAGAAATATATCCGCCTTACCTCTTGACACGTATTCCTGCACCTGCTTTTTTATTTTATCCTCTAAAAACATATAGGCTCTCGGAAGCTTCACCGAGGTTTCAAGATATCGGTTATTGACCGATCTTATCTCGACCGTGAGTTCGGTGCCGCCCCAGGTTGCGATATGTCTACCGTAGCCGGTCATACTTTTCATGGCGTTTCTCCTTTATTTAATAGTTACGGTTATTATACCTCTTTTCCCCTCAAATTGCAATTTTTTAGGGGGTAATTGTAACCTTTTTGTAACCTTTTGAGGCTTGATTGTTGAATTTGCACCTTTACTAATCCATTATTTTGCGTTAAAATACCTTTGAGGTGAAATATATGCAGACCTTTGTTCCGCTTATGAACAGGCAGATAAATAACGAAACCCGAGGAGAGTATTTAAAAAGGCTTCGCGCCCTTGACTGTTCTCGGTTCTATATAGCGTTCTAACGCGCCGTTTTGTTTTCAGACGACCGCGAAAATAATAAGCGAGTTTGTTTCGGGGCAAGAAAAATTCCCCGCGGCGTTTACCTATCAAAGCGGCAACACCGAGTTTCTCTGCTTCACTTTTGACGGAGAGAGCCTTGACGATGCTTCGGGAACTATGCTTTCCTACCTCAGAGGAGATATGCTTTTTAGGTTCACCGAAAATCTTCCCCATATAGAAAAATGCCCCTCGGTCTACTGTATTGCAAAGAGAGGCGGGGACGAAACGGCGCTCTTCTTTGCGAACCTTAATGAAGATCTTCTCATTGATTTCGAGATAGATCTCGGAGAGGAATACAAATCCTTCGAGGCGGTCGGTATAGAGGGAGACCTCTGTGGCAACAAATTTATCCCGAGCACCGACATTTCTCCTTTCGGTATGTTCGCGCTCGTTTTAAGGAAATAGTTTAAAGGCGGAGCAAACTCCGCCTTTATTGTTTATTTATGAAATTATTCAACTATCTTTGCATAAATATGCATTTACTCTATCTCGGTTGAATATATTTGGGATATCTTAAAATAATCTTCTAAAAAGGCTTGACTTTTAGGAATAAATATTGCATAATTATGCACGGAATAAAAATTACGGAGGTATTCATTATGGATAAATCGAAGATCAAAAAGGTCGTTCTCGCCTATTCGGGCGGACTTGACACGTCTATTATAATTCCGTGGCTCAAGGAGAACTACAATAACTGCGAGGTTATCGCCGTTTCGGGCGACGTTGGCCAAGGCACCGAGCTTGACGGTCTTGAAGAAAAGGCTATAAAGACGGGCGCTTCCAAGCTTTACGTTCTCGACCTCAAGAAAGAATACGTTGAAGACTATATTTTCCCCTGTCTAAAGGCCGGAGCAGACTATGAAAGCTATCTCCTCGGCACCTCTCACGCACGTCCCTGCATTGCAAAGGGTCTTGCAGAGATCGCGCTTAAAGAGGGCGCTGACGCTATCTGCCACGGCTGCACCGGTAAAGGAAACGATCAGGTTCGTTTCGAGCTCACCTTAAAGGCTTTCGCTCCCGAGATGGCTATTATTGCTCCCTGGAGAGAGTGGGACATTAAATCGCGTGAAGAGGAGATCGACTACGCAGAGGCGCACAACATTCCCTTAAAGATCAACCGCGAGACCAACTATTCCAAGGATAAAAACGTTTGGCACTTATCTCACGAGGGTCTTGACCTTGAGGATCCTGCAAACGAGCCTCAGTATCAGAAAGAGGGCTTTTTAGAGATGGGCGTTGCTCCCGAACAGGCTCCCGACACACCTACCTACGTTAACATTCACTTTGAGAAGGGCGTTCCCACCGCTATCGACGGCGTGGAGATGGACGGTCTTAAGATCGTTGAGACCCTTAATGAAGTCGGCGGAAAGAACGGCATAGGACTTCTTGACATCACCGAGAACCGTCTTGTCGGAATGAAATCGAGGGGTGTTTACGAGACCCCCGGCGGCGCTATTTTATACAAGGCTCACGAAATCCTCGAGATGCTTTGCCTCGACCGCGAGACCTCTCACTACAAACGCCTTGTTGCGCAGAAGTTCGGCGAACTCGTTTACTTCGGTCAGTGGTTCACTCCCCTAAGGGAAGCTCTCAGCGCTTTCGTTGACAAGACTCAAGAGACCGTTACGGGTGACGTTAAGTTAAAGCTTTACAAAGGAAACATCATTAACGCGGGTGTTACCTCTCCCTATTCGCTTTACGACGACAACATCGCTTCCTTCGGCGAGGACGGCGGCGCTTACAATCAGGCAGATGCCGAGGGCTTTATCAATCTCTTCGGACTTCCTATAAAGGTTAAGGCAATGCTCGACAAAAAAAGGAACGAGGAATAAAAAAGCGCAGACCGCGAATAAAAAAGCGCAGACCGCGGAAAATTTAATGGGTCCTGCAGGGGTCATCCCTGCGGGACCTTATTTTTTGCTTTCGTAAATTAGAAAAGGTTATGCTACGAACAAACTTCGCCACTCGACGCACCTTTGTGCGCCTTCGGGCAGGTAAACTCAGTTTGTCCGTTCTGCATCTTTTTTTGATTTAATGAAGAATAAAAAAGCGCAGACCGCGGAAAATTTAATGGGTCCTGCAGGGGTCTTCCCTGCGGGACCCTATTTTTTGTTAGAATTAATCGGAGGTATCAAAACAAAAGGGGGTTCTAAAGAAAAACTTCAGAACCCCTTTTTAGTTTTTTTTAATCACGCTATTTACAAAACAATTCCTGAGTTTTTGGGGAACTGCGGGTCTTGCTTAGTAACATAGAGCATTCTGCAAGCGGCGCCGCTGGGTTGATTTCTACCCGCTTCCCACGCTTCAACGGTTTTTAATGATACTCCGAGATATTTAGCAAACAACGCCTGCGTCATTCCGGTGTTTTTGCGAATACTTTTAATATCACTCGCTGAAAATTCTTCAATCGGTGCGATGGATATTTTTGTTACCTTTGCCTTTACGTTGCCTTTTTCGTATTCGATTGCTTCATTTAATCCGCTTTTAATTTCATCAAACACAGACATACTCAGTCCTCCTTTTCGCTTTCTTTAAGCTGGTTTTCAAGAACCTTGACCAACTCTCTTAATTCATTACGTTCAGCTGCCGTAAGATTATCTCTCTCATTCTTAGGATATGCAGTTAACAGATAAATTTTCTCAAAAACCTCAAAATCAATATATATAACACGAACACTGCCGCTTTTCCCCCTGTGTTCAAAAGCAAACCGCATTTTTCTGATTCCGCCCGTGCCCCTCATTACATCGCCTATTTTAGGATCAAGAAGTATTTCTTCCTGCAATCTTTTCAGGTCGTTATCATTAAGCCCGAGCGACTTCCATTTAGAACGAAATAACGGCAATTCAACAAAAGTTCTCGTCATATTTCCACCCCTCGAGCACATTATACCCTATTTAATAGGGTATGTCAAGCAAGTTTTAGAAAATTTGTGCCTTTTGCCGCGTAAAAAAGCGAGGAAAAATTCCTCGCTTTTTTCTTTATTCCTCTATCGGTTTGAAAAGACCTATTATGCCCTTCAGTTCATCGTCGGACATTCCTGCAACGGTTATATTCGCCATATAACTGCCCTCTTTAACTGCGACGACGTATTCATAAAAATTCATTCCTGAGAGCGTTGCCTCGACCCTTAACGCCTTCGCTTCCCTCTCTGCGAACGTTACGTCCACCACCTCGACCGAGAGATTCTGAAGCCCCATCTGACTGAGTGACTCCTTCACGGCATCCGTCTGGGCGCTGAGATATTTTTCCTCGTTTAAGGACAGGGTTCCGAGTAGCTTTAAATTCTCAAAGTTTACCCCGACCGACGCGCCGGTTGCACTGTTAGTTCCCTGCATATCCTGAATTACCTCGGCGCTTTCGAGTTGTTTGAGGGTCTCTTCGGGGAGAAGCTCCTCGGTTATTTTATTAAGTTCTTTCATTTCCTCTTCGGACATAAAGGTCCATTTATCCGAAAATGAAGCCGTTACCCCTAAAAACTCATTCGTATACTTATTCTCCGAAACGCTTCCGAGCGAGAAGGGTGCTCTTTCATCGACTATCTTGCAGGAAGAGAGCGTTACTAAAAACACCGCTAAAACTAATGATAATATCCTTTTTTTCATAGCAAAATCCCCTTTCTTAAGGCAATTATACCATTATTTTTATAAACTTTCAACAAAACGCAAAAAAATTTCAAAAAACACTTTACTTCGCTAATGTGGTGATGTATAATAGCTAATGAACTTTTACATAAAGGAAACGGTTTATTATGGACAGCAAAAAATTAGAAAATCAGTTATTCAAGGTTTTGGCCTCTGTTTCGGACGAAAAGAAACTGAAGCGTTTTCTAACCGACCTTTGCACCCCTCAGGAGCTTGAGCATATGGCGGAAAGGCTCCAGTCGGCGCGGCTTTTAATGGAAGGCAACACCTACCAAGAGGTGCTTTCTAAGGTCAACGTTTCTTCAGCCACCCTTTCGCGCGTTTCTAAATGCGTTAAATACAGTGACGGCTACAAGTCGGTCTTATCCGACTTTTCGGAAAGCGAGGCGCAGAAATGAGCAGTTACGTAACAGGAGAATTCCAAAGACTTTGGAAGAGCTACGGTTTTAAGAAATACAAGATGCGTAAGTTCGAGGAATACAGTCTTTATCTTCAGAACAAGAACTTTTTGCAGAGCGAATACGTTATCACCTTTAACGACCTTTCGGGTAAGCTTCTCGCCCTAAAGCCCGACGTTACCCTATCCATTCTTAAAAACAAATCTTCCGACGGGGATAACCGGAAGCTTTACTATACCGAGAGCGTTTACCGTCTTGACAAAAAAGCGCACAGCTACAAGGAGATCGACCAGGCAGGTCTTGAGGTTATCGGCTCTGTCGGTATTACCGAGACGGTCGAGGTTATTTCACTCGCGCTCAAGAGCCTTGCGCTGACAGGACGGGGCTATACGCTCGATATTTCGCATATGGGGCTTCTCACCTCTTTGGTTAAAGAGGCGACCGAGGGCGACGCCGAACTCGAAAGAGAGGTTCTTTCTTTCATTTCGATGAAGAATTCTCACGATTTGAAAAAGGCGCTCGGAGAAAAAGCCGAGAAGCTTTTAAGACTTGTTTCCCTTCCCCGCGACACCGACTCGGCACTAAAGGTTTTATCTGAAATCTTCGGCGAAAACAAGGAGCTATCAGAACTTATCCGCGTGATCTCGGTTCTGAAGGAACTCGGGCTCGGGGGAGTTTCGCTTGATTTTTCGATCATTAACGACACCGAATACTATAACGGCATCGTTTTCAGAGGCTACGTTGAGGGTGCACCGAGGCAGGTCCTTTCGGGCGGAAGATACGACCGTCTGGCAGACAAGTTCAAAAAGGGTCAGGAGGCGCTCGGGTTTGCTATATATCTCGGCGAACTTCCCGCAGAGAAGGAGACGAACAGTTTCGACTGCGACGTTCTCATTATCTCCTCAAACCCCGTTTCTTCGGTAACTCTTGCCGAGACACTCAGGAAAACGGGCAAATCGGTCAGAATTGAAAGAACTCGCCCTGAGAATATAAGGGCAAAAGAAGTTTTGGAGGTGGAGTGATGTTAAACGTTGCACTTCCCAAGGGAAGACTCGGAAACAAGGTTTACAGTTTACTTTCTGAGGCAGGTTACCCCTGTCCCGAGATTTTAGAGGACTCACGTAAGCTCATTTTCGAGAACAAAGAAGCAGGGGTCAAATACTTCCTCGTTAAGCCTTCCGACGTTGCCATCTACGTTGAATACGGCGCGGCGGACATCGGGGTCGTTGGAAAGGACGTTTTATACGAGGGCGAAAACGACGTTTACGAGTTATGCGACTTAAAATTAGGCAAATGCAGAATGGCGGTTGCGGCTAAAAACGATTTTTACGAGGACTACGAGAGACCCTTAAGGGTTGCCACCAAATACCCCAAGACAGCATCCGAATACTATGCTCAGAAAAATCGGGAAATAGAGATCATAAAGCTCAACGGCTCCATCGAACTCGCCCCCGTTTTAGACCTCACCGACGTTATCGTTGACATTGTTGAGACGGGAACGACCCTTAAGGAAAACGGGCTTTCGGTGTTTGAGGAAATTATGCCGATATCGGCGCGGCTTATTGCGGGTAAATCGGCTTACAAGTTTAAAGGCAAAGAAATTGATGAGATAACAAAGAAGGTTAAAGGTTTTATAAATGATTAAGATTTTTAAAGACGGTATTAAGACAGAGGAAATACTCAACCGCGAGATAGAAAGCTACAGCGAGTTCGAAAACACGGTTGACGAGATTATAAAGGACGTTATCAAAAACGGCGACGAGGCGCTTCTCCGTTACACGAGAAAATTCGACTGTCCGACCTTAGAAAGCATTGAGGTCTCGCGCGAAGAGATCGACAAGGCTTACGACAGGCTCGACGAAGGCTTTAAGAATATCTTAAAGGAAGCCAGGAAAAACATCGAGGATTTCCACAGAAAACAGCTTCGCGAGGGCTTTCGTCTTGAAAAGGACGGCGGCATCGTTTTAGGGCAGAAGTTCACCCCTATCAAAAGGGTTGGTATCTACGTTCCCGGCGGCACCGCGGCTTACCCCTCGACCGTTTTAATGAACGCTATTCCCGCCTATATTGCAGGGGTTAAAGAGATCATTATGGTTACCCCCGCGGGAAAGGACGGGTCTGTTAAGGACGAGATATTAGCGGCTGCAAAGCTCTGCGGAGTTACAAGGGTCTTCCGCATCGGCGGTGCTCAGGCGGTTGCATCCCTTGCCTTTGGCACCGAAACAGTTCCCAAGGTTCATAAGATAGTGGGCCCCGGAAACATCTTCGTGGCTCTTGCGAAAAAGAGGGTGTTCGGCACCGTTTCGATAGATATGATCGCAGGTCCGAGCGAAATTCTCGTTATTGCCGACGAAAAGGCTAACCCCAAATTTTTGGCGGCAGACCTTTTAAGTCAGGCAGAGCACGACCGACTCGCTTCGGCGGTTCTCGTTACGAATTCCCTTTCTCTTGCCGACGCGGTTTCAGAGGAACTCGAAAGGCAGATCCCGCTTCTTGAAAGGGCGGATATTGCAAGACACTCCATTGATAATCAGGGCAAGATCATCGTTACCGAGTCTATCGAAAAGGCTATCGAGATCTCCAACGAGATAGCCCCCGAGCATCTTGAAGTTTGCCTTGACGAGCCCTTTAAATACCTTGACAAGATCGAGAACGCGGGTTCTATCTTCCTCGGAAAATACTCTCCCGAACCGCTCGGCGACTATTTTGCAGGACCTAACCACACGCTTCCCACCTCGGGCTCGGCGAAATTCTCTTCACCCTTATCGGTTGACGATTTTGTGAAGAAGTCTTCCTTTATCTATTACACGGAAGAAAAACTCCGCGAGAGTTCTGAAAAGATTGCAGAGTTTGCTTCGCGCGAAGGACTCACCGCCCACGCAAAGAGCGTTACTATTAGATTTGAGGACTGATTATGAGCAAATACCTTAATAAAAGGCTTAACGCTTTAAAGCCTTACACTCCCGGGGAACAGCCCCGCGACGCAAAATATATAAAGCTTAACACCAACGAGTCGCCCTACCCACCTGCTCCCGAGGTGGCGCTTGTTTCACGCAAGGAAACACAGATGCTGAATTTATATTCAGACCCGACTCTTAAACCTTTAAAGGAGGCTCTTGCCGACAGGTTCGGGGTTTCTCCCGAGAATATTTCGGCATCCAACGGAAGCGACGAGATCTTGGCTTTTGCCTTCCACGCTTACGGAGAAGAAGGCTTCACAGGTCCCGCGCTTACCTACGGGTTCTACCCCGTTTTTGCCGACTTTTTCGGCATCGACTACAAGACCGTTCCTATGAAAGAGGACCTTTCGATAGACCTTGATGCGCTGACTTCTTCAGATAGGGCTATCGTTCTTGCCAACCCCAACGCGCAGACGGGGCTTTACATAGAAAGAGAGGAAATTGAAAGGCTTGTTTCTTCTACCGACAGAATAGTTATAGTTGACGAGGCTTACATTGACTTCGGGGGCGAAAGCGCCATTCCCTTAACTAAAAAATACAAGAACCTTTTGGTTACGGGAACCTTTTCAAAGTCGCGAAATCTTGCGGGGGCGCGGATCGGCTTCTGCGTTGGCGACGAGGAACTCATTTCGGATATCGAAAGACTTCGTTTTTCCTTTAACCCATATAATTTAAACCGCATCTCCCTCGCGATCGGAACCGAGGCGGTAAAAAATGAAGAATATTTCAAAAACTGCACCGACCGAATTATCGCGTCGAGAGAGAGTTTCAAGAGAAAACTTTCAGAACTCGGCTTTAGTTACACAAATTCCCGCGCAAACTTCGTTCTCGCCAAGAAGGACGGCATTGAAGGTAAAGAGCTTTACACCCGTCTTCGTGAGAAAGGAATACTCGTTCGTTACCTTGGCGATGAATTGATACGCGACTACGTCAGAATAACGATAGGCTCCGAGGAAGAGATGAAGAGCCTTGTTTTAGCTTTAAAAGAAATATTAAAGGAGGCAGAAATATGAGATGCTCTGAAATAAAAAGGACCACCGCAGAGACCGATATAGCGCTTAAGATAAACCTTGACGGAAAAGGAAACGCCGAGGTAAACACGGGTGTTCCCTTCCTTGATCATATGCTTGATCTTTTTGCAAGACATTCTTCGTTTGACCTCGAGGTTTCCTGCAAGGGCGACACCGACGTTGACGCTCACCACACCACCGAGGACGTTGGAATCGTGCTCGGAAAGGCGTTTAAAGAGGCGCTTGGCGACAAGAAGGGAATAAACCGCTACGGTGACATAATTCTCCCGATGGACGAGTCGCTCATACTATGTGCCGTCGACCTTTCGGGCAGGGCTTATTTGTCTTACGACGTTGAAATTTACGCCGAGAGAGTCGGAAGCTTTGACACCGAACTTTTAGAGGAGTTTTTAAGGGCGTTTGCCTTTAACGCGGAGATAAACCTGCACGTTAAAAAACTCGACGGAAGAAACGCTCACCACATTATAGAGGGCTGCTTCAAGGCTCTTGCGAGGGCGCTTAAAGAGGCGGCCGCCATCGACAAGGTTTCCCCCGACGCGCTTCCCTCGACCAAAGGAGTTCTTTAAATGACGGCGATTATTGATTACGGCGTTGGCAACCTTTTCTCTCTCGCAGGTTCTCTTAAGAAGATCGGCGAAGAGGCTCTTATCACTGCCGACATAGAAGAAATAGAAAAATGCGACCGCATTATTCTCCCGGGCGTTGGCGCCTTCGGAGATGCTATAGAGAAGCTGAGGGCAACGGGGCTTATTCCCTACCTTAAACAAACAGGTAAGAAGATGCTCGGCATCTGCCTTGGTATGCAGCTTCTTTTCGACAAAAGCTATGAATACGGCTGCCACGAGGGCTTAGGTTTAATTTCGGGCGAGGTCTCATTTTTAGGGGACGACGTTTCGGGTCTTAAAATTCCACATATGGGTTGGAATGCCCTTAAGTTTAAAAAGTCCTCTCCCCTTTACAAATACGTTAAAGAGGGCGACTACGTTTATTTCGTGCACTCTTTTTACGCCAAAAACTGCGACGGCTTTATCACCGCCACCGCCGACTACGGTGTTCCCGTTACGGCTTCTGTCGAAAACGGAAGGGTGTTCGGAACGCAGTTCCACCCCGAGAAAAGCGGTGCGGTAGGACTGAAGATATTAAAGGCATTTTGCGAAATGGAGTAAAAAAACCTATGCTTATTTACCCTGCGATAGATATAATTGACAAACAGGCAGTCCGCCTTCTCAGAGGCGACTACGAGAAAAAGACTGTCTACTCTTCTTCTCCCCTTTCGGTAGCGAAGGAGTTTTACAGTAAAGGCGCAAGACAGATTCACCTCGTTGACCTTGACGGCGCCAAAAGCGGAAACACCGATAACTTCGAGGTTATAAGGGAGATTTCCGAAAACACCGATATGTTTATAGAGATCGGCGGCGGAATAAGGACTCTCGAGCGCATCGAAAAATACCTCGAGGTCGGCGTTAAAAGGGTCATTCTCGGCACTGCGGCGCTCGAGGACAGGGCTTTTTTAAAGGAAGCGCTCCGTAAATTCGGCGACGCGGTTTCGGTCGGGGTTGACGCCAAGGACTCACGCGTTGCAACTCACGGGTGGCTGAACGTTACCGAGACCGACAGCTTTGAGTTCTGCAAGGAGCTTTTTTCCATCGGCGTTTCCCACGTTATCTACACCGATATTTCGCGCGACGGTGCCGAAAGCGGCACAAATCTTGAGGCTTACCGCCGACTTAGTGAAATCAAGGGTTTAAAAATTACCGCTTCGGGCGGCATTACCTTTGAAGAAGAGATTAAAACCCTATCCGAGATGGGTCTGGACAGCGCCATTTTAGGTAAGGCTTTATACACAGGAAAACTCGATTTAGAAAGGGCTATCGCTTTAGCCCGTTAGGAGAAAATAATGGTTGCAAAGAGAATTATCCCCTGCCTTGACATAAGGAACAATATGGTTGTTAAAGGGGTGAATTTCGAGGGAATAAGGGACGTTTCCGACCCCGTTACCCTCGCAAAGTTTTATAACGACAGCGGCGCCGACGAACTCGTTTTCTACGACATCACCGCTTCATTCGAGGAGAGAAAACTCTTCTCGGACACGCTTAAAAGGGTGGCTTCGGAGATCTTCATTCCTCTCACTGTTGGGGGCGGAATAAATTCGCTTGAGGACTTCGACCGCGTTTTAAAAAGCGGTGCCGACAAGGTTTCGGTCAACTCGGGCGCCATCAAAAACCCAAGCCTTATAAAAGAGGCTTCACGGCGTTACGGTGACCAGTGCGTTGTTCTTTCGATGGACGTTAAAAGGGTTGACGGGCGCTTTACCGTCTTCTCAAAGGGCGGAAGAGAGAACACGGGGATCGACGCTATCGAATGGGCCAGACGCGGCGAGGATATGGGCGCGGGTGAGATCGTTCTCAACTCCATCGACACCGACGGGGTTAAAGGCGGCTTCGATATAGAGATGCTCAGATGCATCTCGGATGCGACGAGCGTTCCGATCATTGCATCGGGCGGTGCGGGAAATATCGCGCATTTCACCGAACTCTTTAAAACGCTTCCGCGGGTCGATGCGGGTCTTGCGGCTTCCATCTTCCATTTCAAAGAGGTCCTCATTTCCGACCTTAAAGAAGAGCTTTACAAACAAAACGTCCCTGTCAGGAGGTAAAAAAATATGAATATAAACGAACTTAAATTTGACCGCGACGGGCTTATCCCCGCCATTATAAAGGATCACTCCTCGAAAAAGGTGCTCACCCTTGCATATATGAACAAGGAGAGCCTCGAGATAACCTTAAAGGAAGGTAAAACTTGCTTCTGGTCGCGCTCCCGACAGGAGCTTTGGCGCAAGGGCGAGACCTCGGGAAACTATCAGAAGGTTGTTTCCATCACCGCCGACTGCGACGGCGACGCTTTGGTTATTGAGGTTATAAAGGACGGTCCTGCCTGCCACAAGGGCTCCGACTCTTGCTTTACCGAGCTTGTTTCGGGCGACACAGCCGAGAACGACACCTACTCCTTTAAGGCGCTATACGACCTTTTAGTCTCGCGCAAAGAACTTCTTCCCGAGAACTCCTACACGACCTATCTTTTCGAAAAGGGTCTTGATAAGATTTTAAAGAAAATCGGCGAAGAGACAACCGAGGTTATCGTTGGCGCCAAGAACTCCAAGGAAGAAACGGTTTACGAGATAGCAGACCTTGCTTATCACGTTATGGTTCTTATGGTTGAGATGGGCATTTCGGTGGACGAGGTCCGCGACGAACTCGCTTCCCGCCACGTTATTGAACACAAGGTCAAGCAGGAGAAAATGAAATAATGAAGATACTTATTGCTTCGGACATTCACGGCTCCTTTAAATACGCCAACCTGCTCTCAGAGGTTATAAAGGCAGAAAAGCCCGACAAAACGGTGCTTCTCGGCGACATTTTATACCACGGGCCGAGAAACGATCTCCCCGAGATTTATGCGCCGAAGAAGGTTATCGCTCTTCTTTCGGACCCCGATATTATCGCGGTCAAGGGTAACTGCGACGCCGAGGTCGACGATATGGTGCTCCCCTTTTCGCTCGTTAACGACACAGCGGTAATCAAAGACGCAGACAGAACCCTTCATTTCTGCCACGGACACCGCGAGGTAGTTAAGGCTAAAAAGGGCGACTTCGTTTTCTCGGGGCACACCCACGTGCCGAAAAACGAAACGCGCGACGGGATCCGTTTTATTAACCCCGGCTCTGTTTCTATCCCCAAGGAAAACTCCCACCACGGATACGTTTTATACGAAAACGGCACCGTTCGGTTTTACGACCTCGTCAGCGGTAAAGAGGTTTCGGTGTAAAAAAGCCGTAGGTTAAAACATCAGCGCTAATATTTTACGCAACAAAAAAAGCACTCCCGAAGGAGTGCTTTTCTTATTTTGCCGAATTACTCGCCTTTAACGGCTTCGTCCTGGCCTTTGCTGAGCTCGAAATTAACACCTGTGGGTGCGGGTTCCTCGGTGGAGAAAACGTAGTCTTTTCCGGGGAGGACAGCGTTAACAACTATACCAACGATAGATGCAACTGCGAGAGCCGAAAGGCTGATGGTTACAGAACCGATAGAGAAGGTTACTGCACCGAGACCGAGTGCGCAAACGAGAATGAGCGCTGCGATTATGGTGTTGCGGCTCTTGGTGAAGTCAACCTTGTTTTCAACAACGTTTCTTACACCGATTGCCGAGATCATTCCGTAAAGGATGAAGGAGATACCGCCGATAACTGCGGTGGGAATGAGGTTTATAAATGCCTCAAACTTGGGCGAGAAGGAGAATACGACGGCAAAGATCGCTGCAAGGCGGATAACTCTGGGGTCATAAACCTTGGAGAGTGCTAAAACGCCTGTGTTCTCACCGTAGGTGGTGTTTGCGGGAGCTCCGAAGAGAGAAGCTATTGTTGTTGCAAGTCCGTCACCCATAAGGGTTCTGTGGAGACCGGGATCCTTAATGAAGTTCTTGCCAACGGTTGAAGATATAGCCGAGATATCGCCGATGTGCTCCATCATTGTTGCGAGAGAGATCGGAACGATAGCGATTATAGAACCGATGATAAGACCGCTCTTTGACCAATCAATGCCGCCGAATACGGTGCCCGACCAGTTAACAGGAATGCCTACCCAAGCAGCGTCCTTAAGGTTATTAAGTGCCGAAACGCTGAAGAGCTTGAGGTTTTCTTTTCCTGCGAGGGCGATATACTCCATTCCGTCGGAAGCGGTGATAGTCTCGCCGAAGCAGAGCGCGAGAACTGCTGCGACAGCGGTTGCTCCGAGAACGCCGAGGAGAATAGGAATGATCTTTGCCATTCCCTTGCCCCAGATGTTGAACACGATGATTATGAGAAGTGCGATTATAGCAAGGAGCCAGTTATTCTGGCAGTTGCCGACTGCACTTGAAGCTAGTCCGAGACCGATCGCAATGATGATAGGTCCTGTTACAACGGGCGGGAAGAATTTCATAACTCTGTTAATTCCAACGAGCTTGATAAGACCTGCTAAAACGAGGTAAACAAGTCCTGCTGCGGCAACGCCGAGACAAGCATAAGGAAGAAGCTCTTTCTGGGTCATTCCGTTTGCACCTTCAACGGGAGCGATTGCCGCATATCCGCCGAGGAATGCGAAGGAAGAACCGAGGAATGCAGGAACCTTGCCCTTGGTTATAAGGTGGAACAGAAGCGTTCCGAGACCTGCCATTAAAAGAGTTGTTGCGATGTTAAGTCCTGTTAAAAGGGGAACGAGAACTGTTGCGCCAAACATAGCGAACATGTGCTGGAAACCGAGAACAAGCATCTTCGGTATTCCGAGAGCTCTGGCATCGGTAATGCCTTCGGCTCCGATGGTTACTTTTTCTTTTGCCATTATATTTCCTCCTAATAGCCCAAATGGGCCCAATTTTCTACATTTTATCACAAATCTTTCACTTTGTCCAGGGCTTTTTGTGCTTTTTGCCCACATTTTTCACTGGACAAGCGAACGGATTTATTATATAATGTAGTCGGTGATTGTTATGACAACAGAAAACAAAAAGAAATTTATAATTAACATATTATTCATCGCGGTCATCGCGGCGCTTGTGTTCCTTGGGATAAAGTATCTCGCGGCCTGGCTTCTCCCCTTTGTTATAGGACTTGTGGTGGCGCTGATACTCAACCGCCCCGTTACCTATCTTTCGAATAAAACAAAGATACCGCGCTCTGTCTGGTCGCTTCTCTTCGTTCTCGTTTCGCTTCTCTTGATATTCTCACTCATCGGCGTTATCGTATATGCACTCTATTCCGAAGCAGAGAGCCTTTTGAAATGGGTCATGGAAAATGAAAGCATCTTCTATAGCGCTTGGGACGGGATCAGGAACTCCTTCTCTTTGATCGTTAACAACCTGCCCGAAGCAGTTAGGGCTTACCTTGAAAAGCTCCCTCAGGAGCTTCTCTCCTCGGTTACAGCTCCCCTTTCGGCTTCCCTTTCCTCATTTGCGGGTGCTGTGGTGGTGAACGTTCCGACAATAATTTTAACCGTTATCCTCTCGATAATCGGCTCCTACTTTATAACCAACGATTACCCCAAGATCGCCGAATTCGTTTACGTTCAGTTTTCCGACAGAATAAAGACCATAATCGCAAACGCAAAGGTGCTCTTTAAAGAAAACGTTCTTAAGATGCTCAGAGGATATCTCCTTATTATGCTCATAACCTTCTGCGAACTTTTCTTAGGCTTTACTGTCATCGGGGTCGAATATGCAAGTATTCTCGCAGTCATAATCGCGATCATGGATATTCTCCCCGTCCTTGGAACAGGACTTGCGCTTATCCCCTGGGCAGTTATCGAGCTTTTTTTAGGAGAGCCCATTATGGCGCTCAAACTTATCGCGCTTTACGGCATCGTAACGGTTATCAGAAACGTAATCGAGCCCAAGATAATCGGAAGTCAGGTCGGACTTTCCCCCGTTATCACGCTTATGAGTATGTATTTAGGACTTAAAACGATGGGCTTTATCGGAATGTTCGGCTTCCCGATAACCATTATAATCTTGGTCAAGCTTCAGGACGCAGGACTTATTCACCTTTGGAAGATGCCGAAGAAAAAAGAAATAAAAAAAGAAAAGGAAAAATAATTCTTCCCTATAGGGATAACAAAAAGGATGTGCAGAGTTTCTGCACATCCTTTTTGTTTAAGCCTCAACAAGAGGGGTAAATATAAATTAATTGAGTTTGTTTAAATCTATCAAATAATTTATTGCTCTTCCGTTTTTTTCCTCTATAAGCATATCCATTGCTCTTAATTTTCCCAGTCTTTTATCCACTGTTGAGGGACTAATTTTAAGTTCGGCCTCTAACTGTTTTTTAGTGATTCCTTCGTCAGAAAAAAGTGCGGCTTGTAACAAAACAAAAGCAAAATCTTTTAAGTCTTCCGATATTTCGATATTTTTAAGTTTGCCTGAGTATTCGGATAATTGACTGCTCCTTTTTTCCAGAGCATCGTATAAATTTTCAAACGATTCATAAATAATATTAAGGAACATAATTATAAAAGGGGTCAAATCACCCTTATTTTTTTCGTTATTACATTCTTTAAACGCATTATAATAATCATTTATATGAGCTTTTATTGTAAACGAAAGTCTAAAACCGATAAGAAACTCAAACTCTTTTGAAAGAAGGTAGCTACTTATAAAACGAGAAGTTCTTCCGTTACCATCATAAAAAGGATGTATATACCCAAACAGATAGTGAAACATTGAAATCCTGATTAATATTGGAATCTCAATTTTGTTTAAAATATTTAAAGATTGCTCCATTAGTTGAATAATTTTAGTTTCCGGATATGCACCATGATGTATAACCTTTTGTGTTTTAGTTGTAACCTCTGCCATATCCTTTCTAAAAATCTCACCATCCGGAACGTTATCAGGACAATCTTCGACAACCTCTTTTAGAACTAAATCATTATAAATATCTCTTATGTCAGTCGAGGTGTTGAGAGGAAAGATATCGTCACTTGCCAACATACTATATTTTTTTATTAATCCGTAAAAACGCTTCTTTTTACCTTTATTATTCATTTCGTTTAACACAGAAGTAAGTTCTTTCCTTGTGCTATAAACTCCCTCAATGTCATTAGTTAGTCTGATTTCATCAACTATGCATTTTTTTGTAAACTGAACCAAAGCTTTAGGAGGAAGCCTTTTTCTAATCTCTGAAACTCTTTTATCTAATTGCATTATTTTCAAACTTATTTCGTGAATTTCGGGGCATAAGAAATAAAAAGCATTGTTTTCTCCGATTTTTATAGGCAAAACATATGATGATTCCGAAGCAAGTCTTTGCTTATATAAGGACATGTATTCATCTTTATCTTTATAAAATAGATGAGATAACAAAACATAGCTCATAATATCCCTCCTTAATAACGATAAAATTATAAATATTTTAACCTAACTTAGTTAAATGTTTGTAATTTAACTAAGTTAATGAGATTTTAACACATTATTTTGGTTTTGTCAACGCATATCTACTAATATTATGCTATAAAATTTAACACTTATTCTTATAAAATAAACATCCCCACCTAATGTCGATGGGGATGTTAAATGTTTTTATGCCTTAGGTTTTAGCATATCGTATGTTCCGTTGGCGCCGAGTGACACGAAAACGCCGTTGAAAAGTCCGAGCACCGCCGACGAGAAACTGAACCCCTCGGTAAATAAGAGCGAGAGTTCCATTATAAGAATGGCGACGATAACCGAAAGAAGCCTTGCGGGAACCCGTTTTATAAAGGGGAGCTCCTTCAATTCCTCGGTTATCACCGCGGTCGCGGCGGTGGCGCCCGAAAGCGAGGAGAGACTCTGCCAACTCAAAAGCTCATTCATTCAAGTTTTTCCCCCTTCACCTTGCCGCGAAGAAGCTCTGCTATCTTCAAAAAGGCGCTGTAGAGAAAGTTGTAGGAAGGTGCTTCTTCCTGCTTCTCCTCGGGCAACACTACCTCGGGTTCTTCTTCCTTTACCTCGTTTATAATGAGATAATCGGTGGAGGAATAACCCTTAATGCCGCCATAGACTACCTTTGCCCAACCGTTCTCGACCGACAGAACGGTGCACTCTCTTCCCTTAGGAATGGAGCCGAGGATCGTGCCCTTCAGGTTGGGCGCAACCCTTATATTAAGCCAGTCGGTCGCGGTGGCTTTAGTCTCTGTTGCCGTGCCTTTCCCCTTCTCGAAATGCTCCTCAAGACCGTCGGCGATCGCGCGGGTTATTGCATAGTAGTTTTTGTCGTAAAGCGCGTTGTCGTTCTCGTTATCGAGAAAACCGATCTCGAGCTGACAGCAGGGCTTTTCTTCGCTTATCCAGGCAGCGCCGCCTGCCTTTCTGCCGCGGTTATAAAAGCCGCCTGCCGCCGATATTTTACTGCAAAGGGTGTTACCGACCTTAACCGACTTTTCGTCCGAGAAGGTCCACACCTCAGTTCCGAACGCCTTTTTATTATAGGCGTTACGGTGGAAGCAGATAAAGAAATCTGCCGCCGTTTCATTTATCCATCTGCGTGAAAGATGGGCAGGACAGGCGCGGTCGTCCTCACGGAAGTAAACAACCTCGTGGCCGCGGCCCTTTAGCATCTCGCCCACCGCTTTACACAGCTTTAAATTATCGTTTTTTTCAAGTCTTGCTCCCAAAACTGCGCCGGGATCAGCGCCGCCGTGTCCGGCGATCAAACCAAATCTTGCCATATATCCCCCTTTACACTGTCAGTTTAAATCTTTCAAGGTCTTCTATTCTATGATTTGCAACCTTGATCTGTTCCTCAATAACGGGTATCCTACGGGCAAAACCGTTATGGACCTCCACCTTTTTCTCAAGTTCTGAAATGCGGTAAGCCGTGAGCTTACACCCAGAGTATGCCCCGACTGCCGTTCCCGCAAAGGAAAGGAGAGCAATTATAAGGTTACTCAAGTCGCCCATCATAAGATCCTCCCGTAAACGTAATACTTGGTGCCGACGGGGAAACCGCCCGAAAAACTGAGTTTTATTTCGTCTATAACGTCGTCGACCTCGTATTTAACTATCGAGGAAACGGCGGCGTTCGAGGTGAAGGAGCTGCTCGTTACACTGTAGTTTTCCCAGGTTCTGCCGTTAAAATGCATACTGCATCTCGATTTCGCACCCGCCTTTGTAATACCGTTCACGATAAAGGCGCCGGGCGCGGAATTAAAATAAAGGACAACGTTTCCCGCCGCCGAAGAGGAGGGCGAATCAACGTAGATCGTGAAGTCGTCCGTAAGACTTAGCGCATTCCCGTCGTTGTCGGTTGTTATAACGATATCGGTAAGACTCTCTGCCGTGGTGCCGTTTTTTATAAGTCCTCGCTTTTTCTCCAAAGACGCCTTTAAGACTTTAACCTCTTCGAGAGTTTTTTCAAGCTCTGAATACTCTTTCGTTCCCTCTATCTCCTCGTCCGTCAAAACGGGAGCGTTAGAGTAAATCGAGAACTCGGGCGAATATAAGACCGCGCCCGACTCATTTTTAAGCATGATCTGGCAAAGAACCTGACCCAAAGTGGAAAGCACCGACCCCGTTATATCGGCGATAACCCTGTTATTCTCAACGCGGCAGTTGTTATAAACCGTAACGTCGGCAGGGGTTTTCGCCCTGAAGACCGCCGTAGTATTCTCAGAAATGAGATATTCTCTGCCGCCCGAGCGGAAGGCGATTTCGAGAATTCTCGAATCCACCTCGCCCTGAAAGCAGTTAACACTAACGGGAGATATGTCGTCCTTGAGGTCAAGAATTAATTTATAAACTATCCTATTCATATTCTCACCTCAAAACAAACATATCTTTAATGTAGTTAAGTTCACCGTCGGTCAAGCGTCCGTCCTTATACCACGACTGCGCGTTCTTTCTCACGTAATCGTTGTAGCTCGAATAGAGACGGCCCTCTAAGGAGCGGTTGAATGCCGCCTTGGAAAGAAGACTTGACTTAAAGCTCTTTATAGCCTCGGTCTCCCTTTTAACCACCTTGATTTCTTCGGTGTCTTTATCCCCCGAACTCTTGGAAGAGGAACTCTTGGAAGACCTCGTTATCTTTGTTGCCTCTTCTGCAGCCGCAACCGCTTTTCTTGCGGCAATTTCTGCGGCGGCTTTTCTTTCAGCCTCTTCCAGCGCCGCCTTTCTTTGAGCCTCGGCGATCTTAAACTCGAGTTCTCTTTCCTCAAGCTCGAGTCTTTTTCTTTCCGCCTCTTCCTCAGCCTTTCTCTCTTTCTCTTCGAGTTTCAGCTTAATGTCACTGTCGTAAGAGTCCTTTGCGGTCTTATAGGCAGTTTCGCTTTCCGAAACGTCCTTATAGTATCTGTCCCAGAGGCTCTGATACTCATCGACCTCGCCGTCGTATAGATCAGAATAATAGGAGTAAAGGTCGTCCTGATGCTCCGAGTTAAGTTTATATCGCTCAAGCGCAAGAGAGTAAAGCTCGGGAATAACGTCGGTGCTCTTTTTAATATAATCGTTATACGCCTCGGCACCCGCCCTTACAGCGTAGGAATTCGCGTAGCCGCCCGTAAGAGCCGACGCGGAAGAAACGGTGTCCTTCATCGCACGGCTTCCTTCATAGGCGTATCTGTCTTTATAAAGGTTGTAAACCTCGTCACTGAGCGGGTTATAGGAAAAGTCCTTTCTTTCGGCGATCTGTTTTAAAACGTCGTCTCTGAGAGACTGATAATTGGAATAGAAGGCAGAAGGTTTGCTCTCTAATGCCTTATCATATTCCCTCTTCTTTTTTTCAATATCTTCAAGCGTGTAAGCCATTCTATCCCCCTTTTCTAATGCCTACCGTTATGTAATCGGCGCTTATTTCACCCGTAAAGGACGAAGAAGCCACCGTGAAACCGCTAATTTGCTTTGATTTGCTGTAAAGCGTAATTCCTTCACAGTTCTCCCCCGACGGAGTTAAAACAACAAAATAGTCTCCGCCGTAGGAAACGGGAAGCGCAACCGCCTTGCTTTTCCCGTCCGAAAGCTTAAGTGAGCCAAAGCAAAGGCTCACGTTCCCAAACGAAATATAACCGCTTCCGAAACTGAGTTTAAGAAGCCCCTTTATTTCTTCGGAAAGAAAAAGGGCGCGTGTCGCGGCACCGAGTGCCTCGCTCACAGGTATCGGCACTTCTGCCTGTTCCTCTAATGCCCTCTCTATTTCTTCCGAAAGCCTCATAACAAAAAGCCGCAGGTCTTTAAGATCGGCTTCTCTTTTCATAACGGGAATGTTTAGTCCTGACAAACCTATTCCACCTCGCTTCTGTAAATACTGAGGGAATGGAGCCTGAACACCCCTTTACCGCTCAGTCTCAGTTTAAAGGCGGTGCATCTTCCGGGCATCAAAGGAAGTGTAAAGCCTTTAGCCTTGCCACGTATTCTTTTTATAACACGGTATTTCCCGTCGTCATATGCGCATTCAACGTTGAGGATCGCATTTTCACCAAGATATAAGCCGAGCCCAAGCCTCGTTATAAAGCCTTCTTTTTCGAAATCGGTGCCGAACGGAGCGAACTCAACGGAAAAATCCGTGTTGTAATTCTCCAGAAAGGAGTAGTAACCGATAGCGCCTTTTTTGGCGTAGAACAGATAGGTTCCGAAAGAGTATATCCCCTCATAATCGTCGGAGTCTATCTTGTAAAACTCGCCCATATCGGTATCAATATAGTAAAGGTCGCGGCCGTAAACAACGAAAAGCCTCTCGCCCGACGAGCAAATAAAATCGGCTTTAATGGAAGACGAAAGCTTTTTATCTATCTTTTCGGCAGAGCTTCCGTCGAAACGGACGAGTCCGTGGTTCGAAAAGTAGTAAAGGTAGCCGCCGTGCTCAACCACAGAGCATTTACTGTCTTCATATATTCCGTCTGTGCTGACACGCATAAACTGATAGTTCTGCGGCTTTGTTCCCTGAAGCATATAAACGAAGTTCGACTTAAAGAAATAAAGTCTGCCCGACAGTTCGCACACGCCCTTGAAGGCGGTGTTTTCGCCGATGGAAACCGAATAGGAATCAGCTGCGGTGTTCTGGAAGGTATAAAAGCAGTCCTTCTTGCCTAACTCCGAAGCATAGATCTCGGTGCCGCCCGAGGAGCAACCCCAGATCCTGTTGCCGTGTTCACAGGCATAGGTTATATCGGGAACCTCTCGGGAGACCGTGATAGTCTCTTTTTTACCCGAAAGGACCGAAGCCGAGCCGAAGGTCAAAAAGCCGTCGCCGATGCACTTTATATTAAAGGAGCCGTTAAAAGAGGGCGATGAGATGCAAATACTGTCGCCCTCATTAAAGCCTTCAGTGGAACACTGAAGCTTAACCGCCACGTCCGTAACTGCGTAAAAGCTTCCGCCGACGTATTTTTTAAGAATTGGCTCCTCGAGTGAAGTGTCAAGCCATAAAGTGCCTTCCGAGGCGCTCTCGGGAAGGGTTTCGGAAACGGTGTAGTTACTGTAGACCTCGCCCTTTTCTGTGCTCAGAAGAAGCACCGCCTCTGCCGATTTTTTGTTTTCAAGGGAACCGAAGGAGAAGTCGTCGGTGTTGAACCAAAGCTTCTGCGGAAATACAACGAGGTTGTTGCCGAGCCCGACAACGCTTATGATGTCGCCCTCGACCTTAAAACCTGTCTGTTTACCGTCGTAGTAAAGAACGCCGTTCAAAAAATAATAGAACCTCTTATAGTGTCCCGCCTTGTTAATACTTCCCTCGAACTCAAGAAAGTTAATTTTCAAAAGGCCGCTTCTTATGATGGGATAGCACTCCGGTGCTATCCCATACATATCCGCAAACTGCGAAGGTCTTGCGGTTGGCAGACGGTTTATTCCACCGAAAAGGTTAATGGTGGTTTTATTTTCTTTGGGGGCTTTAAGATTATATAAACGCATTTCTTCTCCCCCTAAAAAATCTTCAAGAACTTCTTAAAAGGCAGATTCGTTCTCATTTTCTGCCTTTTAAATTCGTCAAAGAGCGAACTAAACAGAGCGTTTGTGTTGTTGAAGTTCTGAATTTCGTTCCATTTAAGCTCCGCCTGAGCCTTCAAAAAGAGGGTGTAAAGCTCGGAAAAAGGCTCGGGGATCAAAAGAACGGCATCCTCATTTCTGTGAATAACAGGAACCGAAGCCACCAAACTGTCGAGAAGCTCAATAAAGTGGCGCTTTTCCTCTTCACTAAGATACCCCGGTTTCTGTTCCTCAAAAACCGCGATCGCTTCTGATAAAGTCATTTTTTGTCCCCCTCTCTGAGAGAAAACTAAAGACTCGCGCTCGAATTTATGAAGCGGCAGGCTTCCTCTTCACTTCTGAGGGAAGCCTCGAGCACCTCTTTAACCTCGAGAGGCAAGGTAACCTTAATGCCTCTCTTAATGATAAAGCGGCGGCCGTTGACCGAAACGTAAAGGTCGGAGTCGCGGGAGTCGGTTTTCGGAATAAAGTAATCTGCCGTCTTCATGCTCAGTTACCTGCCTCAACGGAAGATTTGTAAGAACAGCTTTCAATTCTTATCATATTCTCTTCAACGAGTCTTTTTGCCGCCTTGGTAGCCTTCCAACCCACGCTGGAGCGCTGATTTAAAGGATCGGCACCAAAACCTAACTGCTTTACAATGTGCTGAAGTCCGCCGCCTTCGATCTCGGTAACGCCGTATGCACCTGCGCCGAGAACCATCGTCGCGTAAACGGCTTTACCGTCCTTACCTGCCTCACCGGGATAGATAACCTGACCCGAGCCTGTTACCTCTCTGTCAAGGGTAAGTGTTGCTTTACCTTCTGCCCCTGCAGCCGCGTCGATGACCTCGAACTGCTCGTCGCTTATGAGAACCTTTCTTCCGATAAGCTTTTCGGCGTCGGTAATAGCCTCGTTTGCGGTAACAACAGCTCCCTCGACCTTTGAAATACCCAGATTTCTGTGGTCTTCGGTGAGATCTTCACCGCAGAAGATCTTTGCCTCGGTGGTCTCAACGAAACGAACACCGCCGATCTTACCGATCTCGCCCTCGAAGATGTTCTCGGGGTCGGCGTATTTGTTGATGTCGGTCCAGGAACCTGCCTCCTTGGAAGCGGTCATTAGATCTCTTGCAACGTGAGGATGCACGATAGCAACGTAAGCGCCGTCGATCTTGGGCGCGTTGTTGCCCTTAAGCTCTGCTGCCGCGTCGAAGATGTCGTCAACAGTAATTTTGTTGTCCTCAGTGAGTGCGTAACGGTGAACGGGTCTCTCGCCCGACTTGTCCGCCGAGTAAAGAACTGCAGTTCCGCCGACAACCTCGTTTCTGACGATGGTGTCGAGGGTTCTTCCCGCCTGACTTCCGAGCATCTTGGTAGCCTCAACGATGGTGTTGTCGATGGCGGTGAGCTCTAACATATCGCTCTGCTCAACGTAGTCGCCATACTGCTCAACGGTTGCGTTGATAGCGGTAACGTTAAGCTTGTTGCCCTCGGGAGTAACGCCCTCTGTGATGGGCTTTAACGCCTTGGGAAGAGAGGAGAATTTTCTGAATTCAACCGTCTTGCCCGAGCCCGAAGGAATGGGACGCTTCTGTCCGAACTGGTCGTAAACGAGGTTAGGTGTCGCCTCGTCGATAAGCGCCATATCATAATAGGTTTTCATTTCCGCAGAAAGATTGTTGTTTTCTGCCGCTAAATTAGTTGTCTGTGTGTTGCTCATTTTTGTCTCCTTTTCTTGTCGATTTTTGTCGATGTTTGGTTTTCACAATTTGGGCTGAAAAACTGCATTTTCGGGCAAATTATCACAATTGACCCCAAAAACCCTGTTTTTTCGCCCGATTTTGAGGTTTTGACGCGAGTTTTAAGGTAGAACTTACTTAATTGCGGTTTCCCGAAAGCCGCGTTTCGCTCCTTTTGGGGCGGCAATCCGCCGCCCCTACATCTAATCCGTCGCGAAGCG
>JAZNVP010000011.1:0-4981 GCA_045592865.1 Oscillospiraceae bacterium
AAGTGTAAGTGTCGTGAGGCACTCAGCTAGTCAATACTAATCGGTCGAGGGCTTGACCTTTACTAAATTATATCGGTGTTGCTGATGCAACCATAACGCAACACCCGTTCTCTCCTCTGTTCAGTTTTCAGGGTTTTTTAATAAAACTCCTCTTGTATGCACCATTAGCTCAGTTGGTAGAGCAACTGACTCTTAATCAGTGGGTCCTGGGTTCGAGTCCCCGATGGTGCACCACAACGGCCCGTTGGTCAAGAGGTCTAAGACTCCGGCCTCTCACGCCGGCAACATGGGTTCGAATCCCGTACGGGTCACCATTAATGAAGCTTCGGCTTTGTTAAAATAGGCAGAAATGCCACAATAGTTGGTGTTGATGGCGATGAGGTTCCACCTGTTCCCATCCCGAACACAGAAGTTAAGCTCATCTGCGCCGAAGATACTTGTCGGGCGACTGACCGGAAAAATAGGACGATGCCAACACTAAAAACGCCGCATATTTAATATGCGGCTGTTTTTATATCTATCTTTAAATAGAGGTTATTATGGGAATTCGCAAACTAATAGGAACAAAGGAATTTTATAAACAGGCTTTAATTCTTGCAATACCTGTTTTTGTTCAAAACTTAATAACTAATTTTGTATCCCTTCTTGATAATATTATGGTAGGGCAGATAGGAACCGCCGAAATGAGCGGTGTTTCAATTGCTAACACCTTAATTTTTGTTTTTAATCTCTGCATCTTCGGAGGGGTTAGCGGACCTGGTATCTTTTCTGCTCAATTTCATGGAAATGAGGACCATGAAGGCGTAAAGAATTGCTTAAGATATAAACTATATTTTGTAATTTTTATCACTTTTTTAGCAATTTTAGCATGTTTTTTCCTTTATGAGCCTCTTATAAATCTATATCTTCACGATAGCAATACCGAAAACGTCGCGTTAACCTTCAATTCTGCACGTGATTATCTCTTCGTTATGGCGTTCGGATTAGTGCCTTTTGCTATCAGCAACGCCTATTCGGGAACGCTTAGGGAAACGGGTCAAACCAAGGTTCCGATGAGAGCAGGTATTATAGCAGTATTTGTCAACCTTATCTTTAACTATTTTCTGATATTCGGTAACTTTGGGTTTCCAAAGCTTGGTGTTATAGGCGCTGCTGTAGCGACCGTTTTATCGAGATACGTTGAGCTTTTGATAGTTGTTATATGGACCCATAAAAACAGAGCGGAGAATAGGTTTGTTATCGGGCTATATAGGTCGTTTAAAATACCTTTCTCACTTCTTAAGGATATAACAGTAAAGGGTCTTCCTCTTATGCTTAATGAGTCTTTATGGTCTGTAAGTGTTTCGATGCTTGTTAGTCTTTACTCTACAAGAGGACTGGACGTTGTTGCGGGACTTAATATTTCAACAACTATAAACAATCTCTTTAACGTTGGCTTTATCTCGTTAGGAACCGTTATTGCTATAATTGTCGGAAATCTTCTCGGAGCAGGTAAACTTAAAGAAGCCAAAGAGGATGCGGGAAAACTTATTGCTCTCACTGTTGTTATTTCAACGATAATAGGAATTATTGCAGTTATTAGCGCACCGTTCTTTCCGCTTATTTATAATACGACCGAAAGCGTTAGAAAGGTTGCAACGGACGTTATCTTGATTTGTGCATTTATGTCGCCATTCCACGGCTTTGTTAATGCGGCTTACTTTACGATCAGAAGCGGAGGAAAGACTGTTATCACGTTCCTTCTTGATAGTGCTTACGAATGGGCTGTTACTGTTCCGTTGACCTATATTCTGGCTTATTTTACGGGTATTCCGATTGTTCCGTTATATATTCTTTCTCAAATACCTCTTGTTGTTAAGAGTGTTGTTGCATTTATTCTGTTTAAAAAGGGACTATGGCTCAACAATTTAACAGAAAACTAAATCTTCGTTATATGTGTTACCGTTATAGTGGCGTCATCTGAAAAGGTGATGCCATTATTTTTTATGTAGTTAAGGATAGAAGTTTTGACTTCTTCTGCAGTTTTGTTTTTATTTACGGATAATACAGCCTTAAGCCAATCGGTCCCAACGTCAGAAACACCGTCCGACATGGTTAAAATAAGGTCGTTTTCGGTTAAATACAGGTCTTTTTCGTATAAAGGGGTATCGCTTATTATACCGATCGGTGCGGTGTTTGCGTAAAGCTCTGTCACTTTACGGCCTTGTTTTATGATACTTGAAACACCACCTGCCTTCGTGAAGGTGGTTTTTCCCGTGTATTTATCAAATTTAATGATATCGACTGCACAACTGCTTTCGTATTCGCTTTTAGTGAGGAGCATTGTTCCTGCGGTTTTGATAGCTGAATTAACGCTAAGGTTTCCTAAAATAAGTTCTTTTATGGCTAAAGAGGTTATAGTTGATTCACGGGCGGCGAGTGGACCCGTTCCCATACCGTCGCATAGAACAACGTAATCATAGCCTAAAGATGAAAACTCCAGACAGTTATCGCCTGAAACGTCCTCACTTCTTTTGTTAAGGTATATTATTTCGTTATTTAACTCATAGTTTTGTGTTTCTGTGAATGAATACCTGAATAGTCCGTTTTCCTCTTTAACCGAGGGTAGTGAGAAGCTTTCGCTCTTGACCTTTCCCATTCGGTCGGTTACTCTGATAAGTTTTTCGGGCAGAATATTAATTTCGGAACTGAATTCATAGCTTGTCCTTCCGCCGATAAGATGCAGAACCGATACCTTTTTAACAGGTATTTTTTCTGATTTCAAAATATTTGAAAGCGACTTTGTTGCCTTTTGATCGACAGAATAGATAGTTGTAATCTCTTCCGACATTTCTGAAAGAAGATAGGAGAGGGTCCGGTAGGCTTCGCTTATGGAGTTTTTCGCAACGACTAACTTATTGTTCTGAATAGCCGATTCTTTTTCTGCTTCATAAATATTTTGCAGTTCTCCCAGCAGTTTGTTTGATTTTGAACATATTTCGTTAAAATAACGTGGGGGTAAATACTCTTTTCCTTGTTTGAAATTTGCCATAGCCTTATCCAAAACATCTGTTAAGTCATCATACTTAACACCCCAACAATGATTTGCAAAACTGCATTTCTTACATATTTTATCGGCGGTCTTACTTATTATTGCGTTCGATGAGATTTTCAGGTTGTTTTCTTTGGTTTGGGATAGCTTTTCCAATGCAGACGCTATAACATCTATTGATCCTGACGCGCTTTTCAGTTTATCGCATAAAACGTCCTTTATACCGAACGGGCTAATTTTATCTTCTTCGGTGTCTGCGCTTAAATATAAATAAACGGAGTTAGGAGTAAGTGCAAAAAGAACGGCTCCGACGGTTACGTCGAACATAAGCTCAATTGATGCGGTAGAAAAGGAGAGCAGTATTGCCCCAAACCCGCAAACAAGAACGAATAGCAGAGCCGATAGGTATTTACCTGCACCGCTAAAGGAAGAGACTATAAGGAGCGCAACGGGGAGCATCGCAAAAAAAGAGGTTTCCGTCAGTGAATTTATTATTAGAGCGACCGAGAATGCAATCGAAAGATATACTGCGTTTTTTTCGCTTTTCTGCGCAATTACTAAAAGGAGAAATGCCGCCGCTATAACGCCAAGGTTAGCGCCCGAAATATAGAGAGTGCCCAGAGAAAGAATTATTGCCGAAAGACTGATAATAACGGCACCTTGCTCTTTTTTAGAAACACTCATTGTCAGTTTTTCGAAACTGAAATCAGTAAAGAATACCGAAAACAGATAGGTAAAACCAACGGTTATGAAACTTTCGAAGGCTGAAAGTATTATTTCTGCGGTTTCGGGTGAATAGGTGATAATGAAAACGGCAAGTTTTATAAGGGTTGCAGACGAAACTGTAATAATCTTTGAAAGTGTGTTTTCACTTTTTTGAAACAGAAAAAAGAATAGTTTAACTGCAATTATCAGAATACCTGCCGCAAGGTAGTATATGTAGTATGGGTTATTCAAAAAGATAAGTTCGCAAATAAATCCACCCAGTAAGCAAACTGCGCTGTAAGGCAAGGGCAGGGCTGCTACCGCAGACAAAAGAAAAGGGTAGATGTCTGTGAAAATATTTCCCGAGCCGAATATTACACCTAATGCTAAAGACGTTAGTAGTTTTCCTGCCGATACAAGCAGGTTTTTTTGTTTTAAAACAAGTTCCTTCATTTTTATCTCCTTATGTTACCCCAAAACATAATAGCAGAGATAAAGGGAAAAATTTGTCTTAAAAGAGAAGCAAATTTAAACTTTGTTTTTCGGCGTAAAAAAAGAAGGTTCTATATGCGTTGTATCCTTAAGGATACAACGCAGCGATATATCTAGCGGTGCGATATAAGGCTATGCCTTTCGATATGGCCTTTGAATTAGATAGGATTTATATCATATCGCGTTTACCTAAGGTGAACATATCGAATTTTACGAAGTAAAATATATCGAATTGAGAAGCAATATATCACGAATTACCATTCTCAAAAATTTAATATATTCTGTGTTGATACAGTAAAACGGATGTGTGGAAAATCTACACATCCGTTTAATATTTGTCTTATACCGTAACAAGCAGGACATTTGGGCGCCCAAATGTCACTTGTTAGGAGAACCTAAAACCCTTTTCTAAACAAATATCATCTATTCGACAAATTGGAATTTGTCTTATTGTCAAATCAATTTGAATTTAAAGGTCTATGTACATAATTGTTGATGAAGTATGGAAACCCACTCTTTCATACAAAGGGATTGCTTTCAGATCTGCGGAATTGAGTATTGTTTTAATTCCAGATTTTTTGCCTTCTTCAATAAGGTATGTAAGCAGTTCTACCATATACCCTTTGCCTCGGTATTCAGGCATTGTGTAAACAGCACATAGCTTTGCCACTTTGCCGTAAAGATTTATTTCATCAGGTATTTCTTCATAGCCGCATAACATAGCCATCGAAACAATCGTCCCATCAATTTCTG
>JAZNVP010000012.1:0-8204 GCA_045592865.1 Oscillospiraceae bacterium
TCACCGCAGGTGTATTTCCTTCGGATTGATTCCATTCATCTCTTCGAGATGATTACATTCCGACTTCGTCGGATTACATACAATGCTTCGCATTGATTTAGTTGTATTTTTATGCTATAATACATTAAGGCGGTGATTATAAGTGGTAAGTGAAGTTATTTTATTGATTACGGAGTGGATAGGAACCATATCCTTTGCCGTTTCCGGTTCGCTCGTTGCGATAAGACATAATCTGGATCTGTTTGGTGTTGCAACAGTTGGAACCATAACGGCGATTGGCGGCGGAGTTATGCGAGATACGATGATAGGCGCCACCCCACCGAAAATATTCTCAAACCCACTTATTCTGTTGGTGGCCGTTGCCGCTTCGATTATAGTTTTCTTAATAACCTATTTTTACCGAAAGAATTTTAAAGAACTAAGCGAAAAGATCGATAGCATTAACGTTTTGTTTGATGCGTTAGGTCTTGCTTCGTTTACCATTGCAGGAACGGAAGTTGCTTGTTTGGCTTCTTTTAAGGAAAACGTCCTTTTGGTTATAACGCTGGGTGTTATCACAGGCGTCGGCGGAGGAATTCTTCGCGACGTGTTGGTTAACGAGAAGCCGTATATATTAACGAAACATATTTATGCAGTTGTGTCTATTTTGGGAGCTTCCCTATACTATTTAATAAGTGTGCAGTTGAATTATAAGGTGTTCGCGACGGTTTTTGTGCTTGTTTTCACGGTCCTTATAAGATTGTTAGCGGCGAAATACCGTTGGAAACTGCCTAAAATTAAACTCCAAGAAAAAGAAACGAATTAAATCTTTTAAAAAAAGAAATGGAGAAGACCATGGGAAAGATAAGTTACGAAACGCATTTTAAATCTACCCGCGCAGACGGGAGATTGACCGTTTCAATAGCTGCATTTCAAGAGAAACTCCGCAGAACCGAGCCGAAACTTTCATTGCCCGAAAATCTAACCGAAGAAAGCTTTGAGTTGTGGCATAAAAAGGTTAAGGATAAATACAGAGAAGTTCTTCGTATGCCCGAAATAACTGTGCAACCGGCCCCCGTGAAACTGTCGTCGGAAAAAAGAGAGGGCTACACGCTTGAAAAATGGGAGTTTTACCCTGACGAGTTTATGGCAGTTCCTTTTTTGGTGTTGATTCCCGACGGGGCGGCGAAGGAAAGCCGCATTCCCGGAGTTATGTGTTTGCTCGGGTCTACCCATCCTAAAGAATTGGTGGCGGGAGAACCCTATAAAGAGAAATATTTTATCGGACACGCCGATAACGACGAAAACAAGATGGCGCTTCATATTGTTAAAAACGGAATGGCGGCATTTGTTTTTGATAACCTCGGGATAGGAGAACAGGGAATGCCCACCGAAAATATGGACCTTCCCGGATATCTGCGCACCGAAATGGTTTACGGTTACTTGCAGGCGGGAGTTTGCTATCCCGGTATGGCAACCTGGATTATTCTTTCGTTTATGCAGTATTTAAAGACGTTCGACTTTGTTGATATGGATAAACTCGCAGTCAGTGCTCATTCTTTGGGAACCGAACCTGCGATGGCTCTCGGAGTGCTTTGCGACGATATAAAGGCGGTTGTTTTTAATGATTTTCTGCATAACGACCGTGTGCGCTTTTGCGCTAACACCGAATTCCCCGAGGGTGACAAGAGTCTGGACATCGGCTCTTGGCATATAATTCCGGGTTGGTGGGAATATTTCGATTTCCCCGATCTGTGCGCGGCGATAGCACCGAAATTTCTTGCCTTTAATGAAGGCGGCGCAGACGAATGGTTTGATGTGGTGAAACGAGCATACAAGTTGTTTGGCTCGGAAGACAGGCTTCAGATAACACACTATGAGATGTATAAAGACGAGAGCGCGAGAAAAAATCACGGAAAGGTTCCGCGGTATGGACTTAGTTTCGAGGAATACCGCCGTGACTGGTGTTATTGCGACGCGCCAAACCACTATTTTAAGTCGGAGCCGTCGATCCGTCTCTTAAAAAAGGCATTTGGGTAAAAAAATGAGACTGTGAAATTTATAGTTAATAAATAAAAATAAGCTCTGACTGTTGTCAGAGCTTATTTTTGTATTTTGGGATTATTCGTTCTGCAGAGGATGTAATCAATGCTGACATTATAAAAATCGGCTAGTCGAATCAGAGTTTCTGTGGGGGGTATTCTTTCTCCGTTTTCAAATTTAGAAAGCAAGGCTTGTTCAATGCCGGTCTTCATTTGCACAGCGATTTGAGTATAGCCTTTACTTTTTCGGAGCAGTTTTAAATTATTGTTCACGTAATCACCTCTAATGACATTATGTCATAATACCTCTTGACAAATATGACAACTTGTCATATAATAATTCTTGTCATTTCGACAAAATAATTTATTGAGGTGTAATTTAATGGGAAAATTAACAATCAAAAGAAAGAGTTCTATAACAGGTAGCGATGTAATGCGAGCTTACAAAATTTTTATTGATGATAAAGAAGTAGGCAGCATTAAATCTGGCAAGACAGAAAGTTTTGAGTTGTCTAACGGCGAACATTCAATACAGTTAAAAATTGATTGGTGTTCGAGTAGAAAAGTAGGTTTTAATATTACTGATAACGAAACTACACAAATGGAATGTTACACATCTGGCGGTGGACTTTTTTCGGGCATAAATGCTCTTGTTAATAAAAACAATTATATAACTATAAAAGTTCTTTAGTTTTAAAGATTTTATGTTATTGATATAGGGGAATAAAATGAGATTTTGTTCGCATTGCGGAAAAGAAATTATGGACGAGGCAGTTATCTGCCTTAATTGTGGCTGTAGGGCTGCGAGAAAATTTACGTATACGCCGCATCCAAAAACTGAGACAAAAACCGTTAATGAACAAGGTGAATCAGATCTTGCTACCTGGTCTAAAATATGCGGAATAGCAAGTTTTTTTATTGGATGGTTTGCCCTTGGGATAACTGCGATTGTGTTAGCCTGTATGAGTAAAGATTCCGCGAGTGGAACTATGTCTCCGTCGGCTAAGGTAGGATACGTTTGCGGAATAGTTTCAACGGCGTTGTCGCTTATGTTATTTATAATGCTTATTGGATATATAGCATACTTTTCAATTTAATTATTTAAAAGGAGCAAAAAATGAAATATTGCACTCATTGTGGAAAAGAATTATTAGACGATGCTGTAGTTTGTGTAGGATGCGGTTGTGCCGTAGATGAAATAAACACACAACCTGCAGGGAATCAGGTAATCGACGGAACCGTATTATTAAATACCCTGTCACAAAGGCTCAACATTAACGGTATTATCTGGCTTGTTATAGGAATATTGCAGATCTTAGGCGGTCTTTTAATAAATTGGTTTTTACTGATCGTTGGCGTTTTGAATATCATTTCTGCTATTCAAGATATGCAGTATAGCAAGACTTTGCTAGAGAATCCAAATGGGATAGTATCAAAGTTTGAGCCATTGACTGGACCGATTATAACGTTAGTTTATAACCTTGTTATCGGTGGAGTAATAGGTGTTGTCGGTTCGATATATTATTTCCTGGCAATAAGAAACTATGTTATGGAAAACAAGGAATTCTTTGCAAGTTTGGATGCGTAAAAAACTGCCCCCTAAGGTTTACGGACTTATACTCCGTAACCCTTAATCTTCCCCCTCGAATGCTTTTGCATTCGAGGGGATTTTTATTAGTTACTTGCGCTTGACCAAACGGTATAGTATAATACATCTGAAGGTCGGTGATTGTTATGAAGGTTGTTATTGCGATTGATTCTTTTAAGGGAAGCCTTTCTTCTGAGGTGCGGTAATGAGAAGGATAGGGTTTAAACACACTGTTTTAGCGGCGATGTTTTTAAGTATGGGGCTCATACTGCCTCTATTTACAAGTCAGATAAAAGAGATCGGGGATTCGTTACTTCCTATGCATATCCCGATCATGCTTTGCGGACTTATCTGCGGCGGGAACTATGGCTTTATAACAGGACTGATGCTCCCCTTTGTGCGCTCTATGATCTTCGGAATGCCGCCAATATATCCGAATGCGGTCTGGATGGCGGCAGAACTCGCGGCCTATGGGCTCGTTATAGGAATTACATATAAAAAATCGAAAAAGATATATTTAAGCCTTATTTTTGCGATGCTTTCAGGCAGAATTGTTTGGGGAATAGTGAAGGCTATACTGTTATGTCTTAGGGGAAGCGTTTTCGGTTTTGCGATGTTTATTTCGGGCGGCTTTGTTGACGCCCTGCCCGGAATTATTATTCAGCTCATACTCATTCCCGCAATAATGAGGGTAATAGAAAAAAGGAGAAAAAACAGTTAAAGAAAAAATCTCGTTCATCTGAACGAGATTTTTTGTGTATAATGAGCAATCGGCTATTTGCTGTTAAGAAGCAGTCTTCGGTATTTTAAAGGCGGAGTTCCAACGTGTTTTTTGAAAAACTTAGTGAAATAATTATAATTTTTTATTCCGACGAGATTACTGATCTGACTTACCGATAATTTTGTCGAGGCGAGAAGTTCTTTTGCTTCCTCTATCCTTGTATGCGCGATATATTCACCGATTGTCATATGGAAATACTTGTGCGAGGCTTCATAGAGATGGTTTTTAGAAATACCCAGAGCATTGCAGATGTTCGGCACAGAGAGATCGGTGCCGACGTTTGACTTTATATAGCTGTTAATTTGAGAAGCTGTTACGTTATAATCGATTTCTATGTATTCGGATAACCAGATGTATCGGGTTGCAGCCTTTAAAATATTTGCCGCAGAGTCAATATTGGCTTCATCATAAACCTCAAGTTCGTTGTAGCTTTCGGTTAATTCGCTTAGATTAAGATTTAATTCCTTGGGGGAAATGTCACGAGACTGCACGTTATTTCAAGATGATGACGGAACGGCTTATTTTATTTCTTCATCCAATAAAAATGCCGACACACACGTTTACCGTCTTTCAGAGGAATATCTGGGTGTAGAGAAGCTTGTTAACCGCTTGTTTGTAGGCGAGTTTCGTGAAGCGCCCGTGCTATTTAAACGGCACGGTCGGTATTATATTTTAGGTTCATATTGCTCCGGTTGGGATCCCAATCAGTGCAAGTATTCATCGTCTGACGCCATTGACGGACAATGGGAAGAACTGAGAGACTGCGCGGACGATACCACATATCACACCCAACCCGCTTTTGTGTTAAAGCTTAGCGGCGCTGAGGGAGAATTGTTTTTATATATGGGCGACCGCTGGAGCGGGGGCGAATATTTTTCCTCTTCATATGTGATGTTGCCGATAGAGTTTAAGAATGATAAGGAAATCGATTTTTCCTATTACGACGAGTTTGTTGTAGACGTAAAAAAGGCAACATATAGGGCCCTTTAGATTGCGTGTGATAAAGTTCTGATAATCGGGTAAAATAGCAAATGAAAATAAGTTTAAAATTTACCCGTTGACAAAACTCTATATTATGTTATAATGAAACCGATGAGAAATTGGAGTGCACTTATTTTTTGGAATAGGTGTGCTCTTTTTTTATGAAAACAGGAGGGAACTAAAATGGCAAAAACAAATATCGTAGATTGGAAAACCATAACAAACTTCGTAATCGATGCTTTCGTTGGTTACGGAATCCCCAGAGAAGACGCAGAGATCTGCGCAGACGTTCTTCTCGAGTCGGACAAGAGAGGTATTGAGTCGCACGGTGTTAACCGTTTTAAACCCGTTTATCTCGACCGAATCAAAGCAGGTATCCAGAATGCAGTTACCGAAATGGAAATAGTTAAGGAGACCCCCACCACCGCAGTTATCGACGGTCATAACGGTATGGGTCAGGTTATAGGACACAAGGCTATGAGCATGGCTATAGCGAAGGCAAAAGAATACGGTATGGGAATGGTAGTTGTCAGAAACTCCTGCCACTACGGAATCGCAGGTTACTATACCACAATGGCAACTAAGGCAGGCTGCATCGGTATGACCGGAACGAATGCCCGTCCTACAGTTGCTCCCACATTTGGCGTTGAGGGTATGTTCGGAACCAACCCCTTGACCCTCGGTGTTCCCACCGACGAAGCCTTCGACTTTAACTTCGATGCCGCAAGTTCAACCTATCAGAACGGTAAGCTTGAATACTATTCACGTATCGGAAAAGACGCTCCTAAGGGCGCCTTGGTAGGACTCGACGGAGAAGGCTATGAGGGCTCGTCTGAAGAGGCTCTTAAGGCAATGGCAAGAGGCGAAGCCGCTCTCTGCACACTCGGTGGCCCCGGCGAAGAGCAGTGCGGATACAAGGGCTACGGTTTTGCTATGTTCGTTGAATTAATGTCGGCAGTTTTATGCGACGGCCACTATGGAAAATATCTCACCGGTAAGGACGAGAACGGAAACAAGCGCCCCTTCGGACTCGGTCACTTCTTTATCGCTATCGACACCGAGCATTTCTTGGGCGAAGAGTCCTGCCGTAAGAACGCAGGTGATATTATCCGTGAGGTTCGTTCTGCAAAGAAGGCTCCCGGCGCTGAGAGAATCTATTCAGCAGGTGAAAAGGAATACGAAATAGGTATTGCCCGTAAGGACGGAGTTCCGATAAACGAATCGGTTCAGAAAGAAATGAATGCAGTTCGCGATGAACTCGGTCTTACTCAGTATAAATTTCCTTGGGAGGACTAATAATGGATATAAGAGCAGAGTCGCTTAAAAAGCACTATGAATGGAACGGCAAAATCGAGGTTATCTCCCGCGCCCCCATTAATTCAAGAGAGGACCTTTCCCTTGCATACACCCCCGGTGTTGCAGAGCCTTGTCTTGAAATTAATAAGGATATAAACAAGTCCTATGAACTCACAAGACGTTCTAATCTCGTTGCGGTTATAACCGACGGAACCGCGATCTTAGGCCTTGGCGATATAGGACCCGAAGCGGGAATGCCCGTTATGGAGGGTAAGTGTGCACTATTTAAGGCGTTTGCCGATGTTGATGCGTTTCCGCTTTGCATAAAGTCTAAAGACGTGGACGAAATTGTCCGCACAATATATCTTCTCTCAGGCTCTTTCGGAGGTATTAACCTCGAGGATATCTCGGCACCCCGTTGCTTTGAGATCGAGAAGAAGCTTAAAGCAATATGCGATATTCCGATATTCCACGATGACCAGCACGGAACCGCTATCGTTGTTGCCGCTGCTTTAATCAATGCCTTAAAGCTGGTTAAAAAAGATATAGGCAAGGTTAAGGTGGTAATAAACGGCGCAGGTTCGGCAGGTATTGCTATCGGAAAGCACCTTTTAAATATGGGTGTTAAGAACCTTACCTTCTGCGACAGATTCGGAATTATCTGCGAGGGTGATGAAAATAACAATCCTGCGCAGGAAGAGGTATCTAAGATCACTAACCTTGAAAAGAAAAAGGGCTCTCTTGCAGATGCTCTTGTCGGTGCCGACGTGTTCATCGGTGTTTCGGCGCCTAACCTCGTAACGCCCGAGATGGTTAAATCGATGGCTTCGGATGCTATAATGTTCCCGATGGCTAACCCTACTCCCGAGATAATGCCCGACGTTGCTAAGGCGGCAGGCGCAAGGGTTGTTGGAACCGGACGCTCCGATTTCCCCAATCAGATAAACAACGTTCTTGCATTCCCCGGAATTTTCCGCGGTGCGCTCGATTGCAGAGCATCATGCATCAACGAGGAAATGAAGGTTGCAACCTCTTATGCATTGGCTTCGCTTATCCCTGAGACGGAAATAACCGAGGAAAATATTATCGCTCCCGCTCTCGATAAGAGGGTTGCAGAGGTAGTTGCAGCGGCAGTTGTTGAAACGGCTAAGAAAACAGGCGTTGCACGTATATAAGCTTATGAAAATCAATTTTCCTTATGGTAAAACAAAAATGCCTTTTGAAATTGTGGACAGCAGAATAAATGCTGTCCTCGCATCAAAGGCTGAAGATTATAAGTCAGGGGATACAGAGTCGAATATTGTCAAATCTGCACTTTCTTCTCCCATTCAAAGCGAAAGCCTTGGTGAATTGGCAAAAGACGTAAAAAAGGTCGTTATTATTTCAAGCGACCATACAAGACCTGTCCCAAGCCACGTTACAATGCCTTTACTTCTTGAAGAAATCAGAAGTAAAAACGAAAACGTTCAGATAACTATACTTATCGCAACAGGTATGCATAGAGCCACAACTCATGAAGAGCTTGTTGCAAAGTACG
>JAZNVP010000013.1:0-42474 GCA_045592865.1 Oscillospiraceae bacterium
AAGCAAACCGTGCGGTTCGTGTGTGCATTCAGGTAGATCCTAATAACTCAGACGTAGTTATCTGCGGAACCCGTGATGCAGGTCTTAAGGTTTCTTTAGACGGGGCTCAGTCCTGGCAGAACGTTAGGGTCCTTCCCGATAAGCAGGAATGTGAGATACGTTCAGTTGTTATCGATAAAACCTCTCTTAGAAACGGCAGAAGTCAGGTTATCTACGTTTCGGTAACGGGTGTTGGCGTTTTCAAAACGTCTAACGCAGGTGAGAGCTGGGCTCTTCTTGAAAACTCTCCCACCGAGGGCGGACACAACCTTGCTATTTCCAATAACGGAAAACTCGTTGTTGGATGCTCCGAGGGTGTTTACGTTCTCACAGGAAACACCCTTGTTAACAAGAAGGATAACTTTGTTGCAACCGCTAACGGCGGAGATTATGATAAGTTCTTCGCAATTGCAATCGATCCTAACAACTCAAACAGAATTGCAGTTTCGACAACAACTGAGCAGACCTCAGGTGCTTCCAGCCCTCATAAACTCCCGATAATGTATTCGGAAGACGGCGGCGAGACCTGGAGACAGATATTCCCCGACGGCAACAAAAACCTGACTGTTCCGTGGTGGCCGGCTGCTCACTATGGATCTAGCATAGCGTCGCTCACCTTCGTCGGAACAAAGCAGCTTTACTTTACCGACTGGTATGGAACCTGGGGTTGCGATGACGTTACCAGAACCGACGGGGGACATACCTGGACCTCATATATCTGGGGTCACGAAGAAATGGTTACCTTCGCTGCGATGACAACTCCTTCAGAGACTATGCAGCTTTATATAACCCAAGCGGATAACCCCACGATGTTCTATAGAGAAACCTTGGATGAATACCCCTCTAAAGAAGACTCAGGCGGTCACGGACAGATTCCTGACTACTGTGTTAAGGATCCTAAGTTTATCGCTCTTGCAGGTGGAACCGACAACTCGGGTCAAAGAGGTCACGTTCAGTATACTCCCGATGAAGGCGCAACCTGGAATACCTGTTCGGGTTGGGATTCTTCAATAGTTGCCCACGAAGTAGCAGTATGTTCTGAATCAAGCTCGATCTTCGTTGCAATCGGAACTAATTCGGTTCCTTATTATTCCTATAACAGAGGAAGAACCTGGAATAAATCTTCGGGCGCTCCTACCGGAACAGTTAATTCCTATTGGTCCAGAGTCAGAGTTTTAGTTTCGGACAGACATAAAGGAAACATCTTCTATCTCTTGGCGCGCGACGGCTTCTACCGTTCGGAAGACTGGGGTAAGACCTGGAATTGCGTTAATGAAGACGTTAAGATCGGCGGCGGAATGAATGCCGGAAACGTTCTCGTTATGGAAGGTCAGGTAGGTAAGCTTTGGGTAGACACCGGAACCGGAATATTCTATTCCGAAGACTATGGCGACACCTTCGTTCAGATCGAGGGCTTAAAGGGCGAGATAGCGCTTGGTAAGGGTAAAGAAGAAGGTAAGGTTGCTCTCTGGTATATGGGAACGATCGGAACCAACGAAAAAGCCGTTTACTATTCTCTCGATAACGGCGCAACCTTCACTAAGGTAACAAATCCCGAAGTGGACACACTCGTTAAAGCAGGTCAGATATATGGCGACGTTAAGAAATTCGGAAGAGTTTTCTTGGGAACAGGCGGACGCGGCTGGTTCTATATTGATATAACTCTTGACGACGAATGATAATAAGAAAAATATAAGGAGGTAGTTATGAAAAAGAAAATCGTTTCGCTCGTGGCGGCTCTGTCGATAGCGGCGGTTTCGATTCTCGGCAGCCTTGCAGGGCTCATCGGAACAGCGGCATCCATATCGAAAAACGACTATCCTTACTCTAACAGAGTTGTAGTTATTAAACAGAACTATTCCACCACAGCGACAAGCAAAATCCCTTTCTATACTGTTAAATACAGTAAATCGGACCTCAATATTGCCGATGGCGTTCTTAATATCGTTCGTAAATGGGCAGGAGAAGGCGTTAAATTCGGCCATAAACACGTTGACACCGGTGAAGGCTCGGTTGCAATGGTTTATGATATTGATAACTCGGGAAATGAGGAAATAAAAATCAGATTCACCCCGTATTCAAATACTACGTATTCGATCAAAAAAGGCGGATATTATTACCTTATAAGCTCAAGCGGAAGTTACCAGAGAGAGTCTTATAATGAAAATGGTGAGATCTCCATCGCGGCAGGCTATAAAGGAACTATGGTTGTTCCTTTCGATAACTTCAGGGTTGGTTCTGCAAAAATGGATCCTGCTCTCATAACAGGATTTACGGTTGAACTCAGCGGCGTTGGGAAAAACGCTTCCAAGACCATTAAGTTTGACAACTTCGGTTATATCGGAAGAGAAAGATATCCTGATGAGATCGATCCTTCTGAATTCCCCTACACCCTTAACAACAGATGGGATGAGTATGATTTCAAAACCCTCCCTGCAGTTTCAGGTGTTGGCGGACTCTCGGGCGGAAAGATGTCCGTTGAGAACGAAACCTTAAAGGTGTCCCTCAGCGGTGCAGGAAAGAACGACGGCTTCAGCCTTAAGCTTTCCGATAAGTATTCAGCTGAATATGATGCAACCTATTTCAAGGTAGACGCAACAGAACTCAGCGGAAATATTAACCTTAAAACCGTTTGGAAGATAAACGGAAACGACTGTGCTTTAAAGAAAGGTGCAGCTTACTATCTCAGAACAAGCGACGGTATCTGCTATAAGAAGACCGCTTCTTCTGAAGGTGTTGTAACTATAACCGGCGGAAACGTTACTGAGATAGCTATTCCTTATGAAAGCATTGTTATTAAGGGAAGCTCAACAAAGGTTTCGGCTCCTGACGTAACAGGCGTTACCGTAACCTTTGAAAACGTTCCGAATGCAGACGTTAACCTCTATTTCGATGATTTTGGTTACGTTAAAAAGACCTCGAACAGCTTCATTATTCCTCCCGTTATTTCGGGAACGGTTGTAACAAAAGACAACGTTATAGTTGATATGGAGCGTGAAACCAAGGTTATTAACGACGGAACGACAATTATTCAGTATCTTGAAAATTGTGAAAAGGGCGTTGACGAGCGTGATGTTTCCTATGAAGGCGGAAGAACCGGTATTCCCTATAGCGGAAACCCCGAGTTCACCCAGGCATTAAGCTCAACGAAAGATTATCAGGGTATATCCTTTGATCTTGACACGACCGAAGTAAGTGTTCCTATAAATCTGGGACTCACCTTCACTCAGGGCTCAGGCTACGCAGTTATAGGTGAAGGCAAACCCTTCTTCTTATATAATGAGCACGACGGACTCTATTATAGAGTTTATCAGACCGGCGAAGGCGCAAAGATGGGAATAATTGAAATCCCTGCGAACTTCAAGGGTAAGGTGATAGTTCCCTTCTCTTCGTTAGTAGGACCCACGGGAGAGGCTTTCGAACACGGAAATATGAGCCTTACCGTTTCGTTTAAGGACCTTAACGGTAACGATAGATCCAAGTTTATCTGGTTTGATAATATAACTCAGCACAAAACTGACGACAATATAGGCGATAATGCATATAAGATTCCTTCACTCGCTTCCAACATCAGAGTTGAGCATACAATGGATAGCGACGAATCTCCTGAAAGCCCGATGTCAGCTCAGTATTGGATGTATGCTCACGGAACCGACTTTAAGAACAGCTTCGTAAAAGAGGGTGCTCTTAACTACACCTGCCAGAAGCTTCTTGCAATCAGAGATATCGGAGGCGCGGTTAACCTCTGGGGTGCTTCCTTCGCAGGTTCCTGGACCGCTTACGGAAGAAACGCATTGATGGTTTACTATGATTCCTCCAACTGTCAGTCGATGGTGTTTAAGCCTATGGTGTTTATGACAACCTATGAGGGTGAAAGCCTCGGAAGCTGGACGGTTAACTCGAATTCCAAGATATTCCTCTATAGAGAAGACCTCGGAATGTCGAAACTCGCAACCATCTCGGGTAATAACATCGTTCTTAACGGCTATAAGGGTTGGATCGTTATTCCTCTGACCCAGCTTATCCCCAATGAAGAAACAAATAAAGATAAATCGTTTGAGAACGTTTCACTTGTTCGTTCTATCGGTTATCAGATGATGATAAGCGGAATGAAAGAGGGCGAATATCTCCTCTTCGACGAAGCAAGACTCGTCTTCTGGGAAGCTCCCAGCGTGATTCCTACCTGGATCCCCGAAGTTGGTTACACCGGCAAGGATTACATAACGGGCTCCGCGAGCGGAAGCATCGGCTCCGGTGCTGCAACAGGTAACGCAGTAGCAGACACAGTTGCTGTCGCAGGTCTTATAGGTATAGCATCTATTGGATTTGCACTATATGGAACAAAAAGAAAAAAGAAAGCTAAAGCAAGGTAAGAAAGGAGAGAATAACATGAAAAAGTTTTTATCGGTTTTATTAGCCGCATTAATGTTGCTCTCCGTCTTTACCGGCTGCCGTCCTTCTGAGGGGGATACGTCTTCTACTGATTCGGCTCCCGGAGAGGTAGTAGAGAAAGAGCCTTTCGTTCTCGCCACCGCGCTTAACAGCCTTATTGTTGGCGGAGATATGGCTTCGGAAGACTGTCCCTTCAGATGCGTTGACGAGATCGCAGTTGTTTCGGGCTCGTCTTACGGCAAGGGCGACAATAAATGCATAAGAGCAACGGGAACAGGTTATTGTATCTTCAAAAAATCAAACATTCCCGGCGGTAGATATGCCCTTAAGTTCTGGCTAAAGGATAACGGTAATGCTCAGGCGGTTTACCTTAACCTTTACGTTAACGGTCAGGCTTACGGAGTATTCAACGGAAACGGAACTAATAAATGGTCTGAGTATTCAAGCGGAATATTTGATGTTCCCGAGAATGCAACCATCTCTGTCCGTCTCGACGTTGAGGCAGGCGAGCCTAAACTGGGCGAGGAGCCTAAGCCGATCGTTGTTGATTTCGATGAGGTAACATTAGAGAGACTTCCCTATGATTACCCCGAGATATATGCAGGAAACAACCCCGTTTCCTACTTTGAGAAAATTGACGACAAATCTTTTGTAACAAACGTTGCAGGAGAAAGAGTAATAATTAAATCTGCTTTTGCAAACGATCTCAGCGTTGCTCCCATCGTTGACGGTGGATTTAATGCTTTCGCGTATACCTTCTCAGCGGCAGACGATCTCGTTCGTCTTGAAACTGCAATCAAGACCGCAGAAGAAAATAACCTCTATATGCAGATCTTCTATAACCTCAAAGGTTCTGACGTAAACAGCGCAGAAGATCTCGCGGCTGATAAGGAAGCGTTAACAGCGCTTATGAAAAAATTAGCTGAAAGAGACACTAATAAAAAGGTAATCTCTATTAACATCAGCAACAAGTTTGCCGCAGATAGATATGCAGGTAAAGGTTTCTCTGAAATTGCAGCGGTTAAATACTTAGATGAACTCGCAAAAATTGTTAAAACGTCTGAACACGCTATGATAACAAGCGTTTCGATGCCTAACAATATCAGCACACATTATATCTACAACACAGAGTATATCGATTTTAACTGCTCTGAGATCTCAACAACAAATGCAGAAACTGCATTAAACCTTATTAACGCAGGTTATTCAAGAATAAAGGGAGCGGCGACTGCTCCTGCAACAGTAGCAACGGGCATAATGCTCAGTGCTTATGCGGAAGGCGGATTTGCTCCTGCAGCTTCTGTGAATGCGGACATTAAATCGCTTAACGCTAAGGTTTCCAACATAGAGAAACTTCTCGTTAATTCGGGAAGCGCTAACAAGGTTTCCTTCAACACCGGAAGTTATGATGCAGAGTATGTAGGAAGCAAAAAGGTTGGCGAAGCTTATGCTAAGTTTGAAGCATACGTTGATAACGGACCTGTAGCAATTGCGGTATATAAAGATAAAGCAGTTTACTGTATAGCAGATAAAATCAGCTTTATTTCCGTATTCGGTGTTGACGCAGTCGGTGTTAACGGAAAATTCGATGATGAAGGTGTATTCCAGCTCAGCGAGAAGACCGTAACGGTGCAGGACGCAGAGGACGGAAGCTACCGTGTTGACTACACAAACTGTGACGTTCTTAAGTTCACCTATTATCTTGCTACCGAGCCTGAAGCATCGTCAACTCCTCTCGAGCCTTTATACGACGTTTACTATCTTGAACCCAGAGATATAGAAACCGCTGTTAACCTCCTTCCTGCTAATGGCGGATTTGAGGATGGCGTTAACTTCTTTACAACCAAGAAGACCAAGTCTCCCGGTCAGGTAAACTTCATTGATAATAACCAGTCGAACCAGGCAATCGGAAAATGCGGACTTAACCTTTATTGCGGCGGTGACGCAAGAGACATTCATATTTCTTATGAATTAGGTGTTCTCCCTGCAGGAACCTACGGAATAATGGCAAGAGCATTCGGCGGAAACTATGCTGAACTCACTGAAAATCCGGATAAGGCTAAGGTAGTGGTTATTGCTAACGGTGAAGAGATCAGCAAGATGACCTTCAACGGTAACAGCAAAGGTTGGATACAGTATATTAATAAGTTCACCCTTAAGAGCAAGGCTAAAACTCAGTTTGAGATCAGAATTGCAATGGAGAACGGCGGATGCTGGTTCTTTATGGACGGATTTGAGTTTGTTCGTATAGCATAATTTGTAAAATTTTATAAAATCAGTATTGAAAATATTAAAATACTGTGTTAAAATTGTATGTCGGATACGGTCAGGGCAAGTTCATGCCCTGACCGCCGAAAAACTGAACATAAAACGGCAAGGCTTCGGCTTTGCGGCGGCGAAAGCCGCACAGGGTAACCCCTGTGTTTGTGTTATATAAATAATAAGCACAAGGATGCTTATAAGGAGGAAATTTATGAAAAAGTTAAACAGACTTTTTGCATTGTCTTTGGCAATGCTGATGTGTGTTTGCTTGGTGTTCGCAACATCCTGTAAGGACAACGGCGATACCGACAGTGACGCTCCTATTTCGTCTGGAAATAGCGAATATCAGAAGCTCGACTATGAAGTTTTTGATATGGGCGGAGACACCATCAACATCTTAGGCTTCTATTCTATTCTCTTGACCGGTGACACCGCGAATACAGAGCGTGGCGTTCTCACTATCGAGAGAAGAAAAGAACTCGAAACGCTTTACAATGTAAACTTCAACATGGAAGTTCTTGCTCAGCAGTATAGCGTTTCTTCGGAAATCGACGCTGCTCACATGGCAGGTGACGTTCGTGCAGACCTATTCTGCTGCTTCGCAAACGGAATGAAGGGCCTTGCAAACTCAGGTGAAGTTTATCCTATCAGTGACGTTATAGACATTACCCGTCCTCAGTGGAACGATACAGTAACAGAAGTTTCCATGAAAGACGGCAAGGCTTACTTTATCTCCCCCGACCCGATCAACATTGAGTCGTTGGTAACCTTTAAGCCTAAGTATCTCGATACATACGGAATTGAGAACCCCTATGACCTCATTAAAGAGGGCAAATGGACCACTGATAAATATGTTGAGATCGCTGAAAAGATCACTCAGCTCGGCGCTTCTAACGGTGTTTACGGACACAATGCTATCACCACAGAGCCTTCACTCTCTCACGTTCTCGGACTTTTCGGAACAGAGTGGATAACTCAGGATGAAGATGGATTCTATCATTCTAACCTTGATGATCCCAAGATCATCGACGCTCTTAACTGGGTTGTAAGACTTAACAAAACTGCACCTCCGAAAACCGAAGGTGATGCTGTTAACGTATTTGCATTCCCCTCTGACAATACAGGTATGGGCAACGTGTCTGAAACTGACCCTTCAAGAGAAAAAGAGGAATATTTCTGCGAAGCACCCCTTTCTCAGCACACAACTGAGCCTCCTAACCTTGCTCAGCAGGCAAACGTTAGAGGAATGCAGTCTCTCCTTTCTGAAGAGAGAGCAAAGAAGGTTGGAACAATCTATTCCTACTACTGTGAGCCCCTCGGAGGATCTGAAGAAGAGGAAGAAAAAATCGATAGGGCTGAATTGGACACCAAGGTTTATAATCCTGAGTCTGCAGAGACGATCCTTAAGTATATCGAGAGAGGTTCTTCTATGCACAAGTGGACCTTCTCCGGCGGTGGATATGGTCTTATCGACAAGGCTGTAACTCCTGCAATCGAGAACGAAACAGGATTTGCATCTGTTCTCGCTTCTATCAAGCCTTCTCTTGAGGCTCTTCTCGACGAGAAGAATAAGGAACTTGACAGATAACTTTCTTCATAAGTATTTGCTTTTCACCCCGACACATTGTGTGTCGGGGTGATTTTTTTGTTTTTTGCTTGTAGTGGTGAGAGGTTTGTGGTAAAATATCTCATAGAAACTTGATTTTGAGAGGGATAAATTTGAAAGAGATATATTTTGAGGATATCGCATCTGCGGTTGAAGGCTTGTGTATCGAAGCAAACCTTAATCTGCCTTGTGATCTTGTGCATAATATTGAGAAAGCAAAATCCGAGGAAACAAATGAAACCGCAAGGGATATTTTTAACGTTTTAGAGGAAAACCTGAAAGACGCAAAGGAACTTTCGGTTCCCATCTGCCAGGATACGGGAATGGCGGTGGTTTTCCTTGAGATCGGCAGAGACGTGCATTTTAACTGTAACGTCAAAGATGCCGTTAACGAGGGCGTCCGCAGAGGATATATAAACGGAAATCTTCGTTTTTCGGTGGTTGAGGACCCGCTTAGAAGAAAGAATACGGGAGATAACACCCCTGCGATTATTTACGAGGAAATAACCGAGGGCGACTGTCTTAAAATAACGGTTGCACCCAAAGGCTTTGGAAGCGAGAATATGAGCGCCATTAAGATGTTTAATCCAACCGCGACCGAAGAAGATATCATAGCGTTCGTTGTTGATACCGTTAAAAATGCAGGGTCTAATCCTTGTCCGCCCGTTGTGTTGGGTGTTGGGATCGGCGGCGACTTTGAATATGCCGCATTTCTCTCAAAAAAGGCTCTGACGATGCCCGTTTCAGAGATAAAAAGTGATAAATATTACGAAAATTTGTCAAAAAATATATTAAATGAGGTAAATAAAACGGGGATAGGACCGCAAGGTCTCGGCGGAAAGACCACCGCTTTGGCGGTTAATATTCTTTCTTACCCGACCCACATCGCAGGACTTCCCGTTGCAGTAAACGTTGGATGTCACGTAACGAGGCATAAAAGCAAAACGATATAGAAAGGAAAAATAATGAAATATACCTATCAATGCCCTTGTATGTTCGGGCTCGAAAGCGTTCTGTCGGGCGAGGTAAAAAGGCTCGGCGGAGAGGACGTTTCGGTTTCCGACGGAAAGGTTACCTTTAAGGGCGACGAGAGTTTACTCTCAAGAGCCAACATATTCTTAAGAACGGCTGAAAGGGTGCTTTTGGTTGTTGGAAGCTTTGAGGCGACCGACTTTAATTCACTCTTTGAAAAAACCAAGGCGCTCCCTTGGGAAGAATATATCGGAAAAAACAACGCTTTTCCTGTTAAGGGGTATTCCCTCAATTCAAAGCTTTTTAGCGTTCCCGATATTCAGAAGATAGTTAAAAAAGCGGTTGCAACAAGGCTTTCGGAGAAATACCGCCTTTCCTGGCTCGAAGAAACGGGACCTCTTATGCAGATCCAGTTCTCACTTTTTAAGGATACCGTTACCTTAATGCTTGACACGTCGGGATATGCTCTCCATAAGCGCGGTTACCGAAAGACTTCGAATATTGCGCCGATAAAGGAAACTATAGCGGCAGGAATAGTTGACTTTGCAAGAATGCGCGACGGGGGATATGCTTACGACCCCTTCTCAGGAAGCGGAACCTTTCTTATCGAAGCGGCCCTGCGTGCCACCAACACCGCCCCCGGCCTTCAAAGACCTTTTCAGGCTATGCGTTGGACCCAGTTCGATAAAAAGATCTGGGATAGAGCAAGAGAGGAAGCAAAAAGTCTTATAAACCACGATGCCGATCTTATATGCTTTGCAAGTGATATTGATAGAGAATGCGCCGAACTCACCCTTGCTAACGCTAAAGCGGCAGGAGTGGATAAGTATTTCAAGGTGTCAACACTCGACGTTAAGGACTTTAACCCAAAAACCGAAACGGGTGTTATATTTGCCAATCCACCATACGGAGAGAGGCTTCTCGATATTAATGCGGCGAACAGAATATATAAAACGATGGGAAAGGTTTTCCCGAAAGATAAATTCTCAAGTTATATCGTTTCGGCTTCGGAAGACTTCGAGGACCATTTCGGCAGAAAGGCGTCCAAAAACCGCAAACTCTTCAACGGCTCGATCAAATGCCGTGTTTATATGTATTATTAAACTAAAAAAGCTCTTTTGGAAATTCCAAAAGAGCTTTTTTGTTTAAACTTAGTCCTCATAAATGGGGAACTTTTTGCAAAGAGCAATAACCTCGTCGGTAACACTGTCGCGCGTGTTTTCGAAATCGGTAGCGGTCTTCTTGAGCCAGGAAGCGATAAGCTTCATTTCTGCTTCCTTGAAGCCTCTTGAGGTAACCGCAGGGGTTCCAACTCTCAGTCCGCTTGTTATGAAGGGGCTCTGAGGATCGTTAGGAATAGCATTTTTGTTTGCGGTGATGTGAACCTCGTCGAGCCTGTGCTGGAATTCTTTACCCGTAACGTTCATGTTACGAAGGTCAAGAAGCATAAGGTGGTTATCGGTTCCGTCGGAAACGAGGTTGAAGCCTTCTGCCTTAAGTGTGTCTGCAAGAGCGTTAGCGTTTTTAACGACCTGCGCCTGATAGGTCTTGAACTCATCCTTAAGCGCTTCGCCGAATGCAACTGCCTTAGCGGCAATAATGTGCATAAGCGGTCCGCCCTGAGTTCCGGGGAATATAGCCTTATCTATCATTTTTGCAAACTGTTCCTTGCAGAGAATGAGTCCGCCTCTGGGACCGCGAAGGGTCTTGTGAGTGGTGGAGGTAACAACGTCTGCATAAAGGCAGGGATTGGGATGAAGTCCTGCGGCAACAAGACCTGCAATGTGCGCCATATCAACCATAAAGTAAGCGCCAACCTCATCGGCGATCTCTCTGAATTTCTTAAAGTCGATAACCCTTGGGTATGCCGAAGCACCCGCCAAGATAAGCTTCGGTTTATGCTCAAGAGCCAAAGCGCGAACGTTATCGTAATCAATTCTTCCTGTTTCGGGGGAAACACCGTAAGGCACGATGTTGAAATATTTTCCCGATATGTTAACGGGAGAACCGTGGGAAAGATGTCCGCCATCGGCAAGGCTCATTGAAAGAACGGTATCACCGGGGTTCAGAAGCGCAAAGAATACGGCAAGGTTTGCGTTTGCTCCGCAGTGCGGCTGAACGTTAGCGTGTTCTGCGCCGAAAAGTTTCTTTGCTCTTTCTCTTGCTATCTCCTCAACCTCGTCAACGTAAACGCAACCGCCATAGTAACGCGCGTTAGGATAACCTTCTGCGTATTTGTTGGTTAAAACTCCGCCTGCCGCTAAAAGAACGGGTTCGGAAACGATATTCTCAGATGCAATAAGCTCAATATTATGCTGTTGCCTTCTGAGTTCTCTTTCGCAAGAGGCATAAACCTCACTGTCAAAATTCTTTAGTTCTTCAAAAAACATCTTTTGTTCTCCTTTAACGTTTTAAATTAATGATACTATTTTACTATGATTTAGCAAATCCGTCAATAGCTATCGACGTTATTTTTCATAATATTTTATAAAACGGCTGAAAGCCTTTCCGCAACAGGAGTGGCGGAAAGGCTTTCATAGAAGAGACTATTATGACTTTTTGGTTTTGAGTTAGCAAGGAAAACCGAAAAGCCGAACTCGGTTAGCCTCTGCTAACTTGGTTTTATTATAAACTATCGGAAGAGCTTTGTCAATAGGGGAGGTTGATTTTTTTAAAGCTTCGTGTTAAAATTAAAGCAGTAAATTATTGGGGGGATAGAGATGTCTTTGCAGGAATCCGGCGAGATGTATCTTGAAACTATATACGTTCTTATAAAGGAGCGCGGCGCGGTTCGTTCTATTGATATCTGCGAACATATGGGCTATTCAAAACCCAGCATAAGCAGAGCGGTGGGACTTCTTAAAAAAGGCGGATACATAACGGTCGATAAGGATGGGCTTATAACCTTAACCGACCTCGGCGTTTCGGTTGCCGAAAAAATATTCGCTCGTCACACAGTTTTAACCAAGGTTCTTTGTGTTCTCGGGGTTGACCCCGAAACCGCAAGTGAGGACGCCTGCCGAATAGAGCACGTCATAAGCGACGAAAGCTTTGATGCAATTAAAAAATTCGTTGAGAATAAATAAAAAGGGAAATGTCAAGAGGGTAACCCTTTGATAGAATAATGTCGGAGGGATTTATATGGAAAATGTGAGTAGTATTATAGATATCAAGGAATACGGAACAATAAAAATAAAACTCTCAGAGGTTATGGATAAAAAGGGTGTTACCAGGAATAAAATGAGGACCTTAACGGGAGTTAAGTATGAGGTAGTCGATAGATACTATAAGGCTAAAAACGTTGAACGTTTAGATTTAGACTTTTTTGCTAAGGCTTGTTACGTTTTGGGTTGTAAAATTGAAGATTTGTTGGAATATCAAAAATAAGCGGATTTTATCGGGTTTCCGATAAAAGCCGTGTTCTTTATCTGTTTCTTATTTCGCCATCGAAACAACTGCACCTGCGTATTCGTTGTCGATAAACTCGATAACTGCAGCATCTTCGAGAGCCTTGAGAAGAGCCGCTATTTTCTCACTGTCCTTATCCTCGGGGTTAACGGCGATGATGTTTGCATAAAGCTGAGCCGCATCACCCGAAGCGTTTTCCTGAGCAAGAGCGTCTTTGATCTTAAGACCTGCGCCTATAGCGTAGTTACCGTTGATAACTGCGATAGCGACCTCGTTGTTCTTAAGCTGAGCAGGAACGGTGGAAGCCTCAACAGCCTGAATATCGTATCCGCCGTTGTCCTTAATGCTTGTGAGGTGGTTAGCGCCGCCCTCGATGGTAACGTCGTCATTTAAGGTGATAAGTCCTTCCTGAGCCAAGAGGAAGAGTGCGCGGGTTTCGTTAGAGTCGTCCGAAGGAATGAAAATGGTGGTTCCGTCAGCGAGTGCTTTAAGGTCGGTAACGCCGTTTCCGTAAAGTCCGAAGGGCTCATAGTGAATCTTTCCTGCAGAAACAAGGTCCATGTTGTTGTCCTTGTTAAAGCTGTCGAGATAGGGTGTGTGCTGGAAGTAGTTAGCGTCGAGGTCTCCGTCGAAGAGAGCCTTGTTGGGAAGAACGTAGTCGTCGTAAGAAACGATCTCAAGAGTATAACCGTCTTTTTCGAGAATGTCCTTAGCAACCTCTAAAATTTCTGCGTGAGGCGTGGGACTTGCTCCAACCTTGATGGTTTTTTCGTCGGTTTTAGGTCCGCACGAAGCGAGGCTTAAAACTAAAACGAGGGAAAGCGCGAGTGAAAGTAGCTTTTTCATAATTTTTCTCCTTTACTTAATTCTTTTATCAATTTTAGAGGCGAATTTCATTCCCACCTCTTGAATTAACTGAACAATGAGGACGATAAGAATAACGCATATCCAGGTTATTTCAGGGTTTGAGCGTTGGTGTCCCCAAACGATTGCGATGGCACCGAGGCCACCTGCTGCAATGGTGGAAGCCATTGCGGAATAACTGAGAATTGTAACGGTTGAGATAACTGCGCCAACGATAAGGGCGGGTTTTGCTTCGGGGATAAGAACCTTGCAGATTATCTGGAAGGAAGAGCTTCCCATACTCTGCGCCGCTTCAATAACTCCGCGGTTGACCTCTTTTACTGAGGACTCAACCATTCGCGCAACGTAGGGCGCCGCGGCAACAACAAGCATAACGACCATTGCTGCGTTTCCGTAACTTTTTCCGACTATCGCCTTTGCAAGAGGAAGGAAAGCAACCAGTAAAACGATAAAGGGAATGGAACGGAATATGTTAACGATAAAGCCGAGAACCTTGTTAAGTATTGGCTTCGGGCAGATACTGTCCTTATCGGTTATCGAAAGGATAACGCCGAGAGGAAGGCCGATAATATAGGCTATAAGGGTTGATAAAAGGGTCATATAAACCGTTTCCCAAATGCCAAGAGTCAGAACCCCTTTTTCTAAAAGGGTGGATAATGCTTCACTCATATTAGGCCTCCTTCGAATAGCTTATTGCGTTATCATTGAGCCATTTTTCAACCCTTGAAAGCTCGTCCGAGTTTTCAATGCTAACGAGCATCTGGCCGAAGCTTTTGCCGTCGATCTCCTTCATATCGGCAAAAAGAACGCTGATTTTGGCTTCGCAGTCAACAACGAGGCTTGAAAGAATGGGCTTTCCCGATGCTTCGCCGTTGAAAACGAGTCTTAACTGATGGCCCTTGTTATTCTCCATAAGCTTGAGTATCTTGGGGAGAACGAGTTCCTTTGCGATCTGCGACTGAGGTTTTGAGAAGACCTCGGTAACGGGGCCGACCTCAGCGATGCGGCTGTTATCAAGAACCGCAACCTTGTTGCATATACTGTCTATAACGTCCATTTCGTGAGTTATAACGATAATGGTAACGCCCATAGTCTTATTAATAGATTTTAAAAGGTCGAGAACACCTGCGGTCGTTGCAGGGTCGAGAGCACTTGTTGCTTCGTCGCAAAGAAGAACCTTAGGGTCGGTTGCAAGGGCTCTTGCGATAGCAACCCTCTGCTTCTGACCGCCCGAAAGCTGAGCGGGATAAGAAGAGACCTTATCCTCAAGACCAACGACCTTTAAAAGCTTTAGAGCCTTTTTCTTGGCATCTGACTTTTTAACCCCTGCGATCTCGAGCGGATAGCAAACGTTCTGAAGAACGTTTCTCTGCTCCAGAAGGTTAAAGCCCTGGAAAATCATCGACATTTGCTGACGGGTCTTAAGAAGTTCCTTATTGGAAAGGGTTCCAAGGTCAACTCCGTTGAATATAACCTTTCCCTCGGTTGGTCTTTCAAGAAAGTTTATGCAACGGATAAGGGTGCTTTTTCCTGCGCCCGAAAGACCGATTATTCCGAAGATATCCCCGTCTTCAATGGTGAGGTTGATATCGGATATCGCGTTAAAACTCATTTTTTCGTGAAAAAAGGTTTTAGTCAGCGATTTAATTTCAATCACGCGTTTTTCCCTCCTTAACAAACAAAAAGCGGAAAGCCTCAAAGACTTTCCGCGCTTTATAACAAAAACTTAGATTAAGCAGAAAGTAACTTTGAAAAAGAAGCAGAACGAAACATGCACATGTTTGCCATGCACATAGAAAGCATCATATTGGTTCCGGTCTTCTTCAAGGCTATTTCCTCCTTTTCAGTCTATGATGTTAGTATATCACTTTTTGGGTGTCTGTCAAGCATTTTTTAATAATTGATTGTAGAAACCGCTATAATATGTTATAATAACTTTAAACATCAAAACCCGTGTTGCGACACGGGGCGCGCTATCGCGCACGAAAGCTTACGCTTTTCGTTTTGTGTTATACTATATATACGAAAATAATTTTACGGAGGCAGTATTATGAAAACACCACACATTTCTCTTCAAAACGGAACCTTTGCAAAAACGGTGTTAATGCCGGGAGACCCTTTAAGAGCGAAGTTCATTGCAGAGAACTTTTTAGAAGAAGCGGTTCTTATCAATAACGTCCGCGGCATCGGGGGATACACGGGAACCTATAAAGGTGCGCCCGTTTCGGTTATGGCTTCGGGAATGGGCTCTGCTTCCATCGGGATATACAGTTATGAACTTTTTAAGTTCTTCGGCGTTGAAAATATAATGAGGATCGGCTCCTGCGGTGCTATAAGAGAGGACGTTCCCGTGAGAAGCATTGTTCTTGCTTCGGGCGCCTCATACGACAGTAATTTTATGCATCAGTATAACCTGCCGGGAACCTTCTCGGCGGTTGCAGATTATAAGCTTTTAAAGACTGCCGCCGATATAGCCGAGGAGAAGGGATATAACTATAGAGTTGGCTCTTGCGTAACCTCGGACTGTTTCTATGGAGATCATGAAGACCTGCCCGACTATAAAAATCCCCATAAGGCTTGGGCAAAAATGGGCGTTCTTGCAACCGAAATGGAAACGGCGGCGCTTTACGCAACGGCTTCTCGTCTCGGGAAAAGAGCGCTTTCTATCCTGACTGTTTCGGATAGCTTAGTAACGGGCGAGGCAACTTCGGCAGAGGAGAGAGAAAAAACCTTTACCGAAATGATGGAACTTGCTCTGTCGGTAGCGAAAGGTATAAGTGAATGAAAAGGGTATTTTTAGTCGTTCTCGATAGTTTTGGTATAGGCGCTCTCCCCGATGCTGAAGAGTTCGGAGATCTTGGCGCCAACACCCTCCTGAGCGTTTTTAAAACGGGGAAACTATCGGTCCCCAATATGATAAAGTTAGGGCTTGGGTCAATAGACGGAGTGAATTTTTTGCCGAAATCTGAACCCGAGGGTGCTTTCGGAAGGCTTTCAGAACTTTCCCGCGGGAAAGACACGACCGTCGGGCATTACGAGATAGCGGGACTGGTAAGCTCGGTTCCGTTTAACACCTATCCTAATGGCTTCCCGAAAGAAATAATTGAAGAATTCGAAAGAAAAACAGGCAGGAAGGTTATCTGCAACAAGGCCTATTCGGGAACCGACGTTATACGCGATTACGGTGAAGAACAGTTAAAAAGCGGAGCTTTGATCGTTTACACCAGCGCCGACAGTGTATTTCAGATAGCGGCTAACGAAGCGATAATTCCGAGAGAAGAGCTTTATAAATACTGTTCTGTTGCAAGGGAAATGTTAACAGGTGAAAATGCGGTGGCGCGTGTTATAGCGAGGCCTTTTGTGTGGAAGAATAAAAACGAGTTTGAAAGAACCGATGGTAGACGCGATTTTTCGCTTGATCCCCACGGAGAAACCATGATAGACCTCTTAAAAGAAAAGGGCCTTGACGTTATATCGGTTGGAAAGATAAGCGATATCTTTAACGGGAAAGGCGTAACCGAAAAGATAAAAACGAAAAACAACAAAGAGGGAATAGACTCTCTGATAAAACTTTTGGATAGAGATTTCGGCGGACTTTGTTTTGTTAACCTTGTTGATTTCGATATGCTTTATGGCCACCGAAACGACCCCTTAGGATATGCCGAGGCGTTATCGGAGTTTGATGCATCGCTTTCGGAGGTGCTTTCTAAAATCAGAGAAGAGGACCTTCTTATCATAACGGCAGACCACGGTTGCGATCCGGGGGATAAATCCACCGATCACACAAGGGAATACGTTCCCGTTCTTTTATATAAAAAGGGAATTAAGCCTGAAAACCTGGGAAGTAAGATTGGGTTCACGGCTGTTGCAGGGACCGTAACCGATTTCCTTTTAGGCAAAGCGCATTTCGGAGAATCTCTTTTAAAGGAGTGAGATAAATGAATATCCTTGATATAATATCAAAGAAAAAGGCAGGGGAAGAACTCTCTAAGGAAGAGATAGAGTTCTTCGTTTCGGGTTATACCGAGTCGGTTATCCCCGACTATCAGGCTTCGGCTCTTTTAATGGCAATAGTTTTAAAGGGAATGACCGAAAAAGAGACAGTCTTTCTCACCGAAGCGATGCTTAAAACGGGAAATATCAAGGATCTTTCATCTTTAGGAGAAAACACCGCCGATAAACATTCAACGGGCGGTGTTGGTGATAAAACCACCCTTATAGCAATGCCAATTGCGGCGGCTATGGGAATGAAGATAGCGAAAATGTCGGGCAGGGCATTAGGACACACCGGCGGAACCATTGATAAGCTTGAAGCTATTAAGGGTTATAAGATCAACCTTTCGGAAGAGGAGTTTATAAAAACGGTAGAGAAGACCTCTCTTTCGGTTATTTATACCGATGAGACCTCGGTTCCTGCCGATAAAAAGATATATGCCTTAAGAGACGTTACCGGGACCACCGATTCACTGCCGCTTATTGCTTCAAGTATAATGAGCAAAAAACTTTCGTCGGGGGCTAAAAACATTCTTCTCGACGTTAAAATGGGAAGCGGCTCCTTTATGAAAACAAAGGAAGATGCAGAGAAACTCGGTCGCCTTATGGTTAAGATAGGCGGCGAAAACGGAAGACGGGTAGGAGCGCTCATAACCGATATGGATGAGCCTTTGGGCTTGTCCGTCGGAAATGCGCTTGAGATTCTGGAAGCATTAGAGGTTCTCGGTGGCGGCGGTGAGGAAAGACTCAGAACGCTTTGCATTAAAATAGCCGCGGCGATGGCAGAACTTTCCTTCTCGGTATCCGAAGAAGAGGCTTTAAAGGCTGCGGAAGAGGCGCTTATAAGCGGTGCGGCAAAAGAAAAGTTCAGAGAATGGATAACGGCTCAGGGCGGAAACGCTTCCTTTATGGAGAACGAGAGCCTTTTAAAGCCTTATCCGCCGAGAGCAAAACTTTTTGCAAAGGAGAGCGGGTATTTCACGGTTCTGAACACCGAAAAGATAGGAATGGCGGCGCTTCTTTCGGGTGCAGGAAGGCTTAAAAAAGAGGATAAGATCGATTATTTCGCAGGTATTCTTTTAAAGAAAAAGAAGGGCGATAAGGTAGAGAAAGGCGAGGTTTTAGCCGAGATCTATTCCGAGACCGACGAAAAGGCGGAAGAGGCAAAAAAGACTTTGGAAAAAACTTTGACGGTGGTTAAGGAAGAGCCTCAAAAAAACGATATTGTGATAAAAACTATTATGTAGCAGGAGAAAAATATGTATTTAGATTCAACCTATTTTATTTATATAGTTCCCGCCCTTATCATTTCGATTTGGGCGAGTGCAAACGTAAAGTCGGCGTTTTCAAGATATTCTTCGCTCAGAATTCAGTCGGGGCTGACGGGCGCCGAAACGGCCAGACGTGTCTTGGAACAAAACGGAGTTTCAGACGTTAGAATCGAGAGGGTCTCGGGAAGTCTTTCGGACCACTATGACCCAAGAAGTAAGGTAATAAGGCTTTCAGAAACGGTTTACGATGCGTCAAACGCCGCCGCGGCAGGTGTTGCGGCTCACGAAGCGGGTCACGCGGTTCAACACGCCGAAGGGTATGTTCCCTTAAAGCTTCGAAGTGAGATAATTCCCGTAACAAGCTTTGGCTCAAAGCTTTCGTTTCCGCTTATTCTTTTGGGTATTCTGTTCAGTTCGTCTTCGCTTTATTTTCTTGCCTATATCGGCATAGCGCTTTTCAGTTTAACGGTTCTTTTGCAGCTCGTAACCTTGCCTGTTGAGTTTAACGCGAGTAGAAGAGCGGTCGCGGCGCTCGATATGGCGGGGCTTTCGGATGAAGAGCTTAAAGGCACTAAAAAGGTGCTTCGTGCCGCGGCGCTCACCTACGTTGCGGCGCTTGTAACGGCTATCTTGCAGACCTTAAGACTTTTATCTATGGTGAAAAGACGGAGATAAGAAATGAATGTTAAGTTTATAACCCTCGGGTGCAAGGTCAATCAATACGAGACCGAGGCGATGAGGGAAATTCTTTTAAATAAAGGCTATGAAGAGGACGAAAAAAGGCCTTGCGACGTTTTGATCGTTAACTCCTGCACCGTAACGGGTGAGGGGGACCGCAAAACGAAAAAGCTTTTTGAAAAGGCTAAACGCGAAAACCCCAACTGCATAACCGTTTTCTGCGGATGCTTTCCTCAGGCCTTTCCCGAGAAGGCGAAATCTATTGAGGCAGACGTTGTAACGGGAACAAAGGACAGGGCGAATATTTCTGCGCTCATTGAAAAGGCAAAAAAGGAAAAGGGAAAGATCGTTGAGATAGTTCCTCATAAGGTAAAGGAAAAAATCGAGGACTTAAGGGTGTCAAACTTTGAGGGGCACACCCGCGCCTTTATGAAAATTCAGGACGGTTGCGACCGTTACTGCTCATACTGCATAATTCCTTATGCGAGGGGACATCTTCGTTCAAGAACCATCGAGTCGATCAGGGAAGAGGCGCTGTCCCTCAGCAGAAACGGATATAAAGAGGTCGTTTTAACAGGGATTAACCTTTCCTATTTCGGAAGAGGAGAAGGGCTCGATATCGGTGACGCGGTTTTAGCCGTGGCATCGGTTGAGGGAATAAAAAGAATAAGGCTTGGCTCCTTGCAGCCCGACCTTATCAGCGACGGGATCATAGAAAAGTTTGTCCGAGCAGAGAAACTTTGTCCGCAGTTTCATTTATCCTTGCAGTCGGGAAGCTCGTCGGTTCTCGGGAGAATGAACAGACCGTATACTACCGATGTGTTTTCCGACGTGGTAAAGCGGCTCAGAAAGGCTTTTCCAATGCTTTCTGTTACCACCGATATAATCGTTGGTTTTCCGGGAGAAAGCGACGAGGAATTCAGTGAAACGGCGCAGTTTATCAAGGATATCGGCTTTTCTAAAATACATATTTTCCCTTACTCGCGCCGAAGCGGAACCCCTGCGGCAGAGATGGATCATCAGGTCCCCGAGAGCGTAAAGAACGAGAGGAAAAAGGTGCTTTCGGTTCTTGCCGAAAAGATAAGGGAAGAGGAGATGGCAAAGCTTATCGGGAAAGAGGTCTCCGTTTTAGTCGAAAGGCACGGAGAAGGCTATTCCGAGAACTACACACCCGTCAGATTTAATGGGGATATAAAGACGGGCGAAATTGTCAGAGCAAAGATCATAAAACTCGAAAACGGCAAAGCAGAAGCCGAAATAATTTAAATAAGACGGGAGAATTTTCTCCCGTCTTTATCTGTTTTTAGGGGTTATAATGGGTGTTAAAATTTCATAAATTTTATTAAATTTTATTAAAAGGTGTGAGATTTTTGCAATTTTTTTTAGACAAACTCCGCTCGGTTTTGTGGAGTGCTCCCGTTATAATTTTTATTGTTGGCACGGGTGTATTTTTGACCGTTTATTATAGATTTTTTCAGTTCAGAAGTTTTGGGAAGATAGTGAAGGCTTCATTTAAAAAGGCAGGAGAAAACGGCTCGATATCGCCCTTTTCTTCGCTCTGCACCTTTCTTTCTGCGGCGATGGGAACGGGGAACATTATAGGAGTTGCAGTGTGTCTTAAAGAGGGCGGCGCGGGGGCACCCGTATGGATGACTCTGTCGGCGCTCTTTACCTCGGCTATCTGCTTTTCGGAGAGCTTTCTGGCGATTAAGCACCGCGAAAAAGGCGTGGGCCCGATGGCGTATCTTCGGCACCGAAAGGTGTATGCACTTGTGGGGCTTTTATCTGCGGTATTCGGGATGGGAACGCTTTTGGGGGTCAATTCCGTGCTCACGGGGGTGGAGAATTTCACTCGGCAAATGGACGTAGATATCCCATTTTTGAAGATCTTGGTGGGTCTTTCGGTCGCGGTTTTGGTATTTATAATTATCTCGGGCGGACTTAAAAGAATTGCGGCTTTATGCGAAAAAATGATACCTTTTTTAACGGTTTTATATATTCTGGGGTGCGCCTTTATTCTTTTTAAAAACAGGGATAACATAATACCCTCGGTGGTTTATATGCTGAGAAGCGCATTTCATCCCGAGGCGGTAGCCTATGGGTCGGCGGGAGGACTTTTCCTGACGATGAGCAGGGGCATTTCGATGGGAATATTCACGAACGAGGCAGGTATTGGAACGAGCGGTATTGCGCTCTGTCAGGCAGGGGAGAACTCTGCGGTTTCGGGGGGATATTCGGGGGTTTTCGGGGTGTTTGTTGACACGGTTGTGGTTTGCAATATAACTGCTCTGTCAATAATGTCTTCGGGGGCGTTTTTTATGGACCTTTCTGGCTGGGAGATGACAAACTTTGCCTTCCGTTCGGGCTTTTCCTTCTGCCCGTTTTTAGGGACGGCGGTGCTTTCCTTCTGCCTTGTTATTTTTGCTTTTGCCGCCATTATCGGTTGGAGTTTTTACGGCGAGGTGTTCTGGCGGGAAGTGCTCCCGAAATTTGACGTTAAGTTTTACAGGCTTCTTTTTTCGGCGGCGCTTTTTTTGGGCGTGTTTTACGAAAAAGAGGGGCTTTTCTGTCTTCCCGATATCTTCAACGCTTTAATGACTGTCCCGAACGTTTTAAGGCTGGTTATCTGCCGCAGAGAAGTGCGTGAAGAACTCGTAAAAATAAGCATATAAATATTGCTTATGGAAATTATTTGTGATATAATGATCTAATAATGGGTTTAGTATGGTTATTTATGGGAGGTGTTCTTTAATGGTTATTATGGGGATTGACCCCGGCTATGCAATAGTCGGCTATGGAATAGTTGATTATAAGAACACCAAGTTTGACCTTCTCACTTACGGTGCGGTTACTACTGAAGCAAAGACCGATTTTTCGGATAGGCTTTTAAAGGTTTACGACGGAGTGAACGCGCTTATAGGGAAATACCGACCCGATGCTATTGCAATCGAGCGCCTTTATTTCACCACCAACCAAAAAACTGCTATCGACGTTGCTCAGGCGAGAGGGGTTATTCTTCTCGCGGCAAGGCAAAATCTCATAAGGGTCGAGGAATACACGCCCTTGCAGGTAAAGCAGGCGGTTGTTGGTTACGGAAAGGCAGAGAAAAAGCAGGTTATGGAGATGACCCGAATAATGCTGGGGCTCAAGGATTATCCGAAGCCTGACGATGCCGCAGATGCTTTGGCTCTTGCAATTTGCAGGGCTCACTGCGGGGACAGTTCGAGATTTAAGGAAGCGGCTTTAAGAAAGGGATGGTAAAATGATTTATTCGCTCAGAGGAAAACTTATAGTTTCAGAACCTGCGCTTTGTGTTATAGAGTGCGGCGGGGTGGGTTATAAATGCACCATTCCTCTTTCGACCGCTGAGAAGATGCCGAAGATCAATACCGAGGCATTTATATACACCTATATGAACGTCAGAGAGGATGCGGTGGACCTTTTCGGATTTTATACCGTTGAGGAGCTTAACACCTTTAAACTTCTGATTTCGGTTTCGGGCGTTGGGCCCAAGGTTGCTATTTCGCTTTTATCAGAATTTTCTCACGATAAAATAAACTTCTTTATTGCGGCAGGAGACGCTAAGGCGTTGACCCGCGCTTCAGGTGTTGGTCTTAAGATCGCTCAGAGAATAGTTCTTGAACTTAAGGATAAGCTTAAGGGGGTCGACCTTTCGGTGAGCGACGCTTTATCCGCCCCGACTGCGATTTCGGGCGGAAACTTAAGCGAGGCAATAAGCGCACTCGTTTCACTTGGATACAGTCAGTCCGAAGCGGCGGCCGCACTGAAGGGAACAAGTCCCACGGCTTCGGTTGAGGAACTTATAAAAACAGGACTCAGATATATAAAATAGAAAGGGGAAGAGAAAGTGGATTATACAGAAGCAGAATTTGCGTCAAGACTCGTTACCCCTGCGTATGAAAAGGAAGACGGAGACATAGAACTTTCGCTTCGTCCTCAAAGGCTTGACGAATATACAGGACAGGAAAAGGCAAAGGAAAACCTTTCGGTGTTTATAGAGGCGGCACGTGCCCGTCACGAAGCACTTGACCACTGCCTTTTATACGGACCTCCCGGACTCGGTAAGACCACCCTTGCGGCAGTTATTGCTAATGAAATGAATTCAAACATCAGAATAACCTCGGGTCCTGCCATTGAAAAGCCGGGCGATCTTGCGGCGCTTCTTACCAACCTTAACGAGAACGACGTGCTCTTTATTGATGAGATACACCGTCTTAACCGTTCGGTTGAAGAGGTTCTTTATCCCGCGATGGAAGACTATGCAATTGATATTATTATCGGAAAGGGCCCTTCGGCGAGGTCGATAAGGCTCGACGTTCCGAGGTTTACCCTTATCGGTGCAACCACCAGGGCGGGACAGCTTTCGGCTCCGCTTCGTGATAGGTTCGGCGTTATATTAAGGCTCGAACTTTACTCCACCGAGGAACTTAAAAAGATAATAAAGAGAAGTGCGGGAATTTTAGGAATAGAGTGCGACGATGAGGGCGCAGAGGTTCTCGCTAAGCGTTCGAGAGGAACTCCGCGAATTGCAAACCGATTTTTAAAGAGGGTCCGCGATTTTGCAGAGGTTATCGGAAACGGTGTTATTACTGCCGAGATAGCCGACAGGGCGCTCGGAAAACTCGACGTTGATGAATTAGGACTTGATACTATTGACAGGCGAATGCTCGAATATATGATAACCAATTTCCAGGGAAAGCCGGTTGGACTTGAGACTCTTGCGGCGGCTCTCGGGGAAGAGGCGGTTACCATTGAGGACGTTTACGAGCCTTATCTTTTACAGCTTGGATTTATAACCAGAACACCACGAGGCAGAATGCCTACCGCGGCGGCATATAAGCATCTTGGATATCCCGTGCCGCTTATATAACTTAAAGGAGAAATAAAAGGAGAAATAAAAAATGGGAAGAATGTTTGGAACAGACGGAGTCAGAGGTATTGCTAACACTGAGCTTACCGCAGAACTTGCATTAAAGCTCGGTAGGGCGGCAGCCTACGTTTTAACAAAAAATCAGAACGGCGAAAAAACCAAAATCATTATCGGTAAGGATACCAGAATTTCTTCTGATATGCTTGAGAATGCTTTTGCGGCAGGTGTTTGCTCATATGGCGCAGATGCAATTATTTTGGGTGTTGTTCCTACCCCTGCGGTAGCGCACCTTGTTAAAGAATATAAAGCCGATGCAGGTGTTATGATCTCGGCATCTCACAACCCCGTTGAATTCAACGGAATAAAGCTTTTTAATAAAGACGGCTTTAAATTAAAGGACGAAATAGAGGACGAGATAGAGGAGATTATCCGTTCGGGTTCAGATGAGATAGAAGCCGTTACGGGAACCGATCTCGGACGCGTTATCAGATGCGACGGCGCGGCGGCAGATTATATCAAGCACGTTTTAGAGTGTGTTCCCTCTAAAAATGACGGACTCAGGGTGGTTCTCGACTGCGCTAACGGTTCCTCTTCAGCCACCGCCGAAAGACTTTTCGGTGCGCTCGGAACCGAGGTTATAATGCTTTCGGATAAGCCCGACGGCACCAATATTAATCTTAATTGCGGTTCGACCCATCTTGAAAACCTCAAGGCAGAGGTTGTCAGAACGGGTGCAGACTTAGGACTTGCTTTCGACGGAGACGCCGACCGTTGTCTTGCGGTTGCAGGTTCGGGCGAAGAGGTCGACGGTGACAGAATTATCGCGATACTTGCATGGTATATGAAAAATAACGGTATGCTTCCCGAAGATACTGCGGTTGTTACGGTTATGTCGAACCTCGGTTTCTTTGAGTTTGCAGATAAATACGGAATTAATGCGATCAGCGCCAAGGTTGGCGACAGATACGTTCTTGAAAAGATGCTTGAGGGTGGATACACTCTCGGCGGAGAACAGTCGGGCCACGTTATACTTTCAAAATACGCAACCACCGGTGACGGACAGTTAACGGGAGCCTTTCTCCTTAAGGTTATCGCCGAAAGCGGAAAATCGCTTGACGAGCTTTCTTTAATGATGGAGAAATATCCGCAGGTTGTTAAAAACGTTACGGCTAACGCTGAGCAGAAAGCAAAACTTGAAACCGATAAGGAGATAAAGAAAAAGATCTCCGAGGTTTCGGAATCACTTAAAAAATGCGGAAGGGTTCTCGTCAGAGCTTCGGGCACAGAGCCGCTTATCAGAATTATGATAGAGGGCAAGGACTTAGAAGAGATTGAAAAAGAGGCTTCTTCTATTGCCAAGGTTATAGAAGAGAGAATAAACCTATGAGATACGCCGCTGATTTTAACGACTATCAGCTACTTGATTCTTCGAGCGGAGAAAAACTCGAAAAATTTGGTGACATAACCCTTATCCGTCCCGACCCGCAGATCATATGGAAATCGGAGCGCAATGAAGCGCTCTGGAAGAAGGCGGATGCTAAATATTTCCGTTCCCGTGAGGGCGGCGGAAGCTGGGAGTTTTATAAAAAAATTCCGACAGAGTGGAAGATAAAATACGAGGATATCACCTTTATTATCCGCCCGACAGGCTTTAAGCATACGGGAATTTTCCCCGAACAAGCGGTGAACTGGCGGTATATGATGGATAAGGTGAAAAACGCAAAAAGACCTGTAACGGCGCTTAATCTTTTTGCCTACACGGGCGGCGCAACACTCGCTCTTGCATCTGCTGGAGCGAAGGTTACCCACGTTGACGCTTCCAAGGGAATAGTTAGTTGGGCGCGGGAAAACGCCGCGGCTTCGGGTCTTTCGGATAAGCCTATCAGATGGATAGTTGACGACTGTAAAAAATTCATAGAACGCGAGATAAGAAGAGGCAATAAATACGACGTTATCGTTCTTGACCCACCTTCCTACGGAAGAGGACCGACGGGCGAGGTGTTTAAGCTTGAGGATCAGATCTATGATCTTTTGGGGCTTTTATCACAGCTTTTATCAGACGAGCCCCTCTTTTTACTTCTCAATTCATACACCACGGGACTCGGTCCTGCGGTTATGGCATACTTATTAAACGAAACGGTTGCAAAGGGCAGAAAGGCTAAGGTTTCGGCAGAGGAGATAGGAATTCCCGTTAGGAATACCGAGAAAATTCTCCCTTGCGGAAACACCGCTATCTGCGAATTCTAAACAGAAAGGAGCTAAAACGTATTGAGTTTTATAGAGACTAAAAATATTTCGTTTAAGTATTCCGAAGATGCATCAAAATACGTTTTAAGCGACCTTGATCTTTCTATCGAGAAGGGAAGCTTCGTTGCGGTTCTCGGGCATAACGGTTCGGGAAAGTCAACACTTGCTAAGCATTTCAACGGAATTCTTGTTCCCGAAAGCGGAGAGGTTCTGGTGAACGGAATGAACACCGCTTCAGAGGAAAGTATTCTGGATATCAGAAAAACCGTTGGAATGGTTTTTCAAAATCCCGATAATCAGATAGTTGCAACTATAGTTGAGGACGACGTTGCCTTTGCACCCGAAAACCTGGGGGTTCCCCACGAAGAACTCAGAGAAAGGGTAAACGAGGCGCTGAAAAGCGTTTCGATGCAGGACTTCAGTTCTTCTGCACCGCACGAACTCTCGGGCGGTCAGAAGCAGAGGGTTGCTATTGCGGGAATTATTGCGATGAAGCCCGAATGCATTGTTCTTGACGAATCGACCGCGATGCTTGACCCTAAGGGCAGACGCGAGGTTATGAAGGTTATAAAAAAACTCAACCGCGAAAACGGAATTACGGTGGTGCTCATAACTCATTATATGGAAGAGGCTGCCGAGGCCGATAGGGTCGTGGTTGTCAGTAAGGGCGAAATAGTTCTCGACGGACCTCCCCGCTCTGTTATGACAGAGGTTGAAAAGATGGAAGAGATAGGTCTCGACGTTCCTCAGGTAACGAGACTTGCCTATCTGTTAAGGGGGACTGAATTCGAGCTCCCGAAGGATATTTTAACTGCCGAGGAATGCGCCGAGGCAATAAAAGAGGTTTTAAGAAAGAAAGGAAGGCTTTAAGTTGCCTATTATAAGGACCGAAAATTTAAGCTACTGTTATCCGTCCGACCGAACAAACGCGGCTATAAAGGACGTTAACATCAGCATAGAAAAGGGCGAACTGGTTGGCATTATCGGTCATACCGGTTCGGGTAAGTCTACCCTTATTCAGCATCTGAACGGTCTTTTAAAGCCAACGTCGGGCAGGATATTTATTGACGGGGTGGATATTCACAGTAAAGAATGCTCACTTCGAGATATAAGATTTAAGGTGGGTCTTGTTTTTCAGTATCCTGAATATCAGTTGTTTGAAGAAACGGTTTATAAGGATATTGCTTTCGGGCCTAAAAATATGGGGCTTTCGGAAGACGAGGTAAGAGATAGGGTAATGGAAGCGGCAGCCTTTGCCGGTGTTACCGATTACCTCCACAAATCTCCCTTTGACCTATCGGGCGGTCAGAAAAGACGCGTTGCGATAGCAGGAGTTATCGCAATGGACCCCGAGGTGCTTATTCTCGACGAACCTGCGGCGGGACTTGACCCCAAAGGAAGAGATAAGATACTCTCTCAGATAAAGCACTATCAAGAGGTCAAGGGAAACACGGTTCTTTTGGTTTCTCACAGTATGGAAGATATAGCAAAACTTGCAACCAAGGTTCTTGTTATGAACAAGGGAATGGTAAAAGAATACGTAACCCCCGAGGAGATCTTCTCGAAACCCTTATATCTTGATGAACTTGGTCTTGCAGCTCCCCAGATAACCAAGGTGTTCGAGCTTTTAAAGAAGGACGGAATAGAAACGGGAAAGAGTATTTTCACCCCCGAATATGCCAAAAAGGTGCTTTTGGGTCTTATAGAGGAGGGCGAAGATGCTTAGTAATATAACTATCGGACAGTATCACAGAGCCGACTCTTTTGTTCACAGACTTGACCCGAGGAGCAAGATAATTCTCGTTGTTATGTATATCGTGATGCTCTTTGCGGCAAGTGAGGTTACGGGACTTTTACCCGGAATAGTTTTCTTCTTTGTTTCGTATCTTTGTTCTTCGGTGCCCTTTTCAAAGATATTTAAAAGTTTAAAGGCGATAATACCGATAATCGTTTTCACGGCTGTGCTCAACCTTTTCTTTGTTGGAGACGACGTTGTTTTCAGTTTCTGGATATTCAAGATAACGGGTGAGGGCATAGAATTTACGGTGTTTATGATAGTCAGGATAATCTCGCTTATTGCGGGAACCTCGCTTCTTACCTACACTACGACACCTATAGCATTAACCGACGGGCTTGAAAGTTTACTTTCTCCCCTTAAAAAGCTTAAGTTCCCCGTTCACGACCTTGCTATGATGATGACCATAGCATTAAGGTTTATTCCGACCCTTGTTGAAGAGACCGAGAAGATAATCAGTGCTCAGAAGGCGAGGGGCGCAGATCTTGAAAGCGGCGGACTTATTAAAAGAGCAAAGGCGCTTATACCGATCTTAATCCCGCTTTTCGTTTCGGCGTTCAGAAGGGCAGAGGAACTTGCTCTTGCGATGGAAAGCCGATGCTATAACGGCGGCGAGGGAAGAACAAGACTAAAGGAACTCAAATTCCACGCGCGTGATGCGGTTGCTATTCTTGTTACGGCGGCATTTATCGCGGCGGTATTCCTAATAAACAGGTTTTGGAGCATATAAAATGCGCAATATTTTAATGAAGATATCCTATAACGGAGAGAATTACCACGGGTTTCAGGTGCAGAATAACGCTTTGGCTGTTGCTAACGTTATTGAAGAGGCGCTTTTTAAACTCACGGGGGAGAATATTTCTGTTACGGGGTGCAGCCGCACCGATGCGGGTGTTCACGCAGAGGAATTTTATTTAAATTTTCATACCGAGTCCTCTCTTTCAGAAAATAACTTTCTCAGAGGAATGAACACCTATCTCCCGAGAGACGTTGCGGTTAAAGAGGTAAGAGAGGCACAAGAGGATTTTCACGCAAGGTTTTCTGCGAAATCGAAGGAGTATAAATACTTAATTCTTAACAGTGAAGTCCGCGACCCCTTTTATGAAAAAAGAGCCCTCTTTTACAACCGAAGGATAGATGAGGATTTACTGAACAGAGAGTGCAAGGCCTTTATAGGAACCCACGATTTTTCCGCCTTCTGTTCGGCGGGGGGAACAACAAAGACCAACGTCAGAACGGTTAAGGACTGCTATGTTAAGAGAACGGGAGATATCGTTGAAATAAGGATAATGGCGGACGGGTTTCTTTACAATATGGTAAGAATAATCGTTGGAACGCTTCTCGAAATAAACGAAGGCAAGATAGAAGCGGGAAGCATAGAAAAGATAATAGAGAAAAAAGACCGAAGTCTGTCCGGAGATACAGCCTCGGGCGAAGGTCTTTATTTAACAAAGGTAAACTACTAAAAGGAGGATAAAAATGGCGGAGATAAAGGATATCAAGGAAGCCCGAAGAAAAAGAAATTCGCAGAAGATAATAAGAAGATTTATTATTTTTCTCGTTCTTATAGCCATCGTTTTCACCGCCGTCCTCTTGAAAGAATCGGTGAGCAGGGAAAACATAACCGCTTCGGTTTCGGATTTTCTTTCGTCTTTCGGAAAGGGCGAGGGCTATCCTCTGACAGTTCCCGGAAGCAGAACGGTCGACGTTAACGCGCTCGGCTCATCATCGGCGGTGCTTACCCAAACGCAGTTTATGGTTTATTCAGACTCGGGAAAGCAACAGATCTCATCGCTTCACGGGTTCAGTAACCCGTTAATGTCCTCTTACGGAAACAGAACCCTTGTTTTCGACCGAGGCGGAACGGGAATAAAGGTTTTCTCGAAGACCAAGGAGCTTTTCAGAAAAAGCTTTGAAAACACGGTATACGGCGCTTTTATGGGAAAGAAATATTTCGCTGTCGTAACGTCGTCACAGTCCTATTCTTGTGAACTCGTTATATACACCTCAACCTATAAAGAGGTTATGAAGTGGTATTGCTCTGAGGGAAGAGTAACGGCGCTTTCCTTTGATTCGGGAAACGGAATTTACGTTTCGGTGGTTGACGCCGAAGGCGGAGACTTTTTGACGACGGTTTACAAGCTCAACGCCTCGAAAAAGTCTGAAGAGGGAAGCGTTTCTATCCCCGGAATGTTGGCCCTTTCAATGAAAAAGAACGGCTCGGGAACCGAGATTATAGGGCAGGACAGGGTCGTCAGGGTAACAAATGATTTAGAAGTCGAGACGGTGTTTGAATACGGAGACCGAACCCTTTCGAGCTTTGAAAATAAGGACAACGGCAAGACTGTTCTTTCGCTTTCTGAGGGTGAGAACGACAAGGCGAACAATATTTTCATAATAAGCTCGGGCAAGGTCGAGGATATCGTTTTAGAGGTAACAAGCGAGGTCAAGGCGGTTGAATTTACTAAAAAGGACCTTGTTTACGTTTCGGAAGGAAAGCTTTATTCATATAATCTCAGAACGGGCAAAACAAGTTCCAGAGAGGTCGATATAGACACCTATTCTCTGGCGGTTTCAGGCAATGACGTTTTCGTTTTGGGAGTTACGAAGATAGATAAAATGAAAGATATATAGGAGAGGTGCAGTTATGAATTATATATTAGACGTTTTTGTTTTGGTTATCGTTTGTTTTCTCGCCTGGAGATGCTCCAAAAAAGGCTTTGTTAAAACTGCGGTATTGCTTTTCGGATTTATTATTGCCGCGGTTGTTGCCAAGGTGGTTTCCACTCCGTTGAGCGCGTTTGTTTATGATTCTTTCGTTTCCGAAAAGGTAACGGTGGCGATTGAGGAAACTGCCTCTGCCAAAGCAGAGGAGCTTACCGGTAATATTGACGGCCTTGCAGACGAACTTGTGGGATCTCTTCCTAAAGGGCTTCAGAACATATCTAAATTTTTCTTAGATGAAGAGAAGTTAGAAAATAACGCATTATCAGAGGCAATAAAGGGAAGTTCTGAAGAAATTGCTAAAACTATTGAAGAAAACATAGTTCGCCCGGCAGTTTTAGGACTTATGCAGACTATCCTGTTTATAGTTTTGTTTATTGTTCTTAGTTTCCTTATAAGACGGCTGGCATTCCTCGGCGGTATTTTCAACAAAATACCGCTTGTTGGAAAGGTAAATATGTTCCTTGGCGGAGTAGTTGGAACGGTTGAGGGAATAATTATTGTGTTCCTGGCGGCAACGGTCATTGCTTTCGTTATTATGCTTTCGGGAGAAAAGTCTCCCATTAGCCCAGAGGATGTCGAAAAGACCTATTTATTCAGATTTTTCTATGAGAATAATCCGTTGACAAATATAAAGTAAGGTAGTGAAAAAATGAGCGCTTTTAAAAATCTTCCGAATATTTTATCGGTTATAAGAATACTTTTGATACCGGTTTTTGTGATAGCCTATTTTTCTTATGAGGGAACGGGGGTCTATTTCCTTCCTGCCGCGATACTGTTAGCGTCGGGGCTTACCGATTTTCTTGATGGGTTTATTGCAAGAAAATATCACCTTGAAAGCTATCTCGGAAAAATACTCGACCCACTTGCCGATAAACTGACGCAGTTCACGGTTTGCTTGGTGGTTGGGTTTGAGGTTAAGGTGTTTTTATGCCTCGCCGCGCTCTACTTTGTTAAAGAATTTTGCATGATGATAGCGGGAATACTGCTCACGCATAAGAACATAAAGATATCGGGCTCTAAATGGTGGGGCAAGGTTGGAACGGGTGTTTTCTATGCCGTTATGTTTGTGGTTGTCTTGTTCCCTAATTTATCCGATAACGTGAAGTTTTATCTTTGCGGCGCTATGATGACGATGATAATAATGGTATTTATTCTTTATATACCCGAATATTTTAAGCTTGTAAGATCAAATAAAGTTTCAGAAGAATAGGAAATCAGTATGCTTTGTTGTAAATGTAAAAAAAGAATGGCGGTTGTGTTCATTTCCAGAATGGAAGGCGCAAAACAGGTTAACGACGGATATTGCATAACCTGCGCCAAGGATATGGGAATAGCTCCCGTTGATGACTTATTAAATAAAATGGGAATTTCTTCGGAAGAACTTGAAAATCTTGAAGAAATGACCGAGTCTTTTGCACTTGAGGCCGCAGAGAACGGCTTTGAACCCGGCGGGGCGCAGACCTTCCCCTTCCTCAATTCCATTATGGGCGGGGATAAAAAGGGGACCGAAAAGGGCAAAAAGGATAAAGAAAAAGGAGAGAAGGAAAGAGAAAAGAAGTTTCTCTCGCTTTACTGCACCAATCTTACCGATAAGGCAAGAAAGGGGAAATTAGACCGAATAATCGGAAGAGAGTCGGAAATCTACAGGACCGTTCAGATACTTTCCCGCAGGGTTAAGAATAACCCCTGCTTTATAGGTGAGCCCGGTGTTGGTAAGACAGCGATTGCCGAGGGAATTGCTCAGAAGATAGCATCAGGAGACGTGCCTTACAGGCTTTTGAATAAGGAACTTTATCTTCTCGATTTAACCGCGCTTGTTGCGGGAACCCAGTTCAGAGGACAGTTTGAGAGCAGGGTCAAGGGTCTTATTGAAGAAATCAAAAGAGAGGGTAACGTTATTCTCTTTATTGATGAGGTGCATAACCTTGTCGGCACGGGTGACAGTGAGGGCTCGATGAGCGCGGCGAACATTATGAAACCTGCTCTTTCGAGAGGAGAAATTCAGGTTATCGGTGCTACTACCTTCGGGGAATACAGAAAACACATTGAAAAGGACCCAGCGCTTGAGAGAAGGTTCCAGTCGGTTACGGTTAAGGAGCCGACTATTGAGGACTCCATTAAGGTGCTCAGGGGAATAAAGGAATACTACGAAAGATTTCATAAGGTTTCGGTGCCCGATGAGGTCGTCAGAAAAGCGGTTACCATGAGCGAGAGATACATTACCGACCGATTCCTACCCGATAAGGCAATAGACCTTCTCGACGAGGCTTTGGCGGGAGTTGTTCTCAACAGCCCCGTTATAACCGAGTATGAAAAGCTCACCGACGAGATAGACGGGAAGAGAAAAGAACTTTCCCTGCTTGAGACTGCCGAAGAGAATATCGACTATGAAAAGATAGCGTCCTGCAAGGCAGAACTGCTGTCGGCGGAAGAAAAGCGCAAGGCAATTGAAGGCGATGCAAAATCGGTTTCGGTTACTGTTGACGATCTTGCCGACGTTATTGAACTCTGGACCGGTATTAAGGCAGAGAAGATAAAAATGAGCGAATATGACAAGATAGAAAATCTTGAAAATATTCTTAAAGAAAGGGTAATCGGGCAGGACGAGGCAGTTTCTCTTACTGCGAAGGCTATAAGACGAAGCCGCGCAGGGCTTCAGAAGAAAAAGCGTCCTGCGTCCTTTATATTTGTCGGTCCTACCGGTGTTGGAAAGACCGAACTTGTTAAGGTTTTATCCGAGACGCTTTTTGATGATACCGAGCCGCTTATCAGACTTGATATGTCGGAATATATGGAGAAACACGCCGTTTCAAAGATAATCGGTTCTCCTCCCGGATACGTTGGCTTTGATGAAGCGGGTCAGTTAACCGAAAAAATAAGGCGCAGACCCTATTCTGTGGTTCTTTTCGATGAGATTGAAAAGGCTCACCCCGACATTATGAATATTCTGCTTCAGATACTCGATGAGGGAAGCATAACCGATTCCCACGGACGCAGGGTTAGCTTTGAGAACACCGTTATTGTTATGACCTCGAATGCAGGGTCGAATGACAGCTCCTCGGGTGTTGGCTTTAACAAGACGAGAGAGGACGTTTCCAGAGAAAGAGCGATGAAGGGTCTTTCGGAGTTTCTCCGTCCCGAGTTTTTAGGCAGGGTTGACGAAGTGGTTGTGTTCAGACCGCTTTCTGTCGGAGACTACGAAGAGATTGCCCGTTTGCAGATGAAGGAGCTCTTTGAGGTTCTTTCGGAGAGAAATATCGCCGTTAACATTGAGGACGGGGTATATGCTCTGATTGCAAGGAAGGCTCATTCCGACAAGGGTGGAGCGAGAAACGTTCGCAAGGTGATAAGAAGAGAGATCGAGGATGCGGCGGCATCGCTTCTTACCTCGAAGAATGCTTCAAACATCACAGCTATCACGGTTTACTGTGAGGGCGAAGAGCTCAGGGTAAAATGCGATTGATTTTTCAGAAAAATAATGCTATAATTATTAAGAAAAGTGAAGAACTTTTTAAGGAGGTCTGAGTTATGAAACTCGTTTACGCGATCGTTAACAGCGACGACAGCACAAATGTCCAGATTGCTCTTATCAATGCAGGTTTTCAGGTAACAAAACTTGCTTCGACCGGCGGCTTTTTAAAGGCAGGAAACACCACCTTTATTATGGGCGTTGAGGACGATAAGGTCGAAGAGGCAATAAGCGTTATTGAAAAGCATTCGAAAAGAAGGACTCAGATGGTTCCTGCGGGCGGCACCTATTCGGAGGGTGATTATAACACCTATCCTATCGAGGTAAGCTTCGGCGGAGCAACTGTATTTGTAACTAATGTTGAAGACTTCAGAAAACTTTAATAACCCGATCCTTTCCAGCGACGAACCCTTTGTCCGTAAGGTCTCGGATATGTCTTCGTCCGGCAAGTTTCCCCACGCGGTTTTAATAACGGGCGAGGGGGACACGCTTCCCTATGCCGAATATTTTGCGGCCGCGTTGTTGTGCGAAGAAAAGGAAGGACCCTGCGGAAGCTGTTCGTCCTGCCGAAAGGTTTTTGAGAAAATACACCCTGACGTTATCACCCTTATGCTGAATGATTCCGCCGCGTATAAGGCGGAGGAAATAAGAGAGCTTAAGGCGGACGCTTCGGTGCGTCCTAACGAGGCTTCGGGCAAGGTGTATATAATAACCGATGCGGATAAAATGAATTTATACGCTTCGAACAGTCTCTTGAAGGTTCTGGAGGAGCCTCCTCGAAGGGTTCATTTCGTTCTTCTTTCGGAGAATGAAAAGAATATCATCGGAACCATTCTTTCAAGAACGGTGAGGTTTCGTGTTTCTCCTAAAACAGACGGGGAGGCCTTGTCAGACCTTTCCATTATAAAAACCTTTTTATCGGGGGATGGGTATGAGGCGCTTAAGGCGATTTCAGAGACCTCTTATAAAAAGAATGAACTTCTCTTGTTTTTAGATTCGGCGGCAACTCTTTTCAAGAATATTCTTGTTAAAAGGATGTTAGGGGAACCAATGAATGAAGACGAACAGGGAATTTTATTATCGGACGATGCGCTCTCTTCGACGATAGAGGAGATAGAAAAGCTTAAAGATTTTGCGCATCGCAACGTATCAGCATCGTCTGTGCTTATGATGTTATATCTTAAATTAAGGAGATAATTGTGGAAGAAAACAAGGAACAGAAAGTTTCGGGCAAAACCGAAATAATAGGGATTAGGTTCAAACTCGGCGGCAAGACCTATTATTTTGATCCGGCAGGTTTTAAAGGTAAGCCGGGGCAGAAGGCGGTTGTTGAAACCGTCAGAGGTATCGAGTGCGGCGATATTGCGCTTGAGAACACTTTTGTTGACAGTGAAACGGTGGTTCAGCCTCTTAAGAAGGTTATAAGAATTGCAACACCCGAGGATGAAAAGAAACTTCTGGAAAACAAGAAAAAGGAAGACGAAGCCTTTGATATATGTCTTGAAAAGATCAGGAAATACGATCTTCAAATGAACCTCACGGGCGTGGAATACACCTTTGACGGTTCTAAAATTCTGTTCTATTTTACGGCGGACGGAAGAATTGACTTCAGAGAGCTCGTTAAGGAACTTGCTTCTGTTTTCAGAACGAGGATAGAGCTTCGTCAGATCGGTGTTCGAGATGAGGCTAAGATGACGGGAGGACTCGGAATCTGCGGAAATCCTTTCTGCTGCAGCAGTTTCTTGCCCGATTTTCAGCCTGTTTCCATAAAGATGGCGAAGGATCAGGGGCTTTCGTTAAACCCCGGAAAGATAAGCGGTGTTTGCGGCAGACTTATGTGTTGCCTTAAATATGAGCAGGATGTTTATGAGGAACTTTTGAGAATAACTCCCACTCAGAACGCTTACGTTAAAACGCCTAAAGGCAACGGAGTTGTTGCGGACGTTAGTCTTTTAACGGGAACCGTGAAGGTCAGAATGGACAAAAAACCCGACGGAACCCCAGAGGTTTTCCATAGAGATGAGGTTAAGGTTCTCAAAAAAGCGTCAAGAAATAATACTGAAAATATTGAAGAATTAAAGGAACTTGAATAAATACTTGAATTTTTAATATTGTTGTGTTAGAATAACATTACAAAATTATTAATCTTGTTAATATGCTTAGAAGGAGGTGTCCGGTAATGGCATATGTAATCAACGATGAGTGCATCAGCTGTGGAGCTTGCGAAGGTGAGTGCCCTGTTGCAGCAATTTCTGAAGGCGATGGCAAATTTGAAATCGATCCTGCAACTTGCATTGAGTGCGGCGCTTGTAACGGCGTTTGCCCTGTTTCTGCTCCCAATCCGCAGGACTAATTCTTATTAAGAGAATATAAGAAAAATGCAGCAATGGTTTCATTGTTGCATTTTTTCATAAAGAGGGGTAATTCCAATGGATTTTGAATATAAGGTTGAACAGATCGGTCCAAAGATCAAGGTCTGCTCGACCGATGACCACAATTTCGGCACCGATGCGATTTTGCTTTTTGATTTTGCTAAGATCAAAAAGAGGGATAAGATATGCGATTTCGGAACGGGTTGCGGTATAATCGGGCTTCTCTCGGTTGAGAAGACAAATTCCCGCGTTTTTGGGGTGGAAATTCAACCCAAGGCATATAATCAGGCAAAAAAATCTGCCGAAATGAGTGGTTACAGCGATAGGTTCGTTCCGATTTTGGCAGACCTTAAGGAGCTTGGCAATCATTTTGCGTCGGGGGAACTGACCTTAGTGTTTTGTAACCCGCCGTATTTTAAGGTCGGAAGCGGAAAAACGAGCGATAACGAGGCGAAGGCTATTGCCCGTCAGGAGATAAAATGCAACATATATGACGTTGCCGAGGCGGCGGGAAGATATCTTGCCGACAAGGGCTCGTTATACGTTTGCCACCGCCCCGAGAGACTCGCGGACGTTATTGATGCCTTCCGAAAGAACCGAATTGAACCCAAGAGAATAAGATTTTGCAAATCGGACGCCGAAAAAAGCCCGTGGCTTTTCTTAATGGAAGGCAGAAAAAACGCGTCGGCGGGAATGATCGTTATGCCCGACCTTGTTGTTAAGCCGGGCGAAGAGCCCACCGATACATATATGAAATACCGAAAGGAAAAGGAAGAATGAGCGGAGTTTTATACGTTGTTGGCACCCCTATCGGAAATCTCTCGGATGCTTCCGAGAGAATGAAAACGGTGCTTTCAGAGGTTGATTTTATCGCCGCTGAGGATACAAGAGTGACACTAAAGCTTCTCAACCATTTCGGTATAAAGAAGCCGATGGTGAGTTATTTCGAGCATAATCTTAAGCAAAAGGGAATTGAGATCGTCGGGAGAATTGAGGGCGGCGAAAACTGCGCTATCGTTTCAGATGCGGGTATGCCCTGCGTTTCGGATCCCGGGGAGGACCTTGTCCGCCTTTGCGCCGAAAGAAACATAAAAACGGTGGTGGTCCCAGGTCCTACTGCGCTTATTTCGGCTCTTGCTGTTTCGGGACTATTAACCGGGCGGTTTTGTTTCGAGGGCTTTTTATCGGTCAACAATTCCTCGAGAAGAGAGCATCTGAGAAAGCTTTTAGATGAAGATAGAACCATGATCTTTTACGAGGCGCCCCACAAGCTTATAAAGACGGTTTCCGACCTTTGTGAAGCCTTCGGGGAAGACAGAAAAATCTCAATAGTTAAAGAGATAACCAAAATTCACGAAACCGTTTTGCGACTTACCTTAGGAGAGGCTAAGAGGTTTTATGAAGAGAACACTCCCAAGGGGGAATACGTTCTTGTTGTTGAAGGAAAGAAGGAAGAAAAGAAAGAACTAAGCCTTGAGGATGCTCTGGTTTTAGCGAGGGAATACCTCGAAAAAGGGCTTCCCAGAACCGAAGCCGCAAAAAAAGCCGCTAAAGAAAGCGGCTTTGCAAAGAGCGAGATATATAAAGAGTTATAAAAGAATGTAAACGAGGGCTAGGATAATTTCTTTATCCGAGCCTTCTTTAATGAGGAGAAGAATTAGAATAATTATGATCAGCGAATCGTCCTCAAAAAGTCCTGAGGTAAAGTCTTTTAAGAGAGAAGAGAGGCTGCCTAGTGGGTCTTGGTGAGTTGAAGGCTTCTTTTTTTCGGGCAGAGGCTCTGATATTTTTTTGAAGTTTTCGGCCTGTTTGAGCGCCGACGCCTTCATTCTTTCGATATCGTTTTTGGAATAGTTCATTTATTTCTCCTCAGGTTACAGAAGATTTTCAATAAGCCCCGACTCGCGAAGCGCGGGAAGGAGCGAAAGAAGTTTTAACAGTTTTATGGCTTCGTCGGTCTTTTTTTGGCGTTTTTCGGAGAGATAGGGCTTTAGTGATAAAAGAAGCTCGGCGTTTTTATTATTTCCGCCCGAGGAAAGAAGACCTGCTATGGCGCTTATGGCGGCAGGGTTTACACCTGAATTTTCCTGTTTTATGTCTTTCCCGTCGGAAGAGAGCATTCCCCCGATGGATGATAGAATATCGGGGTTTATACTGTCTTCACCGTCTGCGCCAAGCGATTTAGTCAGCGTGTTTAAAACGTTCGCGCCCTCTTCGGTGTTGAGAAAATCCGAAAGGTTTTTAAGAATATCTTCCGTTTTTCTCGCCTCCTTTATTTCATAAATTTCGATATCATAGCGCGAACTGCAGGGTTAGAAAGCATTTCTTCAACCTTTTTGGGATTTTTTAACAGATCGGTGACTTGAGCTTTTTGCTTATCGTTAAGCTTTTCGGAAAGCTTTTCCATATTGTTTTCGGTGATATGGCTTTTGAGTTCGGCTTCGCTTTTGCCGAGTTTTTTCGATGCCACCGAGAGAAGCTTTGCCATCTGTTCGTTAGAAATGTTGTTAAATTCGTTCAACCTGTTTTCCCCCTATGTTATGTGTTATAATTATATTATGCGATGCGGTCGATTATGTTACGGGAAAGGATGTGCTTTGCTTGAAAATACTGGTTGTTTCGGATAGCCACGGAAGAGCCTCGCTTTTTGATGAGGTTCTCTGTAAAGAAAAAGAGGGGCTTGATTTTCTTTTCTTTTTAGGCGACGGCGAGGACGATTTTTTTGAGGTGAGGGACCGTTATCTTTTTCTTCGCGTCGCGGCGGTTAGGGGAAACTGCGATATGTTTTCTTCCCTGAATATTTCCGACACCATAACGGTCGGCGGTAAAAAAATATTTTATTCTCACGGACACGCCTTTGGTGTTAAAGGCTCGGAAGATGGAATTATCGCAAGAGCCAGGTCGGTTTCTGCCGACGCGGTTTTGTATGGACACACCCACTCACCCGTTGTGAAAACCGAGGACAGCCTTTTTGTTATGAACCCCGGAGCCTTGAAGGACGGAAGATACGGCGTTATAACGATAGAAAACGGCGAGATAAGAGGAAGTCTTAAAAGGATATAAAAAAACACCCGAAGAAATTTCTTCGGGTGTTTTAAGTTTACTGTTTAAGCGTTTTCTTCGATAAACTTTACAACGTCGCCAACGGTTTTGATGCTTTCGATATCTTCATCGGGCATCTCAACGCCGAACTCATCCTCAAACGACATAACGAGGTCTACGAGGTCAAGAGAGTCTGCACCTAAATCGTCAATAAGCGAGGTCTCTTCTGTAATCTTATCTGCTTCAACTTCGAACTGTTCACAAAGAATCTTTTTAACTTTGTCAAATACCATAAATAACTGCCTCCTATTTAATGTTCAATCTTATTTGTTATATATAATATTCTAAATAAGCCGTTTTGTCAATAAAAAATTTCGGTTTACTTAATTCTTCTGCCCTCAAGGTAGTAACGCTTGTCAACACTGTGCCCCATTGAGAAGGTCTTTCTCGGGAGAGAGCCGTCGGCTGCAACTGCGGGGAAGAGTTCGCTTTTTTCCATCCCTTTGAAGAGAATGCCAACCGTGTTTTCTTTTTTGCAGAGTCTTTTAACCTCGGCGTCACCGTGGATATAATCAATAGTTATTCCCGTGTTTTCCTTAAGATATTCGTCTAAATAGGGTTGAATTGTTCCAACGGGGAGATTCGCCTCGGGTTTAAGGCAAATTTTTTCGGAGCCGTCTGCAAAAAGGATTTCGAATTCATGACCGTCAGATGCTTCTTCAAAACGGGCTTTCAGATCTTTTATGAATTTCTTAGGCTCTACGCCGAAAAGAACGCGGTATATAGGCTCGAACTGAAGTGAACTGTCGTGAATATTAACTATTTCAACGAGGGCGTATTTTGCCTCTTCCTTGTCAGAAAGCGCGGAGCACTCCTTTGCGGTCGCGAGAGAGTGGTTACCGTCTCCCACGGCAAAGAGAAACTCGTTCTTTTCGAGAAGTTTATTTAAGCTTTCTCCGATTTTATCGCAGTTTACTCCCTCTAAAACGTAACCCTTTATGTTTCCGCCGCCTTGCATAAGGTTAAAATCATAAGCCTTTTTAAAAGATGCTTTTTCACTCTCCAGAGGCTCGATAACGGTTTTTTCGGGGTCGTCGATAAGAAGCATAACGTGGGGGAGCTCCAGCGACGCGTCCTTTCTTATTCTGACTCTCGGGGGAATTCTCTCAAGAACGGTCTCTTCGGTTGCTCTGATAAGAGCACGGCTTCCTTTTCTGTAGTCATAATCGGAAAGTCTTATAAGACCGACAATGCCTCTGCGGGTGCCGCCCGAGGTTTCTCTCTCAACGTATATCATAGAGTTTTCGAGCTTTTGAAGGCTTCCGTTATCAAGATATTCTTTCATGGTTTTGTTTATACTGTTTATTCTTTCTTCCTCGTTTTTGCCGAGATATATCTCGGGTAAAACAAGGTTAAGAGCAGAAATGCTACCCTCTGCATTCTTTTCGGTTTCCTTCCAATAGTTTTCATCGGAAGTGAACTGATCGCAGGCAATGACCGCGAATTTTTCAAAATCTTTTTTAGGGAGCAGAATATCTGCGGGTAAAAAATTATATTTGTTCATAAGTATGCCGCCTTTCTGAGTGGTATTATAACACTAATATGAAAATAAATCAATGCGTAGGAGTCGTATATTATTTTGCCTGAGGACACAAACACAAAAAGAAAGACACGAAAAGTTCGTGTCTTTTTTTTGGTGCCGACACTCAAAATGGAACCGGTCATAAAACCTGATTTTCTTTTATTTTTTCTTTATTGTTACCTTTGCACCCACTTCAATATCGTATGTATCGCAAAATCTATGATTATAAATACAAATATGAATGTTATGGTCTTCTTTATCAAAAAATAGTTGAAGTTTTCCGTCTTCAGCAATAAGAACATCCACGAAAGGCATTTCTTCACTAAAGTCACCGATTGTAACTAAAACCGTATCACCAACTATGATATTTTCCATAAGTTTTTGTGGCATTATATCAAGTTCTGCGTTGCCATAGGTAGATTCACGAACAACACTGCCCTTGACAGTTGTATCAGAGCAAGCAGAAAGAGAAAACAATAGCATAAAAACAACAATTATTGAAACAAATCTTTTCATCATATCACCGCCTTGGGTCTATTATAGCATCAAAGCGGCGGAAGAGCAATATGAAATGATATATCGCTGTGCGATATGATATACGGCAAGCCGTATGATATATTTGCCCTGCAAATATGATATAATATCCGTTCCATCATATGCCGCAGGCATATATCATCGCACGAAGTGCGATATCATATCGAAGATATATCACCCGTTCCGACAAGGAACGGATATCATTGAAAAAAGTCCTGTTCTTTCGAACAGGACTTTTTTCTGGTGCCGCTGGCCGGACTTGAACCGGCACGGAGTCGCCCCCAAGGGATTTTAAGTCCCTCGTGTCTGCCTATTCCACCACAGCGGCTT
>JAZNVP010000014.1:0-5614 GCA_045592865.1 Oscillospiraceae bacterium
TCTGAAATATCCGAGATCGGCATAGTTCCAGGTTGTGTTCTCCATTATCGCGTCTTGATCCTCTTTCGTAACCTCGAACCAAGGCTTTATAACGCCGTTTCCGTTTTCGTCCTTTGCCTCTGCATTAGCGTCAAGACAACAAGCGCCCGAGTTTATAAGGTGAATTATACCGTCCGACTCCTTTGCCTTGCCTTCGATTTCATACCCCGTTACCCTCTTTATAGAGTCACCGCTCCAATAGGTTCTAACGTCGGCAAACATCTGAGCACGGTTGGTGAGAAGCTTGCCGAAAAGCATACCGATTCCGTTGAGAACATCATTTTCGGTTGCAAGTATATATGGCTCCCTTGCACCGTTCCAGTCGAAAGAGGTGTTAAGCAGCGCCTCGGGGAAATCGCAGTTGGGATAAAAGTCGGTCCACTGTCTCTGTCCCTGGAAGCCGGCTGCAATCGCGTTGTGTCCAACCATTTCTTCTTCGCAACCTTCGGGGAGCTTGTCGTTACCGTTCATAAGATCCTTTATGATAACGCACATCTTGATAACGAATTCCCAATCCTTATCCTTTTCTTCCCTTGATTTCTGAAGATTTTCAGGATTCTTGTCAAAGCCCTCTATGCAGTATTCCTTAGCCCACTTAAAAGCCTTTTTGTATTCCTCTTCATCGTAAATGCCCTCGGTCATTCTCCTTATTACCTCAACCTCGTCAACCGATTCAACACGCATTCCGAGATAATCTTCCAAAAAGTCGCTGTTTATAACCGAGCCGCCGATACCCATGCAGATAGAACCGATCTGAAGGTAAGACTTTCCTCTCATAGTTGCCACCGCAACCGAAGCCCTGCCGAACCTCAGAAGCTTTTCTTTAACGTCCTCGGGGATCTCGGTATCGTCCGAGTCTTTAACGTCGTGGCCGTAAATACCAAAAGCGGGAAGCCCCTTCTGAGCGTGGGTCGCAAGAACAGAAGCAAGATATACAGCACCCGGTCTCTCGGTTCCGTTAAATCCCCAAACCGCCTTGATCGTATCCTTTTCCATATCCATTGTTTCAGAGCCATAGCACCAGCAAGGAGTTACCGTTAGGGTTATGTCAACACCTGCTTTTCTGAACTTGTCAGCACAGGCAGCCGCCTCACCGACTCTTCCGATCGTGGTGTCGGCAATGACCACCTTAACGGGTTCACCGTTAGAGTATTTAAGGTTATTCCTAAAAAGCTCTGCCGCGCTTTTCGCCATATTCATTGTCTGCTCCTCAAGCGACTGTCTGACACCTAACGCACCGCGTCTGGCATCAATAACGGGGCGAATTCCAATAACGGGATAATCTCCTATAAGTCTTGATTTTGCCATAGTTTATTACCTCCAAAACGTAATTTTTTAGTTTATAATTGAATTATAGTATTTTAACTGTTATAATACTTGTGGGATTTACCCTTAATTATATAACAATATTCACCTTTTGGAGAGATGTATGAAATACGCTGATTACATTGAAAGAAAACGCCACGGCTCCCTCGATTTCCCTATACAACACTATTTTCTTGATAAAGATAATCCGCAATACATAATGCCGCCTCATTGGCATAATGAATTTGAAATAATCCTTGTTAGAGAAGGCGTATTACGGATTTTTCTCAATGCAGAGGAGTTTATTTTAAACAAGAACGATATCCTTCTTATTATGGGCGGCACCCTTCATATCGGCATTCCCGAAAACTCCGTTTATGAATGCTTAGTCTTTGACCCCGGTATGTTGAAAACCAAGGCTTCTTCTAAATACATCGAACCCTTTTTATCCGGTCACGCTAAAGTAATCAATCTTGTCGATAAAAAACATACCGAAATATTTGATGTTGTTTTGGATCTTTTTGTAGAAATGAAAAAGAAGGCTCAGGGCTATGATCTTTCTGTCATTTCCGATTTATTCAGACTCTTCTCTCTTTTCTATAAAAATGGATATATATTATATACCGAGAATCAACCCCGCCGTGTTAAAATGATGGCAAAACTTATCGATTGGATAGAAAACAACCTCTCCGAGCAGATAACGTTAGAGAAGGCGTCGGAAATTTCAGGGCTTTCCAAAAAGTATCTATGCCGCGTTTTTAAGGAATACACCTCAAAAACCTTTACCCAGTATGTTACCGAGCTTAGAATAGAAAACGCCTGCTTTGAAATAACAACAAAAAAGAAATCGGTTACCGAGGCCGCACTCGATAACGGTTTTTGCGACCCGAGTTACTTTTGCAAACAATTCAAAAAATATAAGGGAATGAGCCCGAAAGAATATAAAGATCGCCATAAACTCTGAGTTTATGGCGATCTTCTTTATTTTTCTATTTCTGAGTAGTTTATCTTGGTTATCTTCTGATCTGCAAGGCAGTGTCCGTTTTCGTTGCTTCGGTAGTAAGCAACCAAGAAGTAGTCATCTCCCTCAATTAAAGCAGGATAACAGTATCCATGGGTAAGGTCATCCTCTAAATAGTAAACGTCCTCTTTCAAGAAGGTCTCTCCTCTGTCGTAGCTGACTGCGAGAACGTAAGGCGTTCTGCCCCAAGGCTCACTCTCAGGTCTTGTAGTGTATTGAGAAATCGGATTAAAAATAGCAACGGTATATTTTCCCGCATCTTTAATAAGCATAGGAGATAAAGGTGATGTAAAGAAGCGGTTGGGCCCTATCTCTCCCCAGGTTTCACCCCCGTCTTCTGAGAAGCACTCCCACTGGGTTCCCATAGCAGTTCTTGTGTAGCACCAGAGCTTTCCGTTCCCCATTTCATAAAGTCCGGGCTCCTGGAATCCCTGCCCATCAGATTTGCAAGGCATAAATATTTCCCTTTCGGTCTTTCTCCAGGTCTTTCCGTCGTCATCCGAAATAAAGAAATTAAGCGATCCGGGTTTAAACTCATCGCCCTCTAAACAGGTGTGTCTTGACGAAGCGAAAATTATTCTTCCGCTTTTAAGCCTTAATACCCTATCGTTATTTAAAACGAAATAATCCTGCTTATCAAGGCAATCGGTAATATATAAAGGCTCCGACCAGGTCTCAGCCTCATCCGAGGAACGAATAAGCGCAATCCTGTCGGTTCCGTCGAGGTTCTTCTGAATATAGAAAGCACCGATATCTCCATTTCCCATTCTGAGAAAAGAAAGACTCATAACGTTAACGTTTCCCTCGTTAGACGCGATCATAACCTTTTTCTCGCCCCATGTCTCTCCCTCATCATAGGAAATAACCGAATAGATTTTCGCAGGCGCGTCATCATACCAGTTATCGCTCTGATAACCTGTAAATCCATAGAGTATTGCGCCGCTTTTAAGACGAATAAACGAACCCTCTCCGTTACGGGGTTTGTTAAGTTCTGTTGTTCTAAAAGGAACCTCTCTGCCTATTTTTTTCATATACACCACTCCCAAAGTAGTTTTCTTATCTCTATTATAAGTGTTTAGAACAAAAATGCAAAGGCATAAGCGGACAAATAATTTAATATGTGTCCTAAAATATACTATTGACTAAAATTTGCGTTTTTGTATAATTAAATTAATATAAAGAGGGAGATGCGAAAAGTGGAAAATACTTCGGCAAGACTTGAAGCGGAACACTCAGTTCTGATAGAAAACTTAAAACTCGAATTAAAGATCAACACCCCCGTTAACAATTGTAACGAACGCGGGTTAGCCACTATTATGCACGACCATTCATATAACGAGATCTTCGTCTGCCGCGATGATATTATCGAGATTAAAACCGAAAACGAGCCCGTTATTTTAAACCCGGGCGACCTTGCGGTTATTCCCCCAACCCTTCAGCATAGGATAGAAAAGCATAGTGAGAATAGCATAAACTTCTGTGCCATCGGCTTTACCTTCACCGAAAAGTCGGTTAAATGCGGGTTCGACCTCTATTCTCTGTTTCACAGAGTTTTCCATAAACCCTCGGTTATCGTTATAAGAAACGCCTCGGCCCTTTCGGATAAGGCATATAAAATTTCAGAAGATATTGCTTCGGGTAAAAATTGCACCCCTATGTTAGAGCTTTCGTCGGTTCTCTCCGAGATCGCAGAAAAAGACTCGGCAAAAGCTGAAGCACGGGGCGAACTCATTTCTCCCTCGCCCGAGATAGAAAGGCTTTCTAAACTTGAGCATATAATTAACACAAAATATATGTTAGAGTTGACCCCAAAAAGCATAGCGGACGAGCTTTTCATAAGCGAAAGGCATCTTAGCCGCATCGTTAATAAAAGGTTTAATTCAACGATTAAAGAGGTTATCGTTTCAAACCGCATCAAAACCGCAGAACAGCTGATAACCTCCTCGGATATCTCCATCTCTGAAATCTGCTTTATGGTGGGATTTAAGGACCTTAAGACCTTCTACCGAGAATTTAAAAAGAAGAATTCGCTCACCCCATCAGAATACAGAAAACAAAAAAGCGTCGATTAATCGACGCTTTTTTCTTGCCTTTTTTGCATTCTGAGCCAACTTATAAACCCGTAAACGTCATTAATTAAGAACAACGAGAAGCAAATAACCACCGAAATATAGGAAGTCTCTGATAGGGACGCAAGAACCCAGAGAATTATAAGCACTATATCGTTAGCCGCATAACAGATAGCAAAATAGGGACTTCTTCGGAAGGTGAGATAAACAGCGAGAAAACTCGTTGTAACCGAAACGGTGCTTATAAAGAGGTAAGCGGTGTTAAAATAACCGAGAATAAAATAGAATATAACCGTTACCAAAGCAGTTAAAGCTATCATAAACACAGTTTCCCGTGCGCTTATCCTTCCGACCCGCACCTCGCTTCTATTGTTGTTATACGGGTTTTTGAGCCAGGAAACACATGCCATCAGAGCCATAGGTGCCGTCATACCGAGATAGGTTATCATTTCCCCGTAGTATTCTCTGCTATATGAAATAATTCCGTATAAAATACTGAAAACTATCATTAAAAACTGTCCTATCGGGTTGCCCTTTGCATTCAGAATAAGCGAGGTCACGCCGATACACGAAGCCATTAACGTCAGATAGTTTTCTCTGTCAAAAAGAAAAAACGATATGGCGATCATTATCAAAGACGAGCACCAAAGCAAAATTTCGGTTCTTGAAAAGTATCCTTTTATCTTCATATTATCTCCCAAAAAAATAAGCACCCGTCCTTCGCATCTTCAAAGACCTAACGATGCGAAAACGAATGCACTGCATTCTCTACCCGGTGGCAGAACCTATTGTTTTTTATATGTTACCACAAAACTTAATAATAATCAAGAGGCGGTTTAAAAACCGCCTCTTAAAAATCTTATTCTTTGGAAAAATTGTCTTTTCCTACAAAGCAGAGCGGACACTCAAAGTCCTCGGGAAGATCCTCAAACTTTGTTCCGGGAGCAATACCGAGCTCCTCGTCGCCTAACTCTTCATCATATTCCCATCCGCATACGTCGCAAATATATTTCATTTTTAACACTCCTTTTTTAAAATAATTATAATACTAATGAGGGTGCTGTGTAGACCCTTGCCGCAAGTTCTTGATTGAGCATATAAAGGCTCTTGGGATCAGAACCGAAAAGCTCCATCTTGGTTATCATATCGTTTGCGTTTGTCTCCTCTTCACCCTGCTCCT
>JAZNVP010000015.1:0-56048 GCA_045592865.1 Oscillospiraceae bacterium
TTCTCCTTAACGGAAAGCCCTATTTTTTCCACGGACTTTTGGATCAGGGTTTTTACAGCGACGGAATATATCTCCCCGCAACAAACGAAGGCTTTCTGTTTGATATCACGGAAATGAAAAAACTCGGATTCAATATGCTCCGTAAGCACATTAAAATCGAGCCCGAGATATTCTATTACTACTGCGACAAGCTCGGAATGGTAGTGTTCCAAGACCTTGTTAACAGCGGAAAATACAGTTTTCTTATAGATACCGCCCTGCCGACCGTTTTCCTTAAAAAAGGAGTTAGCCATAAAGCATCTAAAAAGCGCCGTTACTATTTTGAAAAGACCGCAAAAGAAACGATAGAGCTTCTTTATAATCACCCCTCGGTCTGCTACTACACCCTGTTTAACGAGGGTTGGGGACAGTATGACGCAGCTCGTCTTTACCGCGAAATGAAAATGCTTGAACCCACAAGGGTCTGGGATGCAACTTCGGGTTGGTTCCAGACGGGAGAGAGCGACGTTTTAAGTGAGCATATCTACTTTAAGCCCATCAAACTTAAAAACGACTCCCGCCCCCTTGTTCTTTCCGAGTTCGGCGGTTTCTCTTTAAAGATAGAAGATCATTCTTTTAATCTTCAGAACACATACGGCTATCGCTTCTTTACCGACACCGAAAAGTTCTCAGAAGCCCTCGAAAAGCTCTATACCGACGAGGTTATTCCTCAGATAGAAAAAGAACATTTATGCGCCTTAGTTTTAACTCAAGTGAGCGACGTTGAGGACGAAACCAACGGACTTTTAACCTACGACCGCAAGGTTTTAAAGGTGTCAAAAGAAATGATGCTTTCCATAAGTGATAAACTCAAAAAAGCATTCTATAAATAAAAAAAGCACCCTCTCGGGTGCTTTTTTTATTTAATTACATAAGCGATTTATAAAGCTCGGTGATCTCTTCAACGCTTGTTTCTCTCGGGTTGCCGGGACGACAAGCATCATCGTAAGCCGACTGAGCAAGGAAAGGAATATCCTCAGTTTTAACGATCTCTTTAAGATCTGCAGGAATTCCAACGTCTGAAGAAAGCTTCTTAACTGCATCGATAGCAGCCTTTCTGTATTCTTCGGTCGTCATATCCTCGGTTCCCTTAACGCCCATAGCTGCGGCAATATATTTATATTTATCACCTGTTGCGGGAGCGTTATATTCCATAACTGTGGGGAGAATTATAGCGTTTGCAACACCGTGAGGGGTATCGTAAAGAGCGCCGAGAGGATGAGCCATAGAGTGAACTATACCAAGTCCTACGTTAGAAAAGCCCATACCTGCAACATACTGACCGAGAGCCATTCCCTCTCTTCCCTCTGCCTCGCCGTTAACGGCTGCGCGGAGCGAACGGGCAATGATCTCAATTGCTTTTAGGTGGAACATATCACTCATTTCCCAAGCACCCTTGGTTATATAACCCTCGATAGCGTGGGTAAGCGCGTCCATACCGGTTGCAGCAGTTAAACCTTTAGGCATAGTTGACATCATATCGGGGTCAACAACTGCGCAAACAGGAATATCGTGAACGTCAACGCAAACCATCTTTCTGTTCTTCTCTACGTCGGTTATAACGTAGTTAATGGTTACCTCTGCTGCGGTTCCTGCAGTTGTGGGAACTGCGATTATCGGAACGCAGGGGTTCTTTGTGGGAGCAACGCCCTCAAGACTTCTGACGTCAGAAAATTCGGGGTTGGTGATAATGATACCAACTGCTTTAGCGGTATCCATAGAAGAGCCGCCGCCTATTGCAACGATGCAATCTGCTTCACTTTTCTTAAAGCATTCAACACCTGCTTTTACGTTTTCAATGGTGGGATTGGGTTTTATTTCAGAAAACATTTCATAATCTACTCCTGCTTTATCTAAAACAGCAGCAACCTTGCCCGAAACGCCGAACTTTATAAGATCGGGGTCCGACATAACAAGAACCTTCTTAAAGCCTCTTGCCTTAATTTCATCGGGGATAACATTAATTGCTCCTGCGCCGTGGTAGGAAGTTTCGTTAAGCACAAAACGGTTGCTCATTTTAATTTCTCCTTTGATTAAAAAATTTTTCGGCAAACACCTGCCTTATTTTCAACATAACACAAGATTGTTAAAAAATCAACAATTATTTTTTTGCATACCGAAAACCGTCCCCGGAAGTGTTCTAACATTATTTACGCTCATCGGCACCCCGATATCCCCCATAATCGAGGCGGCAAACACCGCTTTTCCCCCAAATCTGCGGCGAAGACCGTCCACCGCCGCCATTACCCTCTCGTTTGCTTCTATCTTTTTATAGCTAAAAAAAAGATCAGTCTGAAGAGGTCTGTTTCCATCCATTAAATTTATCGCGCGGACCGTTATAGCCCTCACAGGCAGAGGGAAACTGAAGTTTTTTCTGAATATCTCCCCCGCCGCATCGGCGATAAGCTTTTCGGAATTGGTTGAAAACCCGATGGGGCTTTGAAACTCTCTTACTAAAAGGTCTTTTGTTTTAACCGCTATCTGCAAGGAAGAAGCCTTAAGCGAATGATCAATAAGCCGCTTCGATACGTCCTGCGAAAGATAAAGCATAACCTTATACACCTCTTCCCAGTTATACAGGTCGCGGGTGCAGGTAATTCCGTGGCCGATAGATTTTATGGGCGGCAGATAATTTTCCTCGGTAACCGCCGAATTTTCAAGACCGTTAGCAAACGCCCAGAGCGTTCGTCCGTTTTTCCCAAACTCACGCGCCATTATTTCAGGTGGAGTTTTCGCTAATTCCCCGATAGTCTTTATTCCCATTTTCAAAAGTCTTCTTTCGGTTGCCCTGCCTATACCTAAAAGGTCTGATGCAGGTTTCGGCCACACCTTCGCTTTGAAATTTTCTTCCGATATCACCGTTACGGCATCCGGCTTTTTCATATCGGAACCGAGCTTTGCAAATATCTTGTTAAAGCTTACCCCCACCGAAACGGTGAGTCCGAGTTCTCTCTTCATCCTTTCCCTTATCTTTTCTGCTATCTCCTCGCCCGAACCGAAAAGAAGCCTGCTCCCCGTAACGTCGAGCCAACATTCGTCGAGCCCAAATGGCTCTATCCTGTCGGTATAATCAGAATAAATTCTTCGCGCCAGTTCGGAATAACGCGCATACCTCTCGTAATGCGGAGGAACGATTATCAGGTCTTTGCACTTCTGCTTTGCGAGATAGACCGTGTCGCCCGTTTTAATATCGAACCGCTTCGCCTCTTCCGATTTCGCAAGAACTATCCCGTGACGGTCCTCAGTTCTTCCGCATACCGCAACAGGCTTCCCCCGAAGAGACGGATCGTATATCGCCTCAACCGAAGCGAAACAGTTGTTCATATCGCAGTGCAAAATAACCCTTCCCACTCCGCGATTCCCCTTTCTATTGACATATCGGAATTTCCGTTATATAATAAATGTGCAACTTACTTGCGCATTTATTATAGGAAATTAAGTTGCGCTTGTCAAGAGTTTTACGCAAGTTATTTTCGGAGGAAATTTTATGAAATTTTGCGAAAAGGTTAAAATGCTCAGAGAAAAAGCAGGGCTCACTCAAAAACAGTTAGCCGAAGAGATAGGTGTTTCTCTGCGAACCGTTACCAATTACGAGAACGGCTCAAGATATCCGAAGCAAAGAGGAATATACGGGCGCCTTTCTTCTCTTTTAGGGGTGGAGATAAACTATCTTTTAACCGAGGACGAGGAGTTTCTCCTTTCTGTCAGCGAAAACTTCGGTGAGAAAAGTGCCGATAAGGCAAATAAGATACTTCTTGAAACAAAGGCACTCTTTGCAGGGGGCGAACTTTCTGAAGAGGATGCGAGAGCATTTATCGATGAAATTCAGCGCTGCTATCTCGATTCAAAGGAGCGCGCCCGCAAATACTCTAATAAAAAAAGCAAATAATGATTAAGGGAAGTTGAAACGCCTTAACGCGTTTCGACTAACAACAATCATTATAATAAAGGCATAAACAAAAAAGAGGTGTTTATTCGGTGTCGGCAAGATATATCTTTGATACCGCCTGTAAGGTCATAAAAAAATATAACACCCGCGATCCTTATGAACTTCTTGTTCGTATGGGCGCCGTGGTGAATGAATCTTCTTCCTTTGACAAACTCAAGGGGTGTTGTTTTTATGCCAATCGAACGAGTTACGTTATTTATAACGGAAAACTCGGCGAGTATGAAAAACGGGTAGTTCTTGCCCACGAAGCCGCCCACCTCATTCTTCACAAAGCATCTCTTAAAGCAAGTCCCATAAAGGAAATCTCACTCTACGGCGCAGAAAATCTTCTGGAATACGAAGCCAATATGTTTGCCGCCGATTTTCTTATCCCCGATGAAGCGATAACAGAGATTTCTGACCGTTACGATATTTTTGAAATGAGCCGAAAGCTTTATATTTCTCATGAACTTCTTCTCTTCAAACTCACGTCAATGAACAAGCGCGGTTACGGGTTTACCCTCTCGGACGAAATAAACAGCAGTTTCTTAAAGAAAGGTGATATATAAGGGGAATTTTATATGATAAAAAGTGAACTCATAAATAAACTTCGCAAAATCACCCCCGAAGAAAAATCAATTCTGGAGGGAAAAGGCATTGATAAAAGCATCTATATGAGCACCTCTTCTAAAGGCGCGATAGACGTTGTTGATTTTTCATACCTCACAGAAAAGGGTAAACTTATCGATATCCGTCCTCACACAAGGTTCGTCCATTTCCCGAAGCATAGGCATAATTTTGCTGAACTCGTTTATATGTGCGAGGGCAAGACCACCCATATAATCGGAGATAAAAGGATAGAACTCTGCGAGGGTGAACTTTTATTCTTAAGCCAGAACTCCATTCAGGAAATTCTCCCCGCAGGTGAAAACGATATCGCGGTCAACCTCATTATAAGACCGCAGTTTTTCGAAAAGGTTCTGAAGCTTTTGGGCAGCACGAATAACCTTATCAGCGAATTTCTGATAGGCTGTCTCGGCGGTAACACCTCTGCCGATTTTCTGCATTTTAAGGTCTCGGGCATTCTCCCCGTTCAGAACCTTATGGAAAATATGATCTGGTCGCTAACAAACAACCAGCCCAATAAAAGAAGCATAAACGAAACCACCATGAGTCTTCTGTTTATGCAGCTTCTTAACCTCACCGATAAAATCGATATCGGCAAAGACTCTCCCGAAGAAAAGATTTTCATTAAGGTTCTCGACTACATAGAGAAAAACTACCGTGACGGGTCTCTCTCGGCTCTTTCGGAGGAACTTGGCATCGAAATATCGGCTCTTAGCCGTGTTATAAAGAAAATATCGGGGTTGACCTTCACCGAACTTATGAAGAAAAAACGTCTTAATCAAGCCTGTTGGCTTCTTAAGAATACTAAGTTCTCAATAGACGAGATCGCCTTAAACGTAGGATATGAAAACAAAAGTTATTTCTATCGGATTTTCGAAGAGATTTACGGTAAAACGCCCTCCGCTTATAGAAAAGATTAAAATATTTTCGCAAGAAAGGACACTTTTTAAATCAAAAAGGGTCCTTTTATTTTTTATTTGGATATTATATAATCGTTATGAGGTGAAAGATAATGAAAAGATATTGGTTGGCAGTTGATATCGGCGCTTCAAGCGGACGCCATATCCTTTCTCATATTGAAAACGGAAAACTCGTTACCGAAGAGATGCACCGTTTCACTAACGGTATTTCTAAAAATAACGGTCATTTCTATTGGAACACCGATTACCTTTTCTCAGAAATTCTTACAGGTATGAAAAAATGCACCGATGCAGGAAAAATCCCCCTCAGCGTTGGTATTGATACCTGGGGAGTTGACTATCTTCTCCTTGACGAAAATGATAACAAGCTCGACGAAGCAGTCGCCTACCGCGATAGCAGAACCGAAACCATTCCCGAAAAGGTTTTCGAGATCATTCCCGAAAAAGAGCTTTACAATGAAACGGGAATTCAGAAACAAAACTTTAACACCATATATCAGTTAATGGCAGATAAACTTTTCCGCCCCGAACTTTTAGAAAAGGCAAAAACAATGCTCTTTATGCCCGACTATCTCCATTTCAGGCTCTGTGGTGTTAAATGCGCGGAATACACTATTGCGAGCACCTCTCAGCTTTTAAAACCCGATAAGTTCGATTGGCATAAAGACTTAATTAAAAAACTCGGACTACCCGAGGATATTTTCCCGCAAATTAAAACACCGGGAACCGTTCTCGGAAGTCTTCTCCCCGAAATAGAAAAAGAGGTCGGATTTAACTGCAAGGTTATTATTCCTCCATCTCACGATACTGCCTCTGCCGTTTTGGGAACACCTTTTGCAGACGGGAATATCTATATAAGCTCGGGCACCTGGTCGCTTATGGGTATAGAATCCCGAGACGCTATCTGCAGTGAGGAAAGCAGAAACTGCAATCTCACTAACGAGGGCGGATACGAGCACCGCTTCAGATACCTCAAAAACATAATGGGGCTTTGGATGATTCAGAACGTTAAGCGGGAGCTTTCAGACAAATATTCTTTCTCAGAACTTTGCGAAATGGCAGAAAAGGAAAGTATTTCCTCGGTTGTTGACTGCAACTCCAATAAATTCTTGGCCCCTGAAAGCATGATAAACGCCGTAAAAGATTTCTGCTTAGAAACAAAGCAAGAGGTTCCCGAAACTCCCGGCGAAATAGCAAGAGTAATCTATCGAAGCCTTGCTATTTGCTACAAAGACGCGGCTGAACAGATAGAGGAAATAACAGGCAAAACCTTCGGCGGTATAAACATCGTTGGCGGCGGTTCCAACGCCGATTACCTTAACCGCCTTACCGCTCTCTATACGGGTAAGACCGTTTACGCAGGTCCTTCCGAAGCCACCGCGATCGGCAACATTGCTTGTCAGATAATTGCATCGGGGGATAAAAAAGGCATTGAGGACGTTAGAAAACTTATTGCCGATTCGACTGATATAAAAATTTACAATCCATAAAGGAGGCATTATGAATACATATTATAACTACGCAAAAGAGTGTTACGCTAAGATCGGCGTCGATACCGATCTTGCCATCAAAAAGTTAGAAGGCCTTAAGATCGCCATCCACTGTTGGCAGGGCGACGACGTTACGGGCTTTGACCACGACGGTCCTTTAACCGGCGGAATTCAAACAACCGGTAACTATCCGGGCAAGGCTTCGACTCCCGAAGAGCTTATGGCGGATATCGACAAGGTTCTCTCCTTGGTTCCCGGTAAGCACAAGATAAATCTCCACGCTTCTTACGCAATCTTTGAAGAGGGCGAATACGTTGACAGAGACGCTATCGGCCCCCGCCACTTTGAAAGATGGGTTGCGTTTGCTAAAGAGCGCGGGCTCGGTCTTGACTTTAACCCCACATTTTTCGCTCATCCCAAGGTTAAGGACGGGCTCACCCTTTCTTCACCCGACGATGAAACACGACGTTTCTGGATAGAACACGGAAAAAGATGCTTGGAGATTGCAGAGTATTTCGCAACCGAACTTTCTGAGCCCTGCGTTGTTAACTTCTGGATCCCCGACGGATATAAGGATATTCCCTCTGACCGTCTTGCACCCCGCCGCCGTTTTGCCGAGTCTCTTGACGAGATCTTATCGATAAACTATGACAAAGAAAAGGTTTACGTTGCGCTCGAGTCTAAGGTGTTCGGAATCGGCCTTGAGTCGTATACCGTTGGTTCTAATGAGTTCTGCCTCAACTACGCAGCAACAAGAGGGGTTCTCTCCCTTATGGATAACGGCCACTACCATCCCACCGAAGTGGTTTCGGATAAGATTCCCTCGCTTCTTCTCTTCAGCGACAAGATAGCGCTTCACATCACCCGTTCGGTCAGATGGGATAGCGACCACGTTGTTATCTTTGACGACGAAACGAAGGAGATCGCAAAAGAGATTGTCAGAAATGACGCGCTCGACAGAGTCTTTGTTGCGACCGACTATTTTGATGCAAGTATTAACCGAATTGCCGCTTGGGTAATCGGACTCAGAAGCGTTCAGAAGGCATTTTTATATGCACTTCTCTGCCCCAATAAAAAACTCCAAGAGCTTCAGGAAAAAGGAAACTTCACCGAGCTTCTTATGATGCAGGAGGAACTCAAAACCTATCCCTTTGATGCAGTTTGGAAGATGTTCTGCGAAAAGAACGGTGTTGCAGGAGATGAATCCTGGTTTAAAGAGGTTGAAAAATACGAGAGAGAGGTATTAAGTAATCGTGAATAATATTAAAACCGCAGCATTTGTTAAAGGCTTTTGCAAAATGGCTAACGACGGTTGGCTCCTCGGTTTTCACGAGAGAAACGGCGGAAACCTTTCATACAGAATTAAGGACGACGAAATAAAATCGGTTTGGGCCGGTCTCGATTTCTCGGGCGAATGGAAGCCCATCGGCGCCGACGTTCCAACCCTTAAAAATGAGTTTTTCCTCGTAACAGGAAGCGGAAAGTATTTCCAGAACGTTTTAGACGACCCCGAGAACAACATCGCAATCGTTGAGGTTGACGATAGCGGCAAGAACTACCGCATATGTTGGGGACTTAAAAGCGGCGGCAGACCCACAAGTGAACTTCCGAGCCACCTTATGAACCACGCCGTTAAAAAGGAACTGACAGGCGGCAAACACCGCGTTATCTACCACGCTCACCCCGTTAATATAATCGCACTCACCTTTATTCTCCCTCTTGAAGACAAGGTGTTCACAAGAGAGATATGGGAAATGATGACCGAGTGCCCCGTTATATTCCCCGACGGTATGGGAGTTATTCCCTGGATGGTTCCCGGTGGAATGGACATTGCTATTGAAACAAGCAACCTTATGAAGAAATACGACGTTGCCGTCTGGGCTCACCACGGAATGTTCTGTTCGGGCGAGGACTTTGATTCCACCTTCGGACTTATGCACACCGTTGAGAAAGCGGCAGATATTCTTATCAAGGTGCTGTCAGTTACCCCTAATAAACTCCAGACCATCACTCCCCAAAATTTCAGAGATTTAGCAAAAGCGTTTGGCTTTACAGTCTCCGAAGAATTCCTTTACGATAAATAAAAAATTAAGGCAGAACAGTTCAAACTGTTCTGCCTGTTTTTTTATATCAGTTTGCCTTAAACTCTCCCGAAACCGAGCCGACCGTTATAGTGTAGCTATCCCCCGACTTAATATCGGGGCTACTCAGAATAACCACCTGGAACGAAAGCTCAGGCGCATAAGAAATGATCTCTTTACCCTTACTGTCGGTGAGAGTAATAGTCGTTTTTGCGGTTTGACTTCCAACGCTTACCGCAATAACACCCTGCTCTGAGCCACTAAAGGACTGCGCCATACCCGAAGCCCCCGTTCCGATAAAGGTTCCGCCCGTAATAATTCCGCTCTTATCGTAATCGAGGGTTGCGGTGTCGCCCTGTGTAGGACCGACAACAGTGGTGTGTCCACCCGATATCTCGAGCGTTCCGTTGGCGTCGAGTCCGTCTCCCGAAGAATTTATATATAGCGTTCCGCCCGAAATCACGATGCTTCCGTTCGAGGATAAAGACATTCCTCCCATTCCGCCCATTCCACCGGGGCCTTTTCCCATCCCATCAAACATACCATCTCTTCCACCCGTAGTTCCGCTTGAATCGGTTCCACCTGCGGCATTGAGTCCGTCGTCACTTGCAACTAGTTTTATGTCTCCGCCCGACACATTAATATGAAGCGCCTCAAGCCCTTCATAACTCTCGGTTATATCAATATCTCCGTCGGTTACCGTGAGGGTGTCTTCCGCGTGACAGGCATCGTCTCCCGAAGATATATTAAAACTTCCACCGCTTATTTTAAGGGAACTGTCCGAGTGAACACTGTCATCTGCAGAATCTATCGTTATTTTCCCACCCGATATAGAGATATCGCTCACAGCCTTTAAACCTTTCATGCTCGTGCTCGAGTCATCAGTATCAGTAGTTTCTGCAGTAAGCGCGGTTCTTCCGGGTCTCATTCCCATTCCGCCTGGGCCGCCGCCCATTCCGCCGAAATCTCCCCAATTATCAGAAGACGCCTTACTGCCGTTCTCACTTCCGCCACCCGCAGTTACGTTTACTGTCCCGTCAAGAATTTGCATATATGAACCTGCTGAAACACCGTCTCCCTCGGCTTCAATATTAATTTCTCCACCCGAAAAATAAATAAATCCGAGAGCCGCTTCATCGGTGTTTTCTGCGTGAATACCGTCTTTTCCCGCTTCAATTTTTATTTTAGTTTCCCCCGTAACGCGAACACTGTCGTTAACGTCTAACCCGTGAGACGCCGAGGTCACGGTTAAATCTCCACCCGTGAAAACAAGGTCGTCTTTCGCAACAATTCCGTGACCCGCGGGAGAAGAAACTGAAAGACTTCCCTTTCCGTTAATTGTTATATCCTGCTTCGAATAGAGCGCTCCGTCGATATTATTTTCGTCGATAGCACTAAAGACACCGCCGTTTGAAAGATGGTTTTCGCTGCCCTCCGGTAAGGTTATAAACACCTTATCTGCCGAAAGAATATATAAAGGCGCAGAACTCTCACTGTTTATATTAACTCCATCGAGCACAAGCTGAAGCTTTGCCGTATCCTCAGCATTAACAATTATCATTCCGTCGTTAAGCGAACCCGAAATAATATGCATTTTGTTTTCGGTTATGGTGATCCTGCTTCCTTCGATTTTGACGCTGTCCGAACTCGCCGACGCAGAGTTTCCCGTAAGTTTTATGGTTATTGCATCATTTTCGCTGTATTCAGTCCTCTGATCGCGTTCGGTAAACATATCCTCGTCTGTTGCCGAGAGCTCTACCGAACCGGAGGAAACAGAACCTTCCGAACTGACGTTTTCCTCTTCTTTAGATTTGCAACCCGAAAGAACCCCGCAGAGCAAAACTAAAACAAGAATAAAAGGCATTGCCCTTTTCAAAAAAAGCACCTCCTTTTAAAGCTCCGACACGGCAGTATCCTGTCTTGAAACGGTTATTTCAAGATTTCCGTTTCGGCATCTGAATTTGTCTATCATTTCCTTTTCCTTCGATGCGTCTTTCAACGTTACGTTGTAGGTTAATTTAAAAAGGCTTCCCATATTGGTATTCTTAACGCGCACAAGATCGTGGGAATGAGTGTATTCGTCGAAAATATCGTCAAAAATACCCGAATAATCAAGGTCCTCAGGAATAACAATAGTGAACACCTTATATACCGCGCCGTTCTTTTTTGCGCCGAAATCAAGTCGGTTATAAAGCATAAATATAAGACTCATAACAGCCGTGAAGAGAAATGCAAATCCGAGATAACCCATACCCACAATAAGCCCTGCACCCATCGCTAAAAACAGAGTGCATATCTCTTTCGCGGTTCCGGGAACCGAGCGAAAACGAACGAGGCTGAACGCTCCTGCAACCGCAACACCTGTTCCGACATTACCGTTAACGAGCATAATAACAACGCAAACCACCGCAGGTAAGAGTGCCAACGTTATAACGAAGCTTTTGGTATATCTTGTGCGATACATATATGCAAGCGCCATAACAATACCAAGCAGAAGTGAAAATCCAAGGCAAAGCAAAAAATCACCTGCGCTTATAACCGACGTTAGTTCCGAATCAAATAAACCTTTAAATAAATTACTGAGCATAAATCTCTTCCTCCTCATAATCATTTGTATCCACGCTTTGCAGCTGCGGAAAAATAAATTTTCTATACGCAGTTCCGTATTTAGAAAAGGACGTTTTATATATCCTTTCGGACGACAGTATCTCTGTCATCCACAACGGAATACCTCCCGAGCATTTTATCTCCATCAAGACCTTTCCTTTGGGAAGAACCTCGGTTCCGTCCGCAGAAGAATTGAGCGTCAGATCCTCCTGTCTGCAAAGAATATTATCGTCAAAGGTAATGCGAAAGTCTGACCCGTCGGACGCGTAATACGCCTCTCTTTCATAGGAAAGAAACAACGTCGGGCGCAAACCCTTATAGTAATCAAGAAAATAATCTATCTCTTTGGATATCTGGCTTTGCTTCGGGCACTCGCGTTTTCCCGAAAGCCATTCTGCCGCTTCCTTTGCGGTAAGCGAAACACGCCGCTTGTAAACCACCTTTTTATATTTTTTCTTGAGTTCCACAAATACCGGACTGTTTTCATCCGCTCTTCCGTAACTTCTGACACGAAGTTTTTCCTTGTAGATCGGCTTCTCGATAGAACGCCTTATCAAAATATAACTGTCGGTATCGTAATATATATTCCGAATGGTCGTTCTGCCGTATTTATCGGGAATCATATATGGTGTGATAGCCGCAAGAATCTTTTGTTTTTGATCGGCATCAAGCATAAACTTCAGTTCATAACGCTTAAATACGGTCTGAAAAGCCATAAAAAATCCTCCTGCAGTTTGATGTTATCATTCTACAGAAGGATTATTGAAATTTGATTGAATTTTTTAAACTTTAGGCAAGATAACTCTGAATTCAACAAGCCCGTTATAGCACCTGACCTCGATCTTTCCCTTATGAGAAGTAACTATAGCCTTTGCTATCGCAAGACCGAGTCCATAACTGTTTCCATCGTCTTCCCTCGCCTCGTCAACGCGATAAAACCTCTCAAAAAGATGCGGTAGTTTTTCAGGCGGTATCGTCTCTCCCGAGTTAACAACCGATAAAACTGCGCTGACGCGGTTTTCGGACAAATTTACCGAAACCTCTCTTTTTTCATCGCAATGCCTTATCGCATTATCTATTAGAATAGAAACAAGCTGACCGAGTTTTGTTTTGTCACCCATAACCGAAATACCGCTTTGGACATCGGTTGAGAGAACTATTCCTTTTTCAAAAGCAACACTCTCAAACGGCAGAATATCTCCCGAAACAATTCGGCTTAAATCTAACCTCTCGTTCTCTGTTTTAACGTTTTCGGTTCGCGCAAGTTCTAAAAGTTCTCTAACCAGGTTGCCCATTTTTTCATTTTCATACTGAATGTTATCAAGCCACTTGTTATCGCCTATCTCACGCGCCAGAAGTTCCGCATTGGCACTGACAACAGAAACGGGGGTCTTGAGTTCGTGCCCCGCATCAGAAATAAACTGCTTTTGCTTTAAATAACTCTCTTCAAGGGGATCAACTATCCTTTTTGCCAGATATTTAGCAAGGAAAAACAGAGCTATAAGCACGACGCTCCCGAACACCAAGGTGTAACGAAACAAGGTTGTCATACTCTCCTTCATAACGGTGTTGTCCATAAATGCAACGAGGGTGTAGCCCTTCTTCTTTGCAACCAAATAAAGAAGATTTCCCTTGGTTCCGCGAACGGTTCCCTTCCTTAGAATTTCGGTAGCATATCCTTCGAGAAGTTCTTCTTCAAAGCTTTCGCGGTCGCCTGAATCGGTTGCAACAACCTCTCCGTTATCCAGAACCGCAACCGAATAAAAGGTGGATAACTTAAAGGAAGGTGAGTTTTCGAAATGCTTCCCGCCTCGGTCGTTATTCGGAATCGGCTCCATCGCATCGGGCGATATTTCTTCCAAAGGCTCACCCGCAGGAAATTCAGAAAGCTTATGCATTTCTGCGTGTCTTTCAAGCATTTCAAAGTTTCGGTTAGAAACCTCATAATAACTCGAAGCATATATAACCGCAAGTGTTCCCATAAACAAAAGAACGAGTATCGACATGATCGCATAAACGATCTTTCTTCTTGAGCTTTTAAACATTTTCGCACCTCAGTTCATATCCAATTCCTCTGACCGCCTTTATCTCGGTCTTTGCGCCAACAAAACCGAGTTTCTTTCGAGTGAAAGACATATAAACCTCAACGTTATTATATTCGGCTTCATTATCATAGCCCCATATCTTCACCGCAAGTTGCTCACGGGTCAGTATCTGCCCGTTATTAGAAATGAGATATTCGAGAATTCTATATTCCTTTTCGCTCAGTCTGACACTCTGAGAATTATCCGTGCAGTAAAGGGTTAGCGTGTTACTGTCAACCGATATATCCCCATAGCAAAGCTTCCCTTGGGTAACACCGAGAGTTCTTCTCGAAAGCGCACGAATACGCGCAAGAAGTTCCTTTGTCATAAAAGGCTTGGTTAGATAATCGTCTGCCCCGCTATCAAGCCCCTCAACCTTATCGTCAAGTTCCGACTTTGCCGTCAGCATTAATATCGGGGTGCGAATACCGCTTATTCTTGCCTTTTTTGCAACCTCTAACCCATTCATTCCGGGAAGCATAACGTCGAGAATAGCAACATCATAGATCCCGCTTCTGATAGCAAACAGCCCGTCAACACCGTTGTCAAAATGATCGACCTCATATTTTTCAAGCCGCAGTATCTCGCAAAGAGCCTCTGCCATTCGCTTTTCATCCTCTATAAGCAAAAGCTTCATTACCGCACCTCCGTTCCGTTTTAAGTATACCATAAAATATTGAAAATTCATTGAACTTTTCAAGTAAAAAGCAAAACGCCCGAAATTTCGGGCGTTTTTTAATTAAAGTTCCCAGATTGTATAAAGAAGTGAGGGTTTGCAGTCGTCCTCATATCTCTGGTAATAAACGGTTAAAATCTTTCCGTCGGGAAGCTCAACCGAACAGGGATATCCAAGATCAGGGTCGCCGGTTTCAGGGAATATAGATAACTGTTCCGACCAGGTCTCTCCGTTATCATAGCTAATAACCGCTCTCTCTCCGAAAGGAACGAGTCTTCTGCCGTATGCACAGATTACTGCGCCCGAAGAGTGCTGCATTAAGTGCGGAGGCGCTCCGTCAACACCTAAAGGCTTCATTTCAGACCAGGTCTTTCCGCCGTCAGACGAGAATGTAATGAAAACGTCCTTATGGGTAGGCTTCGAAGAATAGTCTGAATATCTGATAGCACCTAAAAGTCTGCCGTCCGAAAGTTCCATAACATAGGGTTCGCAGAAACATTTAGGATTATAACCCTCAGGGGTGCAGAGCTTAGTTAAATACTCCCAGGTGTATCCGCCGTCAGTGCTTCTCATTGCGAAGATCCGACCTTCCTCGGGAAGCTCGTCGATAAATTTAGTTCCGAGATAGATAAGTGTTCCGTCCTTGCAAACGTTAGGACCGTGAGGTGCCGTTATCGGAATTCTCTTAGGCTCGGTCCAGGTAACGCCATAGTCCTCAGAAATAATGTAGAAGGAGCCGCCCTTGCCCTCTTCCTCACTGAGATGAGTGTAGGTCGCGAGCATACCCATAGTGGGCATAAGCTCTCTGCGGTCGTTTCTACCCTTTATGTTATCATAAAGCCCGTGCATATAGCTTTCTTTAGGATGACAGAACCATGTAACAAGCATTCTGCCGTTCCCCATATAAACGATACCTGCATCTCTGTCGTCAAGATATGTATCATTTATAACGATCGGAGGGGTCCAGGTTTCTCCGTTATCGCGGCTGATATACATACAGGTCTTACCCCAAGGGCAGATGTGGTGCATTCTCATTCCTGAGTCAACCGCATATAAAACTCCGTTTTCGTCCTTACAAACGCTACCCCAGGCGTGATAGCGGAACAAGGTTCCGGTGTTTCTGTTAACTATTCCGTGCTTAACTATTTTCATGATTAATCCTTCTTTCAAAGCCTTAGGCTTTATTTTACGAAATTATACTATATTTATCCTGTCTTTTAAACTAACTGACAGGACACAAATCAGCATATACGTGTCCGTTTACAAAATTTAGTCAAGGCTCCATATAGTATATAAAATCGAAGGCTTCCAGTCGTCCTCATATCTCTGGTAATAAACGGTTAAGATCTTTCCGTCGGGAAGCTCAACCGAACAGGGATATCCAAGATCAGGGTCGGAAGCATTATCAAAAATGCTTATTTCTTTATCCCAGGTCTCGCCGCCGTCATAGCTTACTATCGCCCTCTCTCCGCACGGCTCCGACCTTTTTCCGAAGGAACAAACAAGCGCACCCGAGGAGTGAAGCATAAAGTGGGGCGGTGTTCCGTCCGCGCCCGAATAAACGGGATCCGACCAGGTCTTTCCGCCGTCATCCGAATAGGTAAAATAGAAGGAATACACCATCGGACGAACCGAATAGTTAGAAAATCTGACCGCGCCGAACAGTCTTCCGCTTGGAAGCTCAATAACGTGAGGTTCGCAAAGTTGACGCGGTTCTACCCCATCAGGCGTCTTAACGCTTCCCGTGTAGTTCCAGGTGTAGCCACCGTCGGTGCTCTTATATGCGGCTATCTCAAACTGAGAAAGTTCATTACCCTCGGAGTGAAACTCTCTTCCGAGATAAAGAAGGCTTCCATCCTTAAGATAAGCAGGACCGTGGGGCGAGGTTACAGGAATTCTGACGGGTTCCGACCAGGTAACACCATAGTCATCACTCATCATAACGAAAGAGCCGCCCTTTCCCTCTTCTTCATTGAGATGAACGAAGGAAGAAACCATTCCCATTGTGGGCATGATCTCTCTGCGGTCGCAACGCCTTTTCATATCGTCAAAGTCATTATGTAAAGAAACCTTAGCAGGATCGGTAAACCAGGTAACAAGCATCTTGCCGTTTCCCATATAAACGATACCTGCATCACGGTCATCGAGAAAACTGTCGTGAATAACCATCGGAGGAGTCCAGGTCTCGCCGCCGTTATAACTCTTATACATGACGGTCTTTCCCCAAGGGCAAACGTGTTGCATTCTGAAGCCCGAGCAAACTGCATATAGAACGCCGTTTTCATCGATGCAAACGCTCGGCCAAGCCTGATAACAGAAAAGTTTGTTTTTCGCTCTGTTAACTATTCCGTGTTTGTGTATCATAAAAAACACTCCCTTCAGAACTATTATAATATAATTTTTATTAGAATAAAAGGGACGGAATATGCCACTTTTTTTGGTTTTCCGTCCCACCATTCACTTTTTATAGGCCCTTCTGTAGTCAGCAGGGGTCATCCCGTATTTTTTCTTAAAGGCGATGGAGAAGCCCGACGGAGATAAATATCCCACCTCGTAGCTTATCTGTTCCACCGACGTCTTGGTGGAAAGAAGTTTGCTTTCCGCCTTATGAAGCCTTAAATCAATCAGTTTTTCTCTGAAACTCATCTGATAGGTCTTGTTAAGAATTCTATTCAGCTGCCGCACCGAAAGGCCGAGCGCTTCCGCAAGATCTGCAGCGGTAACGTCATTCATATAATTCTTATCAAAATACAGTTCGAGTTTTCTCGATCTTGCGCTTTCGGTATCGGTCTTGCCAAGTGCGAGATTACCCTTTATTTCGCTCTGCGGTTCCATATCAGCGCAAACAATTCTTATTAAGGTTATGTAAAACTCCTTAATAAGCGCTTCAAGCATATCATCGCAGGCTATTCTTTGCGAGTTCATCTCTTCATCAAGTTTTCTGATAATGCTCACAAACTCGCCCGAATTTCCAACAACAACAGGCTCCGTCAGTCTGTTAAAATGCTCCTCAACGAGAGAATCCTTCTTTCCCTTAAACATAAACTTAAAGGCATACTTCTCAGCATCATGAGTAAAATAAGCAGTCTTATGGTAGCACATCGGGGGAATAACGCAAACCTCACCCGTTTTCAGAACAAGTTCCTTTTTCTTGCCCGTCTCAACGATATATTCTCCCGAGCAACATATCTGCACCTCAAAACTCGGATGCTCGTGAATATCCGTGCTGCTTCTGTTGGGAGCAAACAAATTGGCATCAATAACTGCATTTATCTCGGTATCTGCAACCTTAATAACAACACCGGTATATTTAAAAACTGAATAATCCACTTTTCTTCACCCTCTTTAAAATAACATAACAGTGCTCTGCCTTCAAGTCAAATTCAAATGATTATCGCCTTTTCAAGTTGAAAAGAATAAATGATAATGTCTTTTGGTAATAATCCTAACTTTTCACTCAGTGCCTCTTTATAGAGTTCAAGCTGGGTTCTGTAACGACTTATAAGTTCCTCTTCGGTCTTTACCCTATCTGTCTTATAGTCAATAACCGTAAAACTGTCTCCCTCTATAATAATGCAGTCGGCAATACCCTGAACCAAAACCTTCTCCTCAGAGAATTTCTCTTCCAGTTCCATTATCCTGTTTGCCGAAATGCCATACATAAAGGCATACTCTCGTTTTATCTCATCTGCCGAAGCAATTCTCTTATAAAGCTCCGACTCGAAAAACTTCGAAAGCTTCTCTTTATCGCAAAGCTTGATCTCGGCTTCGCTCAAAAACTCGTCAGTAATTAACCTTTCGGTCTCTTTCTCTATGTCTTCTTCGGCGTTCTTATAGTTAACGTATTGCATAAACTTATGCATTGCCGTTCCCTTTTCACTTGCAGTTGCCCCGTCGCCAAAACTGAAAGCCGGTCGGATATCAAACGACGGTGTGCTCTTCTTTTTAGCAATATCCGAAACCGAAAGTCTTATCGGTATTTTTTCGGCGCCCTTATTTTTATAGGTAAAACTGTGTGCCGAAATAAGCCTTTCCAGTATATCACAAGAAGGCACCGCTGTATTCTCTGCTTTTTTGTCTTCGGGTTCCTCTGAAACGTAATCGGGAGTATTAAGAACGACCCCATCTTCAGCTAAAACTGCAGGGAGCACCCACTCGATAAACGACCCTGCGTTCTTAACGGTATACTCGTCGTTTCCTGCATCTTTAGCAGTTTTTATAAGTTTATCCCTGTTTTTCACCGCACCCGTAACAATAAGCTTGTCCTTCGCCCTTGTTAAAGCAACGTAAAGAATTCTCATTTCCTCTGCGGTAAATTCGGTGTTTTTAAGTGCCTTAGCCGCCTCATAAGGAGCCGTGGTATATGTAGTAAACCTTTCGGTGTCCTTAATTTTAAAGCAGGGCCCAAGATTTCTGTGAACCTGTATAGTCTTCGCGGTGGTTTCCTTTGAAAATTTTCTTCCCGTATCACTAACAAAGCATATCGGGAACTCAAGCCCCTTGGAAGCGTGGACCGTTATGATCTTAACGGTATTTCCACCGGGAACTCCGCCCGACGAACCGAATTTTCCACCGTGAGCAATGGTCTTGTCGCAGTATCTTATAAAGGTCGAGAGCATCGCCGCTCCGCCCGACTCAAACTTCTTCGCAAGACTGATAAATCTTCTAAGGCCCATGCTTCTTTCTTCTCCGCCCGAAAGCGAGGTGAAAATATTAATAAAATTGGTATCAAAAAGAATACGCTTTATAAGTTCACTCGCCGTCATCGTAAACGAAAGTGATTTATAACGCCTCAAAAACTCTAAAATGTCTATAGCCTTATCCTCATCCGACTCCTTTAAGCATTCGTATAAAGTCTTTCGTTTTTTCAGTTTCAACTTTATAAGGTCGTCGGGCGTAAAGGAAAATAACGGCGACATCATAACCGACGCCATCTCAACGTCAAGCATCGGGTTATCAATAACCTTTAAAAGCGAGAGTAAAACACTGCACTCTCTCGAAGCGAAAAAACCTTCCGAGGTCTGCACAGAGCAAGGTATACCAAACCTCTGGAACACCTTTGAAAAGGCAGAGAAACTCTTTCTTGTCCTCATTATAACAGCAATATCACTATACTCGGGGAAACGCCTCTCCCCGCCGATAATATATCCTTCTTTAATAAGTTCTTCTATCCTGTTTGCAACGTATTCTGCCTCTGTGAATTCGTCTTCCTTTTCGACAATAGCCGCCTCAACAGCGCATTCATCACTTCTAAACGGAACGAGCCTTTGCTCATCGGAATAATCTATCTCGCCCGTATTCTCGGTCATAATTCTTCCGAAAACCGCATTAACGAAGGAGCAGACCGAAGAAGAACTTCTGAAATTCTCCGCCAGTGCAATACGCGCGGGAAACACTCCCTCATCCGCGCTATGTGAGTTCTCTAATTTATTAAGGAAGATGGTAGGATCAGCAAGTCTGAATCGGTATATGCTCTGCTTAACGTCGCCAACCATAAACAGATTGTTTTCTTCTTTTGAAATCTCCTTAAAAATGGTATACTGACACTCATTGGTGTCCTGAAACTCGTCGATCATTATCTCGTCGAAATCCTTTTCGAGTTCTAAAGCAAGATCGGTTCTGACGCGTTTGCCGTCCTCTTTCTTAACAAGAAGCGAAAGAGCAAGATGCTCAACGTCAGAAAAATCAACAATGCCTTTCCCTGCCTTTAAATCGCTATACATCTTCATATAGTGTTTAAGACCCGATAAAAACACCTTCGAAGCAGGAAAGAGAAAATCTAAATCTTCACGGTATTCCGCTTCATCACAAACGAATACCGATTCATCTATCTTCTTTATAAGCTTTTTAATTTCGTCCCTTGTTCCCTTAACCCTGTCTTTGAGTTCTCCTTCGTGGCCCGACAGTCTGCCAATGGATCCAAAAGACTTTGCAAGAAGCGCCTTTAAATCCGAAACAGTTCCGTTTTTTAAAGCCTCGGATATATTTTTTACGTGTGCCTGATCATCAAGTATTGCCTTGCTATACGCCGCATAAATATCGGTGTCGGACTGCATAAGAACCAGAAGTTTCTCCAGAGTTTTCTCCGCGTGGCGAAGAATTACCTCGGTTTCATTCTTCAGGATTTCAAAATAAACTGTTTCTCTGAAGTCCTTGTCGGATAAATAGTTTTCCGCCTCACTGAACCAATCTTCAGGAAACGCGGAAACAGAAATCTCCTCACAGGTTCTAATAATGCTCTCTATGAGGCCCTTTTCATCTCGGTCGGGACTTATAATATCCATTATCCTGTCGTCAGTATTCTCCGCCATAAAGGCTATTGCCGAAACAGCCGCAGTCTCTTTTAAAGACTTAAGCTCGGTCTCATCGCCGATCTTAAAGTCAAACGGAACGTTTGCCGAGGAAAAATTCTCCCTTAAAAGATTTGTGCAGAAAGAGTCGACCGTGCAGATATGCGCAGAGGAAACAAGAATGGACTGTTTTATAAGATGAGGATCGGGGTTTTCAGAAATAAGCGCACCTAAAGAAGCCTTTATCCTTGCCTTCATTTCCGCCGCTGCGGCATTCGTGAAGGTAACGATAAGGAGCCTGTCTATATCGGTGCCGTCTTTAATTTTACTAATAACCCTCTCGGTTAAAACAGAAGTCTTTCCGCTTCCTGCCGCCGCCGAAACAAGAAGGCTTCCGCCCGAAAGCGAGATCGCTTTTCTTTGGGCATCAGTCCAATTTCTCGCCATATCTCTCTCCTAAAATTTCAAAAATCTCCGTGCTTGTGAGTTTTTCAATAACCTTAACCTCGCAGTTTTCCTGAACCCCGCAAACCTCTTTGTAGTCGCAGTAATCGCAAGGTCTCCTTCCGCCCGAAAACTCGACAGGTAGTATCTTCGGGTCGTCACTTATCAGTGACGCCGCCATAGTCTTAAGGGTGCTGAAAATATGCTTTTTAAGATAACCGAATTCTTCAAGATCAGAAAGCGACTTTGATTTGATACTGTCGCCACTCTTTTGGACGGGAATAAATCTTCCCTCAAGCCCCTTTTCCATAGCGGTAAGCACCTCTTCGTTGTTAAGAAGAAGTCCGTTCATTCTGTATCCCTTATAGAAGGTCTTTTCCTGTTCCTCTTTAGAGGGGTTTCTCCCTTTCGTAACCTCCATCACCTCGGATGGCATATATAGAATACCCGCAGGATAAGCCTTCTCATATCTGTTCTTGCCGTTTTCGGTTATGGTTGATAGGTAAATGAGCATCTGCATATTGATGCCTTCCATAACCTCATTAAGATTAAAGTCCTTTCCTCTCGACTTATAGTCGACCACCCTGACGAATTTTTTACCGTTTTTCTCATAGGTGTCAACGCGGTCGATAGAGCCTTCAACTATAACCCTCTTTCCGCCAACGGAAGTTATCTCCAAAGGCTTAATATCCTCACTATCTGCTATCGGAAGTTCAAAATCGGTCGGCACGAATTCACTTTCTCCCGCTTCCTCGATCATTCTTAAAATAAGCCTTCTGAGAAGTTTCTGCAGTCTTTTGTAAGCCCTTATAAATCTTATATCCTTGCCTTCGGTTCCGCCGAAAAATTTATCGGCGCACTCCTCTAACAGTGAGCCTAAAACCTCGTCGAGATTTTCTTTAGTCAGTTTATTATCATAAATAAGCCCAACCGTTTTTTCGAGAATATAATGGGTCAGAGTTCCCGTTATATTCGCCGAAAGCTCGGCCTTTTCTCTCGGCTTTATGTGAAGCGCATATCTCTGGAAATAAGCAAATCTGCAACGATGGAACGTCTCTGTCTTGGTTGCCGAAATGTGAATGGTATCGGGATAAAGCTTCTCAAGAAGAGACTTGTCCTTTACCGTATCGGAAGCGGTAAGGGTCGATTTTTCCATCGCCTCAACCTGCTCTTTTCTACTTCCCGATTTAAAGTAGTTTTTAAGTGAAGCGCTGTAAACAGTGTCCTCTCTGAACACCCTCGCCATCTCTAAAAATGCGCCCTCTTCACTGAGAATAAACATCTCCCTCGGAAGATCATTATAAGAAACAACAACCTCGTCGCCGAAAACCGTCTTCATATCGTTAACAAGCTCACTCTCAGACTGCTCCTCGCCCATAAATGACGCCGTGCTATAGGAAATGAAGAGATTTTCTTCGGGGAGCATAACCGTCTTGTAAACCGTGAAAAGTTCCTCTAAATATGCCTCTTCCTCAGTCTTAATAAAATCGAGTTTGCTTCCCTTAAGATAAAGCTTTTCCTTTTTGTTAAAAACGCCTATATCGTCGCTCTTTTTTGGAATTGCTCCCTCGTTAGCGCCAATAATAAACGCCGTTTTTATGCTTTCAGCCCTTATTCTTCCGGGTTCTGAAACCTTAACCGCATCCTTGTTCTGCGGAACCGAACCAACCTCGCAAAGCGAAGCATAAAGTCTTATGAGCGAAAGAAATTCCTGCAGGTCTCCATAGGTCTCTTTAAGGCAGTTATTCATAGAATTAAGCATAGAGGCAAAGACGCCGAGAATCTGCTCCGCCTTATTTTTAATAAGTATTCCCTCGGGAGTGGCAAACGTGTCCGCAGAGAATATCTCTTCGTATCTTTCGGTAAATCTGTATCCGTTCCAGAGCGCCTCGTAAAGAAGCCTCGTCATATCGGAAAATGATTCTCCCTTTGCCTTTTTTCTAAAGACTTTAACGGGTGAAACTATCTTTTTTCTGGTTTCATTAAGTCTCTTAAGACGCTCGGCAGTCTTCTCTTCATCGGTTTCTCTGAAGTTAAACCCGTCAGGACTTAAAACAAATTCCTTCTCCCAGTCAGACCCCTTAAGGTCCCACATAAACGCATAGTCTTCAACTTCGGAGATCTCCTTTTCCGAAAGCGCTATAAAGCCCGACTTTGCCATACCGAGATAAAGGTCCCCATCAGGAGAAACGGCGGCACTCAAGAACATGACCGCAAAAGAAAGCGGCATGGTGGTAATAAGCGGACTTTTTTCGTCCTTGAAAAACGGAATATTGTATTTAGAAAAAGCGTCCTCAATAGCCTCGGAATAGGCGTTTTTGTCTGCAACAACAACCGCAAAGTCGCCGTAACTGCAGTCCTTCTCCATAACCATCTCATTAATTTTTGCCGCGACAAACAAGGCCTCGCTGTAACCGTCGGGGCATTCCAAAACCACAATATTTTCTTTGTTTTCGCTCTTTTCTCTATCGGTGTAGTATCTCGCAAGAGCCGTCATAGACGGTGTCTTGTGTTTACTGTCGGAAACTAAAACCTTTTCGGTTTTATATTCCGCACCAATCTCTTTGCAAAGCGAAATCAGAGAGTTTTTGGTCTTATCCGCAAGACTGAAAACACCGTATCTGTCGGAGTTTTCGGAAGAAGGAGCCTCTATAGAAACGTAAACCGAAGCACCTTTCTCTATAAAATATTTTATAACCTCTCTCTGCTCACCCGTAAAATACCAAAACTCGTCGAAAATAACGATATTGGGAAATTCCTTGCCGTGTCCTTTCTCTCTTAAAAGAGATACCGCCTCGTAAAGACTTCCCGTTTCGTCCATAAAGTCTTTTCCTTTAATGGCTTCATAACTGTCGAGAATATAGGATAACTCTTTCGCCTTTTTGGATATAAGGCTTTTGTCATCGGGAACGGCAGAAATAATATCGTAAGGCGAAGCCCCGAAGCTTTTTATCATATCGGAAAACTCGGTTAAGAGGGACACCGATTCGGGATTTTTAAAACCGCCCTTAAAAACGTCTAAAATATCCTCGCATTCCTTTATCGCCTTCCACATAAAAAGGTTCTTATCTGCAGTTGTAACCGCAGAAACGGCAGTCTTTCCGTATAGAGTGAAAACCGATCTCTTAAATCTTTCAAAGGAAGAAACCGTAACGGAAGCAGACTTTTCCTTTTCATAGAAAAACTTTTCGGTCAAGAATGAGCACTGTTCGGGAACAATAAACAAAACCTCTTTGCCCGATCTCGCGTTTTCAAGCGCAAAATCACGCAAAGAGGCCGATTTTCCTGTTCCGTCGCATCCGAATATAAAACGAAGCATATCATTCACCCCTAACCTTATATACCTCTATTTTATATTATTTAGGTCTCTAAGTCAATCATTTCCACCATTCTTTAATCCGTTCTAAAACCTCAACAAAATAAAATTTCACCTTAAAGTTTGCGTTTTCTCGGCTAACGGGCTCAAGCAGTGCTAAAGCCTCATCATCCGCGGTGCAGGAAGGAAGGCAAAGCGGCGGAAAAAGAACGCACCACCAGTTCTTCCCCTTACTTTCTCCAATCTTGACCCTGAGCGCATTGTATCTTCCCGCAGGCATCGTAACGTCACCGTAAACCCTCGTTTCAAAAAACATCTCACATATCTCGGCGGTTACCTCTTGGTCCTTCCCCGCTTTTAATATTTCGTCTTTTGCAGCGCTTATTATGAGTTCCATATTTTCCTTTGCCAGACTTATCGATTCATCCTTGTCTTGAGAATTTAAAAACAAATCTCCCGTTTCCTTTAAAATGCGGTCGCGCACCAAAAGTTTTAGTGCCTGATCCTCTTCTGAGTCGGAATTTGCTATAACGTGAAGCCTTAGCGTGTTTTTTCTTATCTCTCTGCAATCTCTTGCAAAAGCGGTGAAATTGAAAACAACCACCGAGATTATTAGCCCTAACGCCACCGAAATTCTGAATATGTTTTTTCTTTTCATAACCTTCTCCGTTTCAAGTATAAAAAAATTACCCCAAGCCTTACATTTGAAAGTTTGGGATAATTTTCTTATTTTATTCAGTTTCTAACGGGTTTTGTTATTTCTGCAAAACAGTGAAGTCTCTTTTTTATCGCCTTTTTGGCCTTCCGCGCCGCAGACACTTTCTCAAAAACTCCGAACACCGCCGAGCCCGAGCCCGTCATTAATGCAGTCTTCGCTCCGTTTTCCATAAGAATTTCTTTCAGTAAATCTGTGTTTTCGGTCTTTCCGTAAGGCTCTAAATCATTTACCATAAAAGAACATAACGCATCAAGATCTTTTTTTATAAGCGCCGCTTTAAACTCTTCAGCGGGTCCCTCATTAAAGTGTGCCGCCTCATCGAACTTTTTAAAAATCTGTGGCGTGGGGTTGCTTTCATCAGGCTTGGCAACAACTAAATAACAGTCTGGAAAATCGGGAAGCGTCGTTAATCTTTCCCCTATTCCTTCGGCTAAAACCGTGCCACCTCTGACGCAAAACGGAACGTCGGCTCCAACCGAAGCCCCGAGCCCTTCGAGTTCTTCGTCCGAAACCGAAAGGGAGTAAAGCTTTCTAAGTCCTATAAGCACCGCCGCCGCATCGGCAGAACCTCCGCCGAGACCTGCGCCCGAAGGAGTGCGCTTTTTTATGGTTATCTCAACCGGAAGACTTTTCCCGGTATGCTTTTCCAAAGCACTAACCGCCTTAAGCGCTATATTATCTCCCGTAACGCCCTCGCACAAAACGGCCGTCTTATCCTTCTTTTTAAGAGTAACGCCGTCGTGAATACCAATGCTCTGAAAACAGGACGAAAGCAGATGATACCCGTCCTCTCTTACACCTGTAACCGAGAGAAAAAAATTTATCTTGGCATAAGCTTTTAGTTTAATTGAGTTCACTCAAAAACTCTCCAATCCTCTGAACTGCCTCTTTAAGATGCGCAAGGGAATAGGAATAGGATATTCTGACAAAGCCCTCGCCGCTATCCCCGAACGCCGTTCCGGGAACGACTGCAACCTTCTTGCTGTAAAGAAGCTTGGTGCAGAATTCCTCGCTCGTAAGTCCCGTTGATTTTATTGAAGGGAAGAGATAGAACGCCCCCTTTGCCTCATAGCAGTCAAGGCCTATACCTCTGAGCGCCGAGAGAAGATATCTTCTCCTCATATTGTATTCATCGCGCATCTTTTCAACGCTGTCAAGACTGTTCTTGAGCGCCTCAATAGATGCATATTGGCTTGTTGTCGGAGCGCTCATAATCCCATACTGGTGAATTTTCAGTATCTCCTTGACAATAGGCTCAGGACCTAAAACGTAGCCCATTCTCCAACCCGTCATAGCGAAAGCCTTGGAAAAGCCGCCGATGAGAATAGTCCTCTCATAAAGGCTCGGAACCGAAGCCGCCGAAGCGTGTTTTCCCTCGTAGGTAAGCTCACCGTAGATCTCGTCCGAAAGAACTAATATATTAGTGTCCTTCAAAACCTCACCGATAGCCTCCATATCCTTCCTCGTCATAATAGCGCCCGTCGGGTTATTAGGATAAGGAAGAATTAACAGTTTCGTCTTATCGGTAATATGCGCGGAAAGTTCTTCCGCAGTCAGTTTAAAATTATTTTCTGCTTTGGTGTTAATGATAACAGGAACGCCGCCCTGCAAAAGCACCATAGGAGCATAAGCCACGTAGCTCGGTTCGGGAATAATAACCTCGTCTCCTGCCTCGACCGTCGTTCTCATGGTAAGATCTATACCCTCAGATCCGCCAACCGTAACAAGACATTCGTGCAAGGGGTCATATTCTCCGCCGAAGCGGTTTTTCTGATATTTGCATATCTCTTCTCTTAGCGCTGAAAGACCCGAGTTAGAGGTATACCAGGTCTTTCCTGCCTTTAGGCTCTCAACACCTGCTTCTCTGATGTTCCAAGGAGTCTTGAAATCAGGCTCTCCAACGCTTAAAGAGATAACGTCGTCCATCTCTGCAGCAATATCAAAAAACTTTCTTATACCCGAAGGCTTCAGCGACTTTACCCTGTTAACAAGCAATTCTTCGTAATTGATCACAGAGCAAACTCCCTTCTGTCGTCCTTAGTCTCGTCGAAGAAATCAATATCGCGCTCCTTGTATTTTTTAAGCACGAAATGGGTTCCCGTGGAAACCACCGAATCAAGCACCGATATCTTTCCTGCAACGAAGTAAGCGATCTCCTGAAAACTCTTTCCGACAACGGTTATCTTAAGGTCAAACCCGCCGCTCATAAGATAAACGTTGGTAACCTCAGGAAATTCCATTATTTTCTTGGCAATGTCGTCAAAGCCAAAATCGGGCTTCGGAACGACCTTAAGTTCAATAAGAGCCTCAACAACGACCCTGTCGGTCTTATCCCAGTTAACAACGGCTTTATATCCGCCGATAGTGTTATCCTTTTCCATGGCTTTTATGGCGGCCGCGACCGCAGTTTCCTCTTCACCAATCATAACCGCTATCTCTTTCGCAGAGAGAAGCGCATCGTTTTCGAGAAGTTTTAAGATTTTTTCTTTCATAAAAAAGCCACCTTTACATTAGAATTACTTTAATTCTACTATATTTTCTTCAAAATTTCAACTATTTTGCATAATATGTTAAAAGAGCGCAAACTTATTCCCTATTTATTTACAGGAAACCTTTGAATTCTGCAAAATTTGTGTTATACTCTTTCTTATAAGGAGGGGTTGTATGAAAAAACTTATCCCTATTTTGCTCATAACTGCTTTCCTTCTGTCTTCCTGCAGAAACAGTTTCAACGAAGAACTATCCTCTTCGCCCGATTTTCCCGCAGTCGTTGCTTCGCTTAAGATCGAAAAGGCTCCCGAAAAGGTCGCCGTTTTATCGGACGGAATAAGTAACGTTATCGATAGCCTCGGTCTTTCAGATAAAATAGTCGCCGCAGAAACATCCAAAGAGGGCGAAGAACTTATAAAAATCGGTGATGAATACCACCCCGATGCCGATAAAATAATAGAGAGCGGCGCCGAATTTCTTCTCACATTTACCGAGGTTGAATATTCGGTTATGAACAAACTCTCGGACGCAGGTGTTAGGGTCATAGTCTTAAAAAAACCTGCCACGGCAGAAGAGATCAGCAGTATATACACCGAGATGGCAACCCTTTTCTTCGGCGAAAACGAAGGTAAAGCAAAAGGAGAAAGCGTGTTTTCCGGGTATAGAACGGTCCTTGATAACCTTAAGAAAAATTTTGTAGGAAAAAGTTTTATTTATCTTAAAAACCGAGACCTCTCCCCCTCAACCGATAATGCCGCCGAGGGAATTTTAGAATACGTTTTCGGTTCAGAAAACCTAACCGAAGCAGTAAACGAAGACGCGCTTGAGACCCTTAACCCCGATTATATCTTTTTAGATAGCGGAGTGGATAAAAACTTTATCTCTTCCCTTTCGATTGCAGAAAAACTCACCGCCGTTACCGAAAACAATATCGTCTCTTTGCCTTCGGAAAGCTTTTTAGAGCTGACCCCTGATAGTTTAAATACTCTTTCAGAACTTATCAAAACCGAATAAAAAAACAAAAAAGCTGCAAAAATTTGCAGCTTTTTATTATTCTTCGTTATATTCTTCGCTTCCCCAACCGCTGATGTTCCCTCTTTTCATGGCACCGATGATCTTAACCTTAAAAAACTCGTCCTCTTTCATTCTTTGCTTAACGAAATTTTTGGTGGTCTCTCGGTTGGTAACCCCATCGGCAGGGCAACGACTTTTAACTATTGGCAGGTTATTCTTGGCTGATGCCCTTAAAATATCGCTTTCCTCGGTAAAAATAAGCGGTCTTATAAGATAAAGGTCCTTTCTCGAAAGATAACTTTTAGGAGAAAAACACCCAACCCGACCCTCGTTGAAAAGGTTCATAAAAAAGGTCTCAACCGCGTCGTCAAGATGATGCCCCAAAGCAACCTTGTTGCAACCGTATTCCTTGGCGGTGTCGTGAAGAAGTCCTCTTCTCATTCTCGCACAAAGACTGCAAGGGTTCTTTTCACGTCGAACCTCGAAGATTATCTCCCAAAGGTCAGTTCTTTTTATAACGTGCTCTACCGAATATTTTTCGCAAAGCTTTGTTATTTCGCCAAAGTCGCCCTCTTGTTTGTTAAAGCACGGGTCAAGCGTTACGGCAACGATACCGAAATCAATTCCGATAAATTTTCTCAAAAGGCAAAGCGCTTCCAATAAAACGACCGAATCCTTGCCGCCCGAAACACCGACAGCAATTTTGTCCCCATCCGATATCATATTATAATCGGTTATTGCCTTGCGCATCTGCCCTAAAATTTTTTGCATAAATTCCCATCCCGAAAACTTAATAAATTAACCCGTTTTGTTAATAATAAATTCAACATCTGAAAACTTAAAACCGCGTTTGCTATAGGTTTTTTGATGTTTTTGAGCCGACGTTAAGTCGGCTCATTTTTTATAGCGTTATTTGCTCTCCGAACTCTTCCTCTTTCATTGCCTTTGCGGCTGCAGGAAGATTTTTAGAACGATATCTGTGAGCCGAAACGAGCATTCCCTCTTTAAAGGGGTCTACCTTAAAGAGTTTATTCTTACCCCTTAGCGTCAGAACCGCAACACCCTGAGTGTTTCTCGTTGTTTTAACGGGAATAGCACCCGAATGAACAAGCAGGACCTTGCCCTCGGTCGTGGTTAGCATAAACTCCCTGTCCTCAGTAACTCTGAATAAAGCGATAAGCTTCGACTTGTCCGAATAGGCATTCGAGAGTTTTCTTCGGTTGGTCTTGGTCTCATATGCAGAAAGCGGAACCTTTGCCGCCTTACCGTTTTCAAAGAACATAACAATATGTCCCTTGTAGTCGTCGATAGGAACCATAACCTTAGCCGATTCTCCGTTATCGAAGCCGAGCTTCGCCGCAACGTAGTCACCCATCACACTCGCCTTGGTGTCGTCAAAGTCACTTGCCTTTGATTTATAGCACTGGCTCATATCCGTAAAGAAGAGAAGCTCGGTGCGGTTGGTTGCCTCTTGCTCGAGTATTATCTCGTCGCCCTCTTTGAGTTTCTGATCGGAACTCATTCTGAGCGAACTGGGAATGATCTTCTTAAAGTAACCCTCTTTGGTAAAGAAGAGGTGAACAGGATAATCGGGAACCTCTTCCACTATCTTTATCTCGGGAGCCTCCGCTTTAAAGATAATTTCAGATTTTCTCTCCTGTCCGTAGGTCTCGATAACCTCTTTTAATTCCTTTATGATAACGCCCTTAACCTTTGTTCTGCTGGAAAGAATATCTTCCATTTCCTTGATTGCCGCCTGAAGCTCTTCGATCTCTGCAGTTCGGTTAAGAATATATGCCTTGTTGAGATTTCGAAGTTTGATATCCGCAACGTATTCCGCCTGGATCTCATCGATCATAAAGCCGATCATAAGGTTAGGAACTACCTCTGCTTCTTCCTTGGTCTCCCTTATGATCTTGATAGCCTTATCAATGTCAAGAAGGATTTTTTCAAGTCCCTTCATTAAATGAAGCTTCTTCTTTTTCTTTTCGAGTTCATTGAAAAGACGGCGCTTTACGCATTCTGTTCTGAACGCGATCCACTCAAGAAGGATATCCTTAACACCAAGACAGTAAGGATTTCCGTTGATAAGCACGTTAAAATTGCAGGAGAAGGAATCTTCAAGCTGAGTCATCTTAAAGAGCTTCTGCATAAACTTATCGGGATCGGTGCCTCTTTTAAGGTCTATCGCAAGTTTCTTGTTCGAGGTAAACTCAATGGCATCTCGGATATTCGATATCTCGCGGATCTTACCCTCTTTCGCAAGAGCGCAAACCTTTTCGATTATATCCTGAACCTTGACCTGCGGAGGAATTTCGGTAACGTTTATGCGGTTTTCCGCCTTATCATACTCATATTTTGAGCGCATTTTAAAGCTTCCGCGTCCCGTTTCAAATATGCCCTTCATCTCGGCTTCATCGTAGATTATCTGCGCTCCACCGGGGAAATCGGGTGCTTTCAAGGTCTCGTAGATATCAAAATCTTCATCTCTGAGAAGTCCGATAGTGGTTTCGCAAACCTCTTTTAAGTTGAAAGAACAGATTCGGCTGGTCATACCAACCGCAATACCGTCGTTAAAGTTTACAAGTATGCTCGGGAACCTGACGGGGAAAAGCACGGGTTCTTTCATCGTTGAATCGTAGTTATCAACGAAGTCGACCGTATCTTTTTCTATATCCTCAAAAAGTTCTTTTGCTATTTTATCAAGCTTTGCCTCGGTATACCTCGAAGCCGCGTAAGACTCGCTCGAATAAGCCCTGCCGAAGTTACCCTTCGAATCTATATAAGGGTGCAAAAGGGTCTCGTTTCCTCGAGCCATACGAACCATAGTTTCATAGATAGCCGCATCGCCGTGGGGGTTGAGTTTCATGGTCTGACCCACAATGTTTGCCGATTTCATTCTGTTTCCCGTCAGAAGCCCCATCTTATACATCGTATAGAGAAGTTTTCTGTGGGAAGGCTTGAAACCGTCGATCTCGGGGATAGCACGGGAAACTATAACGCTCATAGCATATGGCATATAGTTTTCGGTCAGCGTGTCGGTTATCTTCTGGTCAAGCACAAGTCCTGCCGACTCGATATAAGCATCGCTCGTCTGCGGTCTTTTAGGTGCCGCCGCTTTTTTCCTTGCCATTTTTCTATCCCCTTTCTTTAAGATATATCCGAAAGATCAATATATTTGTATCCTTCATTCGCAATTAAGTCTTTTCTTCCCTGGAGATTGTCGCCTAAAAGAAGATCAAACATCTCTGCCGTTCTCTTAGCTTCAGTGGGTGTTACCCTTATAAGCCTTCTGGTTTCAGGGTTCATCGTAGTAAGCCACATCATATCGGGCTCGTTCTCACCAAGTCCCTTTGAACGCTGAATAGTGCATTTATCTTCGCCGATCATACCCATTATCTTAGTCTTTTCCGCCTCGGTATATGCAAAATAGGTCTTGCCCTTAGAGGTTATCTCATATAAGGGCGACTCTGCAATATAAACGTATCCCTTTTCAATAAGGGTAGGCGTGAGACAGTAAAGCATAGTTAAAATTAACGTTCTTATCTGGAAGCCGTCAACGTCGGCATCGGTGCAGATAACGATCTTATTCCATCTGAGCGACTCCAAAGAGAACAGAGAAAGTCCCTTGTTCTGCTTCGAGTTTATCTCAACTCCGCAGCCCATAACCTTAATAATATCGGTTATAATGTCGTTTTTAAATATCTGCGCATTGTCCGCCTTCAAGCAGTTAAGAATTTTACCTCTGACGGGGATTATCGCCTGAAATGAAGCATCTCTTCCCTGTTTGCAGGAACCGAGTGCCGAATCACCCTCAACGATATAGAGTTCTCTCTTAGACACATCCTTCGTGGTGCAGTCAACAAACTTCTGCACCCTGTTTGCCATATCAAGATTTCCCGAAAGCTTCTTCTTAACGTCTATTCTCGTTTTCTCCGATTCCTCGCGGCTTCTCTTGTTAACAAGAAGCTGTTCCGCAACCTTGGAGGCCTCTTCGGGCCTCTCGAGGAAATAAACCTCTAACTGTCTCTTGAGGAAATCGGTCATTGCTTCATAGATAAACTTATTCGTTATAGCCTTTTTGGTCTGGTTCTCATATGAAGTCTGAGTCGAAAAAGAAGAGGACACCAAGATAAGACAATCGTCAATATCCTGGTATGTTATCTTGCTTTCGTTCGTTTTATATTTGTTATTCTGCTTTAAAAAACCGTCGAACATCGAGGTAAACGCAAGGCGAACTGCCTTTTCAGGACTTCCCCCGTGTTCAAGAAAACTCGAATTGTGGTAGTATTCGGTCATATTAAGCTTGTTGCAAAAGCCGAAAGCAACCGAAAACTTAACCTTATACATAGGAAGGTCGGCTCTGTCGCGGCCCTTGTCCTCACCCTGCCAGAACTGAATTTCGGAGATAGTCTCTTCCTCACCGATAAGTTCTTTAAGGTAGTCGGTTATTCCGTTTTCATAGATAAACTCTTTAGTCTCAAAGCTTTTTCCAACCTGATTTTTGAAAACAAACTTAACGTTCGGGTTAACAACTGCCTGACGGCGCAATACCCCCTCGATAAAATCGGGAGAAATCGCAATGTCGGTAAAAACATCGAGATCGGGGCGCCAACGCACGATAGTTCCCGTGTTTCTCTTCTCGTAAGGTTCGGTTTTAAGTCCGCCTATGTTCTCACCCTTTTCAAAATGCAGGGTGTATTTATTTCCGTCTCTTATGGAGGTTACGTCCATATACTCCGAAGCATACTGCGTCGCACATGCACCGAGTCCGTTAAGGCCTAAAGAATACTCGTAGTTTTCACCGTCTAAATTATTATACTTTCCACCCGCATAGAGTTCGCAATAGATAAGTTCCCAGTTATACCTCTCTTCCTTTTGGTTATAACCGACCGGAACACCTCGTCCCTGGTCCTCAACCTCAATAGAGTGATCCTCAAATTTCGTTACGGTGATCTTGTTTCCGTAACCCTCACGTGCCTCGTCGATAGAGTTGGAGAGTATTTCAAAAAACGAGTGCTGACAACCCTCAATACCGTCCGAACCAAAGATAACCGCAGGTCTTTTTCTGACTCTGTCGGCTCCTTTGAGCGAACTTATGCTATCATCGCCATACGCCTTTTTAACCGTTTTTGCCATTCGTTCCTTTTTCCTTTCATTCGTTCTTTAAAGCACCAATAGGCTCGCCGGGTAAGGCAAGCCTATATTTTTTATTCTTCCATCAAGGCCTTGAACTCTGCCTCATCAAGTTTCTCTTTTTCAAGAAGCGTTGAGGTTATGAGTTCTAATTTATCCTTGTGAGTCGTGAGAATTTCGATAGCTTTATTGTAGCCATCTTCAACAATTCTCTTTATTTCTTTATCAATAAGCGCCACAGTTTCAGGAGAGAATGCATTCGAGTGACCGAGTTCTCTTCCGAGGAACACCTGCTGGTTTTCCTGAGCATAAAGCACAGGACCCAAAACTTCACTGAAGCCGTAACGGGTAACCATCTCTCTCGCAGTCTGGGTCGCAACCTCAATATCGTGAGAAGCCCCCGTGGTAATATCGTCAAGCACCAGTTTCTCTGCCGCTCTTCCGCCGAGAAGAACAACGATTCTCTCTTCGAGCTGTTTCTTTCTGACGTGGGTGTTATCGTCTTTGGGAAGACTTATCGTGTATCCCGCCGCCATACCTCTCGGTATAACCGAAATCTGACGAACGTCCTCCTGGGTGGGAAGATAATAGGTGCAGATAGCGTGACCTGCTTCGTGGTAAGCAGTCACCTTCTTTTCTTCCTCTATTACCTTTCTCGATTTTTTCTCAGGACCTGCAATAACCTTGATGGTCGCCTCTTCAATATCTTCCATAGTTATCGCCTTGCGGTCACGTCTTGCCGCAAGTAAAGCCGCCTCATTTGCAACGTTTTCAAGGTCTGCGCCCGTGAATCCGGGAGTAGACTGAGCAATGACCTTAAGGTCAACGTCAACCGACAAAGGCTTGTTCTTTGTGTGAACCTTCAGGATATCCTCTCTGCCCTTAAGATCAGGCGGATAAACCGCGATCTGACGGTCAAATCTGCCGGGTCTGAGAAGTGCAGGATCAAGAATGTCCTTTCGGTTGGTTGCCGCAATTATAATAACGCCCTGATTGGTTGCAAAACCGTCCATCTCAACGAGGAGCTGGTTTAGAGTCTGCTCCCTCTCATCGTGTCCGCCGCCGAGACCTGCGCCTCTGTGACGTCCGACTGCGTCAATCTCGTCTATAAATATAATGCTGGGCGCCGCTTTTTTTGCCTTATCGAAAAGGTCGCGGACCCTCGAAGCACCAACACCGACAAACATCTCAACGAAATCAGAACCCGAAATGGAAAAGAAAGGAACACCCGCTTCACCCGCAACCGCTTTTGCAATAAGGGTCTTACCCGTTCCGGGAGGTCCCATAAGAAGAACTCCTTTCGGGATCCTTGCTCCGAGATCGTTAAACTTCTGAGGATTTTTAAGGAACTCAACAATTTCCTGAAGTTCTCCCTTTTCCTCTTCTGCACCCGCAACGTCTGCAAAGGTGGTAGTGCATCTCTCGGGAGGAAGTTCCTTAACGTGCGACTTGCCGAACGACGAAATCTTTCCGCCGTCACCCGCGTGGCGCATCATAAATATCCAGAAAACAACCATGATAACAAGAAGCAGTATAGTAGGACCGTAGGTCATTAGGATCGAACTGCCCGCAGATGCCGAATAATCATAGATTATCTTGTTATCAGGATGCTCTGCATTATATTCTCTGACAATGTCTCTCACGTCATCAATGAAAAGAGAAACGTAAGGAACCTTGTAACTCTCTGTTTTATCTTCTCCGCGAAGCTTGAATTTCAAGGTGCCTTTGTTTATATCGAGCTTATACTCGCTCACCTTGCCCTCTTCAAAAAGCTCTATTACCTCACTGTATTTATATCCTGTTTTGCTCATGATGTTACTGTAGAGCGAAAAGCCCATAACCATAAGCGCAATAAAAACAGCGACGTAAAGAAGAATACCTTTTATCTTGTTTTTCTGCATTAAAGTCTCCGTTCTGCCGCACCTGCGGCTAAAAATAAGTTTTAACTATTCGGAATAAACCTCAGGCTTTAAAACACCAACGAAAGGAATGTTTCTGTATTCCTCGTTGAAGTCAAGTCCGTATCCGACAACGAACTCATTCGGAACACTGAATCCCGAATAATCGGCAGAGATATCCGCCTCTCTTCTTTCAGGTTTATCAAGAAGGGTGCATATTTTAAAGCTCTTGGGATTTCTTGAAGACAAAAGCTCTCTCAGATGATGAAGGGTTTTTCCGCTATCGAGAATATCTTCAACAATAAGAATATCCTTTCCCTCAAGGTTTATGTCAAGATCCTTAACTATTTTAACCACACCGCTTGATTTTACACCGTTTCCGTAACTCGAAACACTCATAAAATCAATTTCGCAAGGAATGGTGATCTCTCTTAAAAGATCCGCCATAAAAATAACCGAGCCCTTTAATATTCCAACGACAAGAAGGTTCTTTCCCTCATAATCTTTGGAAATCTGCGCACCAAGTTCAGAAACCTTAGCCTTTAAGGTCTCCTCATCAATCAAAACCTTTTCGATATCTGAAAGCATTTTCCTTTTCCCCTTTTATTTTATCTCTGTCTCAATTATCAAAACTTCCCCGGTGTTTTCATCGGGCGAGACCCTTTCGTCTGCCCCGAACGAAAACACGCCAATGATCCCTTTTTCATCTGCAAAAACAGGAAGCGATCCCCTTTTTTCTTTAGGAATCTTTTCCTCAATGAAGAGCTTTTTAAGACTTTTTCCAACCCCTCTTCCGACGGCCTTGAAATAATCTCCCTCTTCTCTCGAGCGAACGAATATATCGCCCACCGCTTTTGCGCGGTCGATAACTATCCTCTTTTTATCAAAACCACAACCCTTATTATAACCTTTTTTTGCCTTTAAGTCAACCGAAGAGATCGTGATTTTCATACCCGAAAGGTCATTTTCACCGAATGTTAAGAGAGTTTTCATTATTTTTTCACCCGATGCGGTCTCGAAAGCAGAAATTCCTTCCCCTCTCAGTTCAAAAAACAGATTTCCCGAAAGATTAACCTTTCTCTTATCCTCAGAAAGTGAGCAAATTTCCTCTACGTTTAATCTGCTTTTCTCACACCCGTTTTCTTCCAGAAATCTCATAACAACTCTGTTTTTAAGAGCCGCGGGTAACTCCAGCGCTTCTCTATCCAAAACACCCTTTTGGCAAAGTTTTTTATAAACCTTTTCTGCCTCTTCATCCAAAAAAAGATCATCTTCTGCAGCACTCATTGAAAGAGAGTAAATATGTTCGAGCGCCTTAGCGTTTATCTCCTTAAGTTTTGGCACTACCCCATGCCTTATCTTGTTTCTTGTGTAATCATCCGAAAGATTGGTGGAATCGGTAACAAATCCTTCTCCCTTTTCAGAAAGATATCTTTCGATATCCTCTCTTTTAGAAGAAAGAAGCGGCCTGATAATATTATCCCTCTTAGGCTTTAGAGAGCAAATCCCCGAAAGAGCGCTTCCCCTCACCATATTAAAAACAACCGTTTCCGCAAGATCGTCCATATTATGCGCAACCGCAATCAGAGCCCCCGTCTGAGAAGCGATCTCTGAAAAAATTCTGTATCTCTCTTCCCTTCCCGCGAGTTCTTCCGATATTCCCTTTTCTCTTGCAATATCGGCTACTGAAATACGGCGAACCGAAAGCTTGACCGAAAGCCTTTCGCATAATTCCACGCAGAATTTTTCGTCCCTATATGCCTCTTCACCGCGCAATCCGTGGTTGATATGACAGGCAGAAACCTCAATCGGAACCGTTTCGGAATACTCTTTTAAAAACAAGAGCAGGGCGACAGAATCTGCTCCGCCGGAAAGTCCGACAAGCACCCTATCACCCTTTTTCAAAATATTATATTCACTAACAAGCCTTAAAGCCTTAGTTTTCATTTCTGTAAATCTCCAGATTGGTAAACCTTGTAAACCTGCTATCCCAGCCCATCTCTACCGTTCCGACCTCACCGTGACGGTTCTTAAGAACGATACACTCTGCAACGTTTACCTTTTCTGATTCCTTGTTATAATAAGCGTCTCTGTATAGCGCGAGAACTATGTCGGCATCCTGCTCAATCGAACCCGATTCACGAAGGTCGGCAAGCATAGGACGGTGATCGGTTCTTCCCTCAGGTCCACGCGAAAGCTGAGAAAGGGTTATAACCGGAACGTCGAGTTCTTTAGCCATGATCTTAAGCGACCTTGTTATCTCGGAAACCTCTTGAACCCTGTTTCCGTCACTTCTTCTGCCCGAAGTCATAAGCTGAAGATAGTCGATAACAACAAGTCCCAAATCGGGAAGTCTTCTGAGTTTTGCCTTCATTTCGTTAACGGTAAGACCCGAAGTATCGTCAACGTAGATAGGAAGACGCGAAATATCCGCAGAAGCGGCGCAGATCCTCTTCCACTCCTCTTCATCAAGTTCACCCGTTCTCATCTTGGTGCTCTCAACGCTCGATTCGGAAGCGAGAATTCTGTTAACAAGCTGCTCGTTAGACATCTCGAGAGAAAACATCGCAACCTTTTTCCCGCTTCTTTTTGCAGCGTTAACCGCAATATTAAGCGCAAAACTCGTCTTACCCATCGCAGGACGTGCCGCAATGAGAATTAAGTCTGATTTATTAAGTCCCGTCAGAGTCTTATCAAGAAGCGAATAACCCGTGGGAATTCCGCGGTATTTGTCCTTATCGGCACCGCTTAACTTCTGAAGCGTATCGAACGCCTCAACCATAACCTCGTCTATCTTAACAAGACCGTTATTCTGTTTTCCCTGCCTTATCTCGTAGATCTTTCTCTCCGCCATCTCCAAAAGAAGATCGGCATCGGCGTGTCCGCCCTTGGCTTCCTCAATTATCTCGCCCGATATATTAACAAGCATTCTGAGATAATGCTTCTCGCGAACGATCTTCGCATAAGCCTCAACGTTCACAACCGCAGGAACAAGTTCAACGAGCTGACTGAGATACATCTTCGCGTCCTCAGTCGTCTCAAAAACCTTTTCCTTACAAGCCTCTTCCAGAACGGTAACAAAGTCTATAGGCTTGTATCCCGCGAACATCAAGGTCATGATCGAGAAAAGCTTTTTATGAACTTCCTTATAGAAACATTCGGGGGAACTTATGTATTGAAGCACAGTATCAATGCATTTTGAGTCAACGAGAATAGAGCCGAGCAGCGACTGTTCAGCCTCAAGATTATAAGGAAGATATTCCTTTAAATTTCCGTCGAACAATATTTCGTCAGCCATTTCACCCTTACCCCTTTTTTTACTGCATTTCCACCGAGACGGTAACCGAAGCGGCAATACCCGTCATAAACTTGACCTCGGCGGTGTATCTTCCGAAATTCTTTATATCTCCCGAAAGACTGATCTTTTTCTTATCAACCTCAATGCCGAATTCCTTCTTTATCGCATCGGCAATATCCTTTGAGGTTACAGAGCCGAAAAGCCTTGCTCCGTCGGCTCCTGCTTTTGCACGTATAACAACCGTCTTGCCCGAAATAGCAGCCTTGTTTTTCTCTGCCTCAGCAACCGCAACGTCGTGCTTGTGCTGTTCCGAACTGTGCTTCTGTTTAAGCTCATTAAGTGCGCTGGGTGTTGCTTCCACAGCGAGATTTTTCTTCAAAAGGCAGTTTTTTGCGTATCCGTCGGAAACGTTAACGATGTCTCCCTTTTTTCCGCTGCCTTTAACGTCTGCAGTTAAAATAACCTTCATTTTTTCAGCCTCCTTCTTAAACCTCAAGAACAATGGGAAGAATCATGGGTCTTCTCTTTGTTTTCATATAAACGTAGTTTCCTGCCGCATCCTTGACCTTGGTCTTTATAACGCTCCAGTCTTTAACGTTTCTGTCCTCTAAAGACCTTAGCATACTATCTATCGCGTTTTTCATGCCTTCCATTAACTCTTCAGACTCTCTGACGTAAACAAATCCTCTCGAAATAATCTCAGGTCCCGAAACCACAGCCTTGCTTCCGGGCATCATACCCATAACGATTATGATTATTCCGTCCTCAGCAAGATGCTTCCTGTCTCGAAGAACGATGCTTCCAACGTCGCCAACCCCAAGTCCGTCAACCATCACCTGACCCGACGGCACCGTCTCACCGACAGATACCTTGTCGCTTTTCAGTTCAATCGTCTTGCCTATATCCCCGAGAATAATGTTTTCCTTCTTCATTCCGAGTGAAAGGGCAAGTTTTTCCTGCTTTTTAAGGTGCTTGTATTCACCGTGAACGGGAATAAAAAACTTAGGTCTTGTAAGCCCCAGAATAAGCTTTAACTCTTCTTGACAGGCGTGGCCCGAAACGTGAACGTCATACATTCTCTCGTATATAACCTCGGCACCGAGCCTCATAAGATCGTTAACGACCCTGCTTACGAACTTTTCATTTCCGGGAATGGGGGTCGCCGAAATTATGATAAAATCTTCGGGTCCAACGCTAACCTGACGGTGTTCACCCGAAGCCATTCTCGAAAGAGCGCTCATCGGTTCACCCTGGCTTCCCGTTGTTATAACAACAAGCTCCTGAGGAGTGAATTTTTTTATGCTCTCGATAGGAGTAAGCACTCCATCGGGAACCGAAAGATACCCGAGTTCAATTGCCTTTTCGGCAACGTTACTCATGCTTCTTCCCGAAATAGCAACCTTTCTCTTGTGTTTCACCGCAAGATCAACGATCTGCTGAATTCTGTGAATATTAGAACTGAAGGTCGCAATAATTATTCTCTTGTTTCCCGCAGCCGCAAAAAGCTTCTCGAAGGACTCACCAACAGTTCTCTCACTCATAGTGCTTCCGGGGCGCTCTGCGTTAGTGGAATCCGCCATCAAGGCAAGAACCCCTGATGAGCCGAGTTCTCCGAAACGCGCAAGGTCGATAACCTCGCCGCCGATCGGGTTACTGTCTATCTTAAAATCTCCCGTGTGAACTATCGTTCCCTGCGGAGTCTTTATAGCAAAACCGACCGCATCGGGAATAGAGTGGTTGACTCTTATAAATTCAACCTCGAATATTCCCGAGCGTATTTTATCGCGCGGAGAAACGTTAACAAGCTTCGCCGTCGAAAGATTTCCCTTCTCGCGAAGTTTTCCCTCTATAAGACCTATCGTGAGCCTGGTTGCATAAACGGGACAGTTTATAACGTCGCATAAATAAGGAAGTGCTCCGATATGGTCCTCATGTCCGTGGGTTATAAATACGGCTTTAACCTTGTCCTTTATTTTCTCGATATATGAAAAATCGGGGATAACAAGGTCAACTCCGAGCATGTCCTCATCGGGAAAAGCAAGTCCGCAGTCAACGATTATCGCGTCGTTTCCGTATTCAAATACGGTCATATTCTTGCCGATCTCGTTAAGTCCGCCAAGCGAAACTATCTTAACAGGCTCCAAAACCTTTTCCTTTTTAACCGTTTTTTTGTTATTATACGCAGGTTTGCGAACCGACGGTTTGCGGTTCTTCTGCGCGGAATAACCCTTGTTTGCAGGTTTTTCCTTTTTTGCTGACTCTCCACCTTTTTTTGTTTTCTGACGATTATAAGACGGGGTCGGTTTTTTCAAATCTTCTGTTTTTTTGTTCACTAATAATTCTCCTTCAAAACTACCTTCCGTTCCCTCATTAACTATATGTAAGACAAGACTTCACCCAAAGATGAAGCCTTCATTAAAAGCAGTGGTCACGAACAATTCGGGACTCTCTCCCTATTCGGCGAAAGCCGAAAACACCGCAGATAAGCTCTGCAAAAAATTGCAGAAAGAACGAACACTTTTGTTAAATAAATATTACTATTTTTTCGGCCCTATGTCAAGTTTTGTTTTTCCCGTTACTATATTTTCCATTCTCTCCGAAAGTTCCCTCGAAAATTCGGTGGAAACCGCCTCGCAAAACATTTTCGCCGCCTTCCCTGAGCGAAGCAGGCTCAGATAAACCGAGCCGAGTTCATCCTCGTAGTAGACTCCCTCTTCCAAGGGCTCTCCCGAACGGGCAGAAATCTCGGAAATAATATCCCTTCCCGAAGGGCCCAGTTCAACAACACTCTCAGAAATTTCAAACGGCGGCAGGAGCTTCAGCGCCGAATCAATATCAAGCCGCGCCTCTTTTAAAAAAGCATAGACCGAAATAACAAGATTTATTCCGTCCCGCAAAAAGTCCTGCTTTTTGGCAAGGGCTAACGCCTCGGTTTCCGAAGCACTTATCGGAACACTGCTGAACCTTAAGACCCTTCGCCCGTAAAACTGTGCAATTTTTTCTATAACCCGAGGTGCCGAAAAAGGAAGCGCTATGTCCTCTCCTTTGATAAAAACACCGATAGCCATAAGGCATAAAAGCTTGTGATACGAAACAAATCCCGACTTTTTTGAAAACCCGCTCACCCGAGTGCCGTCGGCATTAAGGCAAAACACCATCTCCCCCGGCAAAACACCGAGCCTTTTTAATATCCTGTCGGCAACTGCCTTAAGCCTTCCCGAAGAGCAAACGAACGAAAACCTATCCTTTATTCCCTTTGGGCAAAGAGCCACCGCGCTATCAATGTATTCCTCATCCGAAACACCTGCCGTTTCTATTTTCCCCACCGCTTTTTCGGGGGTGAAATAATGTTCTCCTCTGAAATAATTTCCCTCTATCTTCCGTTCGGCTTCGCGGGATAAAGATAGGTTACCCGACCCGAAAAACCTAACCGAGCAAACCTTATCAGAACGAATGAAAACCGCAGTATCAAACCCTTCCTCTCTTGCATAAAACAGGAATTCCGATAACGGTAGAAACGGCAAAAACAAAGCGTCCTTCTGAGAAAAGGCTATCCCCGACAAAAAAGACAAGGAAAGGGTGTAAGCCGTCTTTGAATCGGCACAGCCAACAACCGTCTTTCCCTCAAGAGCGCCAACGCTTCGCCCGAGTCTTAAAAGCTTTTCGGGGGTTATCTCAATACCCGCCTCTCCCGAAATTCCGTCATCCGAGAAAATTTCGGGCGCCTCTGTATGAAACTGAACGTTTTCAAGCGCCACCGAACACCTCGCCACCTCTTTTAACGGCCACACCTTAACAAACGGAAGCACCACCGCATTCTCTCCTACAGTGGAGCCAAAGCCGATAACCGCCTGTTCGTAAACCGAAGCCGACCTTTTTACGTGGGCGCCTCGGTCTATAACCGCGCCCGTAACACTCGCACAAGAACCTATAGCGGCACCCCGAAGCACCACTCCGCCCTTTATCCGCGCGCCTTTCTCTATTATCGCGCCCCTTTCAATAACACTCCCCCTGTCTATCACCGCCGACCTTTCCACCGTTACCCCTTCGTCAATAAAAACAGGTGGGGTCAGTTTCACGTTCTCGGGAACAGAGCTTTTAATTATATTTCCGTCACAGTCAAACGGGAGAGAACATTTAACCCTTTTAAAAAGAAGGTCCTCCTGGCAGGAAATATAAGACTTAACGCTCCCGATATCGCACCAATAACCTTTTTCTTCATAAACGAAAATCGGCATCTTTCTGTCTATAAGCATTGGAAAAATATCTTTTGCAAAATCCGAAGGCTTCCCCTCTTCAATAAGGTCGAGAATATCCCGCGAAATAATATAAATTCCCGTATTCGCAAGACCGCCCGTAACCTTCGAGAAATCGGGCTTTTCCAAAAAACTTGTCACCCGAAGGTCGCTGTCGAAATTAATAAGCCCGTATTCTCTGGGGTCGGAAACCTTTTTGGCAATAATCGTAACGGGAGACCTTCGCCTTTTGTGAAACTCTATCGCCCCTTTTAAATCAAAATCGCATAGCGCGTCACCGCTTATTATGAGAATATCCTCATCTTCACCTTTAGCCGAAAACTTAACGCATCCCGCCGTCCCGAGCGGCATTTCTTCCTCAGAAAACCGAAGCCTTATACCGAAATCTCGGTCTTTGAGATGCTCCTTTAATTTATGCCCTTGGTAACCTAACGTGACGGTCGCACTGTCAATTCCGTTTTTTGTTAGAAGTTCAAGAATATACTCAATAACAGGCTTTCCAAGTATCTGAAGCAACGGCTTAGGCTTGTCGCAAGTAAGAGGACGAAGTCTTTCTCCCTTTCCTCCCGCCAAAATAATCGTTTCCATTTTTTAACCCCTTGTTATTTTTTTATATTCTTTACGGGAAATTTAAAAAAATTCTATTAAATAAGCCTATTGTTAAAATGAGAAAATAGTTGTATAATCGGTATAATAAAACAAATCGGAGAAAAATATGAAAGAAGTTATTATATACACAGACGGCGCCTGCAGCGGAAACCCCGGACCGGGAGGATACTGTGCAATACTTACCTACGAAGAATATGAAAAGGTAGTCTCGGGCGGCGAAGCGAATACCACCAATAACAGAATGGAGCTCTCGGCAGTAGTCTTCGGACTTCGGGCTTTAAAAGAGCCCTGCGAAGTAAGGGTCGTAACCGATAGTAAATACTTTTCCGATGCTCTCGAGAAGGGTTGGCTTTCCGGCTGGGTCAAAAAAGGTTGGCGAAAAGCCAACAACAGTCCCGTTCTTAACACGGATCTCTGGGAAGAAATCCTCTCTCTTCTTAAGGTTCACAAAGTAACGGTCGATTGGATAAAGGGCCACGCAGGTCACCCGATGAACGAACGGTGTGATAAAATTGCGGTCGAAGAGAGCAAAAAGTTCAAATAAGGCATTGAAAATCAAGAAATAAAGGTATATAATGTAGTGTGGACCGTTTTTATGCAAAAGGAGTTAAAAATGAATAGATTTATATATGTTGATAACGCTGCAACAACGAAGCTTTCGCCGAAAGTTTTAGAAGCAATGCAGCCTTATTTCTTGGAGGAATACGGAAACCCGAGCAGTATCTATGCTCTTGGCAGACGTTCCAAAAAAGCAATTGAAGACGCAAGAAGCGAGGTTGCCCGTCTTATCGGTGCCGAGCCTAAAGAGATCTTCTTCACCTCTTCGGGAACCGAAAGCGATAACTGGGCAATATTCGGAACCGCAAGAAGACTTCTTTCTAAAGGAAAGAACCACATTATCACTTCCGCTATAGAGCACCACGCAGTTCTTCACGCAGTTGCCGCTCTCGAAAAAGAGGGCTTCGAGGTAACCATTCTTCCCGTTAGTTCGGAAGGCTTTGTAGATCCCGAGGACGTTAAAAACGCAATAACCGATAAAACCGCCCTCGTAACAATAATGTATGCCAATAACGAGATAGGAACCGTTCAGCCTATCAAGGAAATTGCAGATATATGCCGCGAGAAAAAGGTCTATTTCCATACCGATGCCGTTCAGGCGGCAACCCATATTCCGATAGACGTTAAAGAACTCGGCGTTGATATGCTTTCGATGTCGGCTCATAAGTTCCACGGACCTAAGGGAATAGGCATTTTCTATAAGAGAAAAGGCGCCGTTATAAATCAGCTTATGTATGGCGGAGGTCAGGAAAACGGCAAACGCCCCGCAACCGAAAACACCGCGTTTATCGTTGGTGCGGCTGAAGCCTTAAAAGAAGGCTGCGAAGGCTTAGAGAAAAGAGAAGAAAAACTCGGAGTCTTAAGAGACAGGCTCTGGGAAGGACTTAAATCGATCCCCAAGTGCCGCCTCAACGGTTCATTAGATAACCGTCTCAAAGGCAATCTCAACGTTTCCTTCGAGGGTGTTGAGGGCGAAGCGATCCTTCTTATGCTTGATAACAAAGGAATTGCCGCTTCCTCAGGCTCTGCCTGCACCTCGGGCGATCTTGACCCGAGCCACGTGCTTCTCGCTATCGGTTTAAAACATGAGGTAGCCCACGGAAGCGTCAGATATTCTCTCTCAGAAGATATAACAGAAGAGGATATCGATTATATAATCGAAGCCACCAAAGAGGTGATCGCGCGTCTTCGCGAAATGTCGCCCGTTTGGGAAAAGATAAAGAACGAAATCTAACAGTTAAAAGGAGAAAGCTATGTTATACAGTGATAAGGTTCTCGACCATTTCACCAACCCGAGAAACGTTGGCGAGATCGAAAATGCCGACGGTGTCGGCGAGGTTGGTAACGCAAAGTGCGGAGATATCATGAAAATGTATCTCAAGGTTGATGACGGCGTTATAACCGATATTAAATTCAAAACCTTCGGATGCGGTGCCGCTATTGCAACAAGCTCCATCGCAACCGAGCTTATAATCGGAAAGACCGTTGCAGAAGCATTAAAGGTAACCAATAAAGCAGTTATCGAAGCGCTCGACGGTCTGCCCCCCGCTAAAATTCATTGCTCGGTTCTTGCAGAACAGGCTTTGAAAGCGGCCATCAGCGATTATTATAAGAGGCAGGGCATCGATCCTCTCCCGATAGTCGGAGAGATCGGAGACTGTGAAGCCTGCCACGCTCACCATGAGTAAAATACTGATTGCATTAAGCGGCGGAGTTGACTCTGCCGTCGTTGCAGAAAAACTTAAAAATGACGGGCATAAAGTCGAGGGTCTGTTTTTAAAGATGTCTCCTCTCCACGAAAACGGTGAAGAGGCCGCTAAAAGCACGGCGGACGCGCTCGGAATTCCCCTTCATATAGAAAACGCCACCGACCTTTTCAGTTCGGTGGTTATTTCCGATTTTCTGAATGAATATCTGAGCGGCAGGACCCCAAACCCCTGCATAATCTGTAACCCGCTTGTTAAATTCAAGCTTTTATACGATTTTGCCGTCAAAAACGGATTTGAAAAGATTGCAACGGGTCATTGGGCAAACCTAAAAGAAGAAAACGGCAAAAATTACGTCTCGGTAGCCCAAAACCGCAAAAAAGACCAGTCTTATATGCTCTACAGACTGCCCAAAGAAATTCTCGATATGCTAATCTTCCCGCTCGGCAATATTTCGGACAAAGCAGAGGTCAGAGAGATAGCGAAAAACGCCTCTCTCCCCAATTTCGCTTCTCCCGACAGTCAGGAGATATGTTTTATCGAGGGAGATTACAGTGAATATATCAAAGACCGATGCAAAAACATTAAATCGGGCTTTTTCATAGGCCCCGAAGGTGAAAACCTCGGTAGGCATAAGGGAATTATAAACTACACCGTCGGTCAGAGAAAAGGCCTCGGGGTTTCCTATAATTCTCCGCTCTACGTTAAAAGCATAAATGCAGAAAACGGAAACGTTTACCTCTGCCGTTCGGGCGAAGAATACTTCACCCACCTCTATCTCAGTAAGGTTTTCTTTCCTTACGCGGAAGAAAACACCTTTAACGCTTCAGTCAAGGTGCGTTACAGTGCCTCGGGCGAGGAAGCAAAGGTAACAGTTCTTGAAAACGGAGACGCCGAAGTTATATTTGGGTGCCCCGTCAGAGCCGCCTGTCCGGGACAGTCCGCGGTATTCTATCGGGGAGACACCGTCATCGGCGGCGGTATAATTCTAAGCAGTAAATAAAAAATGTCAGTCGATGAAACCTGACAAAAAACAAAACAAGGAGTGTTTAAATTGAATAAGGTTAAAAAGTTGGTGTTTTCGTCTCTTTTGGCCGCGATATACACGGTTCTCACCGTCGCCACCCCCTTTATGAGTTACGGCGCAGTCCAGTTCAGAATAAGCGAGGCTATGTGTTTTCTCCCCGCCGTGATGCCTCATAGCACCGTCGGCGTGGTGCTCGGTTGTTTTATAACCAACCTGCTCGGCGCTTTCTCGGGTGCTAACCCGATAGGTATTATAGATAGCGTTGTAGGAAGCACGGCGACCCTTCTATCCTGTCTTGCGGTGAGATACCTTTTCAAAAAGATCAAAAACAGAAAACTTTTAGGACTTATTCTCCCCACTCCCGTTATCCTTTTCAACAGCGTGATTATCGGACTCGAACTTGTCCTTATATACCCCCCTGCAACCCTTTTAAAATTTCTGTCTTTTGCAGGATCGGTAGGACTCGGCGAAGCCGCCGTTTTATACACGTTAGGAAATATTCTTTTATATTATCTGTTAAAAAAGAAATGAGGTGAAGACCCGTGTGGGAAAAAATATTCATATTTCCGGAAGAACCCGATTTTAACGTGGTTCCCCCGTTAAAGTTATGTCATTTCCCCTTTGCAAACGGGTCGTGGCGTCCTTTTTGCCACCTTTCAATCTCTTTTGTTAAAAACAAGGGAATAAGCTGCCGCTTTAAGCCCTTTGAAGCAGAACCCAAAATAAATAAAGATGATATCCTCGGCGGAAACGCATTCACCGTATCCTTTAAAAACCCCGAGAATAATCGATATCTAAAACTCACCTTCAGTCCCGATGGGGCCCTTTTAAATGCGCCCGAAAGCAAATTTACCCCCACGGTATCAGCGGCCAAAAAGGGTGAGGACCAACAGGGCGACTATTTTTTAACGGGCATTTTCCTTTCCCTCTCATTATTGAAGGAACAACTCGGGATAGAGGATATAAAAGAGGGTTCAAAACTCCTTTTCAACGCCTTTTACAGTATTATGGAGAACGATAAGGGATACACGCCTCACTTTGCTTCCCTATTCGATAATTCCGATAAAAATACCCCTCTCGAAAGGCTATCTGACCCCCAGAATAACAGCATTATAACCGCAGTAGAATTTTATTAAAAAACGGCTTAAAAAAGCCGTTTTTTTTGCATTTTTTACTTGACTTTCAGAGCGTTTTGTATTATAATAAAACCGTAAAGTGTTTCCACTTTACATCTATCGACGGAAGAGGTGTAAAAAGGTGGCAAAAGATCTTAAAATTTCGGTTTTGCTCGACTTTTACGGTAATATGTTGACCGATAAACAGAGAGACGTTCTTGAACTCTATTATAACGAAGATCTTTCCCTTGGTGAGATCGGAAATTATGAGGGAATAAGCCGTCAGGGAGTCAGAGATTCCATAAAACGCGGCGAAGCAGTTCTCTTGGAACTCGAAGAAAAACTCGGTCTTTATGAAAAAACCAAAAATCTTGATGATAACCTCAAAGAAATTTTTGAACTCGCTTTAAAAATCGAAGCAGTTAACGATAAATTCTTTTATTCCGCCGATATAACTGCGGCAGCAAAAGAAATTCAGAAAAAAGCAGAAAAATCTCTTGAGGCAACAGTTTAGGAGGAAACGCATTGGCATTTGAAAGCCTATCCGAAAAACTTTCCGCGGCCTTTAAAAAACTCAAGTCGAAAGGAAGGCTCACCGAGGCAGATATCAAAGCCTCAATGCGTGAGATAAAACTTTCTCTCCTTGAAGCCGACGTTAACTATAAGGTTGCAAAGGATTTCGTTGCAGCAGTCAGCGAGAAATGCTTGGGAGCCGATGTCCTCGAAAGTTTAACACCTGCCCAGCAGGTTATAAAAATAGTTAACTCCGAGCTTATCTCCTTAATGGGCGGAGATAAGGCTCATAAAATAAATTTTGCATCCAAAGGCCCGTCGGTTATAATGATGTGCGGTCTTCAGGGTGCAGGTAAAACGACCCATGCGGCTAAACTCGCAAAATATTTTAAGGATAACGAAAAACGCCCCTTGCTCGTCGGATGCGACGTTTATAGACCTGCCGCTATCGATCAGCTCAAGATCGTCGGTGAAAAAGCAGGTGTCCCCGTTTACGAGGAAGGTCAGGGCAACCCCGTAGAAATAGCGCGTCACGCTGTTTCTCACGCTAAGGACCACGGAAACGATATCGTTATTCTCGACACCGCGGGCCGCCTTCATATCGACACCGAGCTTATGAATGAGCTTAAAGATATAAAAGCAAAAACCGAGCCGAGCGAGATAATCTTAGTGCTCGACGCTATGACCGGTCAGGACGCGGTTAACGTGGCTTCCACCTTCAACGAAGCATTGGGGTTCGATTCCGTTATCCTCACCAAGCTCGACGGTGATACCCGAGGCGGTGCCGCCCTTTCGATCTTAAGCGTAACGAGTAAGCCGGTAAAATTCGCAGGTATTGGTGAAAAAATAACCGACCTCGAGCCTTTCCATCCCGAAAGAATGGCTTCAAGAATTTTAGGAATGGGCGATATGCTCACCCTTATCGAAAAAGCCGAAAAGGAATTTGATGAAAAGGAAGCCTTAAAACTTACCAAAAAGATCAAGGAAAATAAATTCGATCTCAACGATCTTTTAGACCAGATGCAGCAGATAAGAAAAATGGGCTCTATCCAGGATATCCTCGGAATGATCCCCGGTGCATCTAAAATAAACCCTAACGATATCGATGAGAAAAAGCTTTTCGTTACCGAAGCCGTCATTCAGTCGATGACCAAAAAGGAAAGAGAAAAGCCCTCTATAATAAATCCTTCAAGGAAAAGAAGAATTGCCGCAGGCAGCGGAACCGAGGTTCAGGACGTTAACAGGGTTTTAAAGCAGTATGAACAGATGAATAAAATGTTCAAGCAGATGGGAAAAATGAAGGGCAAAAAAGGAAGATTTAACCCATCAATGTTCGGTATGTAATCCAAATTGGATTCAGATATAAAAATTTTTAATCACTTTTGGGGGTGAATTATTATGGCAGTTAAAATCAGACTTCGCAGAATGGGTGCTAAGAAGAATCCTTTCTACAGAATCGTAGTAGCAGACTCCAGATACCCGAGAGACGGTAGATTTATCGAGGAAATCGGTTATTATGATCCGATGCCCAATCCGTCTGTAGTAAAGGTTGATGCAGAGAAGGCTAAAAACTGGATCTCAAACGGTGCTCAGCCTACTGATACCGTTAAAGTGCTTCTGAAAAAAGAAGGTATTCTTTAATCGGTAAGATCGCCGATTAAGTTCGGCATCCGCAATTTAAAAGCCCCTGTTTCTCGGGGCTTTTTAGGACGCCTTTTTATAAAGGCTCATATAGGAAAGGAAACTCTTAAAATGGATATGACTAATCTCATTAAAACCATCGCAGAGGGCCTTGTTGACGATAAGAGCGCGGTTAAAGTCACCGCCGACGAACCTAACGAAAACGGTGTCGTTGTTTACCATCTTAACGTAGCACCCGATGATATGGGAAGAGTAATCGGAAAGAAAGGCAGAATTGCAAAAGCAATGCGCTCCATTGTTAAAAGCGCCGCTATAAAAAATAACGTGTCTGTCTTGGTCGAGATTGACTAATCTTAAACGGTCGCTCCGGCGGCCGTTTTTCATTAGAAAGGAATGGAGTTTATGTCTTCTAAGGAAGAATTGAAAGTTGAAGCCGAAGCCTTTTTCGGAGAATTCAAAAAGGTTCAGAAAGAATATAATCGCCTTATGGCTCTCCGCGAGGAGAAATTAGGGGTCCTCGGATATATAAGCTATGCCACGCTTTTCGTAGGCGTTATGGCACTTGTAGCGCTAAGAATAAACAGCTTCAAGGGAGCGTATCTCTATATCCTTATAGGTGCCCTCGTCGCCGCTTCTGCTATTTATATCCTCGTAAGCCAGATATTTATCGGTATATACGAGAAAAAAGGCAAGAAGAAAAGGGATAAGGAATTTTCCGAAATAAAGACGCAGTATAATAAACTCCTCAGTAAAAGAGACTTCTACCTCGCCCTCAAAGAATGCGATTTCGACGAAGAAAAAGCGGCTAAACTTATAAAGGACAGAGCCGCCGCCGAAAAACAGAGAAAGGCAGAAGAAAAACAAAAAAGAACCGTCGTTAAAAATAGGTTCGACGATAGCGTATGTGTTTACTGTAAAAAAGGCATCTGTAACTTTGAGGCAGACGAAACGGTTTACTCCTTCAGATGTAACCCCGAAAACTGCCAGTGGAAAAGCAATAAAAAACTGTAAGCGCGGTGTCCGATATGATAAAATTAAATGCTTTAGAATTGCTCCGTAAAAACGGCAAAACAAAATACTGGCTTTATAAACAGCTCGGTATGAGTTATCAGAATTTCAGCAGAATGGTAAACAACCAGACAAAATCCATAAGATACGAAAACATCGAAACAATGTGTCTGCTTTTCGGTTGCACACCTAACGAGCTTTTCACAATAACAGAAGACTAAAAAACTCCCGAAAGGTTAAAAACTTTCGGGAGTTTTTTAAATTATTTACCTAAAAATTCGTTAAGCTTTGCAACGAAATCGTCAGCGTCAACGCCGTGAACCGCACAAGCGTCCTCTATTGATTCTCCTCTTGCGGAAGGACAACCCAAGCAGTGCATTCCCATCTCAAAGAAAAGGGGTGCAGTTTCGGGCGCCATATCAAGAACCGAGCCAACGACCATATCCTTTGTTATCTCCATTTTTCATTTCTCCTTTCCTTCATTTTATTTTCAGCTGCGTTTCTACCCTTTAATGCGGCAGTTCGCAAAGCAATGATCTCTTCTTTTTTGAGCATTCTGTAGTTACCCGGAGAAAGCATTCCGAGTTTAACAGGTCCCTCAGCAAACCTTTTAAGACGGACAACCGTTAAATTCTGGCTTTCGCACATCTTTCTTATCTCTCGGTTTCTTCCCTCGGTTAAAATAAATTCCATAACCGTTCTGTTTTCAGACGTATCGTCAATAACGTGAATGGTTGCAGGGGCGGTTTTTCTACCGTCTATTTCAACGCCAACCGAAAGATTAACAATCTGCTCTTCGGTAACCTTCTCTCTGACTGTAACCCTGTAATGCTTCTTAATATTGCTTTTCGGATGCATTATAAGGTTTGCAAACTCGCCGTCGTTAGTCATAAGAAGAAGTCCCTCGGAGTCCTTGTCAAGCCTTCCGATAGGATAAACCCTCTCACCGAGATCGCTAACAAGCTCTGCAACGCATTTCCTGTCCATCTCGTCCTTAAGGGTGGTAACGTATCCCCTCGGCTTGTAAAGCATTAAATAAATAAACTGCTTTTTCTTTTCAAAATATATTCTTTCCCCCGATACCGCTATAATATCACGATTGGGGTCTGCCTTATCGCCTAATTGGGTAGGTCTTCCGTTAACCGTAACCTTCCCTGCCGAAATAAGTTCTTCCGCCTTTCTTCTCGAGCAGTATCCCGATAAAGAAAGAAGCTTCTGAAGCCTTTCTGCTGCCATTATTCCCCCTCCTTCTTCATAACCGCGATCATACCGTCTCCAATAGGTATGAGCGAGGAATAGAGCGTCTTATCATTCGTAAGCTCCTCTAAAAATGAGCGAAGCCTTTTAACTATCGTCATATCCCGCCTTGTGCTCCTCGAACTTTCTGCAACGAGCCCGTCGAACAAAACGTCATCCGCCAGAAAAATTCCGCCGGGGGCTAAAAGCCTTAAGCATTCAGGCAAAAACGCAGGATACTGTCCCTTCGCGGCATCAAGGAAAATAAGATCGTATTCCCCCTTTAAAGAAGGCAGTATCTCAGATGCCTGACCCTCTAAAAGAGTAATGTTCCCCTCTTTATCAAACCGCTCGAAATTCTCCTTTGCCCTGCGGATCATATAATCATATCGGTCGATTGTTTCAATCTTCGCGTCAGGACAAACGTTCTTCATAAGTATCGCCGAAAAACCAACGCAGGTTCCGATTTCCAAAATGCGCTTCGGTTTCTTCAATGCGCATAAAAACTGCAAAAATCTTGCCGCCGACGGCCTTATAATAGGCAGATGCTCATTCTCTCGGAGTTCTTTTTCGAGCACCTCGGTGTCTCCGTCAAGAGAAGAAAGGTTACTGTTCAAAAACTCTGTTATAAAAGGATAATTTATCATTTCCTCATACATTTTCTTTCACCTTTCTCGCAATAAGCATCTTTATCGGCACACCCACCTCTGAAAACATCCTCTCGTGCTCGGTCAAAACGTTTCCTTCGGGCCTTTCTTTGTGTAGATCCCGCGTTAAGTAGGTTACCTCAAACCCGCTCTCCTTAAAATAATCAAGGCTTTCATTAAAAAGCTCGGAAGAATCGGTCTTAAAATATATCTCACCGTCATCAGAAAGAAACTCGCGGTATTTGAGAAGCTGACGGGTATGAGTAAGCCTTCGTTTTTTATGCCTGTCCTTCGGCCAAGGGTTCGGGAAATTTATGTAAATTCTGTCCACCCTGTCGCTCTCCGACATCATAAGGTCGATCCTCTCAATATCGTGCGACATTATGAAAACGTTATCAATTTCCCTCTGTTTTTCCTTAAAACGAGCCTCAATATTCCGCTTAGCAAGAACAAGAACCTCGCTTTTTATATCGATCCCAAGGTAATTAGTGTCGGGATTGTCCGCCGAAAGCGAGGCTATAAACCCGCCTTTTCCGCACCCGAGTTCAATATGCAACGGCGCCTTTCTTTTGAAAAGACCGTGCCATTTTCCATAAAAATCCAAGGGATTTGGGGTATTAAAAAAACATTCCGCAAGTTCAGGCCGCGCATACGGCTTTCTTCTCATTCGCATAGTTTGTTTTCTCCAAAAAGTTTTTTACCGCTCTTCTGAGAGCGGTAAAAATTTAACCTGCATAATCTTTTTTCCTGATGGGCGCCGTGGTCGTCAACTTCACGGGTTCACGGTTTTTATTGTGAATAACCTTAGGAAGTCCGCCGCGGACACTCTCGGGAGTTATAACTTTCTTTTCAATAGTGTAATCACTGGGCGCCGCAAACATAACGGGGGTCAGAAGCTCCTCAATAATGGAACGAAGTCCCCTCGCACCCGTTTTTCTCTCTATCGCCTTCTCAGCGATAAGACGAAGCGCCTCTTCTTCGAACTCTATCTCAACGTTATCCATCTTCAAAAGCTTGGTATACTGTTTAACAAGCGAGTTCTTAGGCTCCAAGAGTATCTTGGTAAGATGCTCCGCCGTCAAAGGCTCAAGCGCCGCTATAACGGGAAGACGGCCTATAAGCTCAGGGATAATTCCAAACTTAACGAGGTCGTGAGGAATAACCTTAGCGAGAACCTCTTTTCCCTCAGCTTCGCGTTTAGCAACAACCGTGCCGCCGAAACCGAGAACCGATTTCTTATCCCTTTCCATAATAATCTTTTCAAGACCGTCGAAAGCACCGCCGCAGATAAAAAGAATGTTTGTGGTGTCGATCTTAAGCATCTCCTGTTGAGGATGCTTTCTTCCGCCCTGAGGCGGAACCGAAGCCACAGTGCCCTCTAAAATCTTAAGAAGCGCCTGCTGAACACCCTCACCGCTAACGTCTCTCGTAATAGAGGTGTTCTCGGATTTTCGGGATATCTTATCTATCTCGTCAATATAAATAATTCCTCTCTCTGCAAGAGAAATATCGTAATCTGCATTCTGAATAAGACGAAGCAGAATGTTCTCAACGTCATCGCCAACGTAACCCGCTTCGGTAAGCGTGGTCGCATCGGCAATAGCGAAAGGAACACTCAGAAGCTTTGCAAGGGTCGAAGCGAGAAGCGTCTTACCAACGCCCGTAGGACCCAAAAGCAAAACGTTGCTCTTCTGAATTTCAACGTCATCATCGGCGCCGTTTTCCGCAAAGAATATCCTCTTATAATGGTTGTAAACCGCAACCGAAAGAGAAACCTTCGCTTCGTCCTGCCCGATAACGTATTGGTCGAGAAACTCCTTCATCTCGGAAGGATTAGGCAAAACCGTTTCAGAACCTTTTCTATTCTTTTTCTTTTTGGGTTCTTCCTCAGTATCGTTAAGGAGCGAATAACAAAGCGAAATACATTCCTCGCAAATAACTCCACCGGGTCCCTGAATAAACCTCGTTTCATCGCTTTCTGTCTTACCGCAGAAAATACAATGAAGCGGCGGCTTCTGATTATTGTTTGCCATCAGAAATCTCCTTTAATCTCTTTTGTAAAGAACCTTGTCGATAAGTCCGTATTCCAAAGCGGCATCCGCTTCCATAAAATTATCTCTCTCGGTATCTCTTGCGATCTCCTCAACCGATCTTCCGGTATTGGAAGCAAGAATCTCGTTGAGCTTTTCTTTCATTCTGATAATTCTGTCAGCGTGAATCTTAATGTCGGTCGCCTGACCCTTCATACCGCCCAAAGGCTGATGAATCATTATCTCACTGTTAGGAAGAGCAAATCTCTTGCCCTTAGCACCGCTCGAGAGTAAAAACGCACCCATCGAAGCCGCCATACCGATGCAGATGGTGGAAACGTCGCACTTAACGTATTGCATGGTGTCGTATATCGCCATACCTGCAGTAATGGAACCGCCGGGGCTGTTAATATAAAGGCAGATATCCTTCTCGGGATCCTGACCCTCAAGATATAAAAGTTGAGCCACAACTAAACTTGCGGTGGTATCGTTAACCTCATCCGAAAGCATAATAATTCTGTCGTTAAGAAGTCTCGAAAAAATATCGTAGCTTCTCTCTCCTCTGTTTGTCTGTTCAACGACCATAGGAACTAAACTCATATCTTTGTCCTCCAAACTTAAATAATTTGTGATATTAGAACGAATG
>JAZNVP010000016.1:0-4759 GCA_045592865.1 Oscillospiraceae bacterium
AGTCCTTACCGATCTTTGCTTTATACTCAGCTTTGAACTGGGAAGCGAGTTCTTTAAGATCGTCAGCGTTAAGCTCGATGTCCTGAGTTACGCCCTTCTTTTCTTTCATTTCGTCGATAAGCTGCTCAAAATATTTCTTTCCAACTTCCATAACAACGTCGGAATACATCTGGATAAATCTTCTGTAACAGTCGTAAGCCCATCTGGCGTTACCCGACTTCTTAGCCATTACTTCAACAACCTCTTCGTTAAGACCGAGGTTAAGAATTGTATCCATCATACCGGGCATGGATGCACGGGCACCGGAACGAACCGATACGAGAAGAGGATTCTCTGTATCACCGAATTTCATACCGGTGATAGCTTCCATCTTATCGATATACTCCATTATCTCTGCCTGGATATCATCGTTGATCTTTCTACCGTCCTCATAATACTGTGTGCAAGCCTCTGTGGTTACGGTGAAACCCTGCGGAACGGGAAGACCGAGACCGGTCATCTCTGCGAGGTTAGCGCCTTTACCGCCGAGAAGCTCACGCATTGTTGCGTTGCCTTCTGTAAAAAGGTAAACATACTTCTTAGCCATTTCTTTTCCTCCAACAATTATTTTTTGACACGCAAACAAACCGATTACGATCCCTTTTTCCAAGGCGTTTTCACAATCGGTTTTTTGCAACGCTATTATTATATCAAAGAAGTTGATAAAATGCTATATCTTTTTATAAAATTTATGAAAAAAATTTATAACTTGTATAATTTTTCCTAAATTGTATTGCAAAACACACAAAAAATTGCAATAATATATATAATCTTAGTAATCAAGAGAGGTAAAGGTATGAAAAAATTTGCAGTTATTCTCCCTTCCGCCGAAAAACAAGGCGCTATCGCAGACGATAAGATTTCTATTCTTTTCAGATCGGCAGATGAAATTCTGACCGACCTTCTCGGCAAGGCAGGGATAGAGGTTATAAATGAAACAGATTACGTTTCAGGCGAGGTTTTATGCGTTACCCCCCGTGTTTCCAATATAAATGCCGAGGCTCTTCTTAAGACCTATGATGAATTCTGCGCTTCGGGAAAAGACGGACTTTCTTTCGCAGACGGAAACCTTGTCTGGAAAAAGTCTCTTTCGGCTGATGTTGTTTCCGCAGGAGATGCTCTCTCCCCTATTTATTCCGCGCGTGACCTTCTGAGCGCCGAAAAAAAGGCGGCAGCAGAGGTTATAGAAAGCCTTTTAGACAAGGGCGTTATATTCCGCTCGACTGACGGGGTCATGATATCTCCTGACGCCATAGTTGAAAGCGGCGCCGAGATACTCGGTGGCACTATCATTAAGGGAAAAAGCCACATTGCTTCGGGCGCAGTTATTGGCCCTAACTCGCTTATTGACAGGAGCGTTATCGGTGAAGATAGCCGCATTAACGCTTCCCACGTTTTAGAATCGACAGTTGGCAAGAAGGTTGACATCGGGCCCTTTTCTCAGGTTCGTCCGAACACCAATATTTCCGATAAGGTTCATATCGGTGACTTTGTTGAACTTAAAAACTCCAACATTGGTGAGGGAACCTGCGTTTCGCATCTTACCTATATCGGTGACAGTGACGTTGGCAAACACGTTAACTTCGGTTGCGGAGTTGTTACCGTTAACTACAACGGTGAGACTAAAAACCGATGCACAGTTGGCGACTACGCGTTTATCGGCTGCAACACAAACCTCGTTGCTCCCGTTAAGGTTGGCTCCGGCGCTTACACTGCCGCAGGAAGCACCATAACCGACGATCTGCCCGACGGTGCTTTGGGTATTGCCAGAAGCAGACAGACCAACAAGGAAGAGTGGGCAAAGAAAAAACTCGAGACCTATATTCAGAAGAAAAATAATGCATAAAAAAGAAACGGCGAATTCGCCGTTTCTTTCATTCTTAGAAGGAGAATAGAAAAATGTCTAAACAGTTAAAGGCAAACTTCATTCTTCTTTTTGCGGCGGTAATCTGGGGCTTTGCCTTTGTTGCCCAAAAGGAAGGAATGGATTTTGTCGGACCTTTTACATATAACGGAGTCAGGTTTGTTCTTGGTGGGCTTTCTTTAATTCCCGTTGCGCTCATTTTCGAGAGGGAATGCGAAAAATCCCGATTTAAATACACCGTTTTATCGGGTATCGCAACCGGTTTTGCACTTTTCGCCGCCGCCAATTTTCAACAGGTCGGACTTTTATATATGGACGGTGTCGGTAAGGCAGGGTTTCTGACGGGGATATACACCGTTCTGGTGCCTATCGCGGGGGTCATTTTCTTCAAAATGAAATCGCGGCTCAATATCTGGCTCGGTGCAATCTTGGCTTTGGCAGGACTGTTCTGCGTAAGCTTTTTCGACACCTTTTCTTTCTCGTTTGCCGATATTCTCGTAATATTCTCCAGCCTTATGTTCTCGGTGCAGATTCTGATGGTGGACAAATTTTCCGAAAAGATGTATCCCATTAAATTCTCATGTGTTCAGTTTTTAACCTGCGGGGTTTTATCCCTTATCACCGCGCTTATTTTCGAAAACATAAGCTTAAGCGCCATTCTTTCGGCTTCGCTTCCCATTCTCTATGGCGGACTTTGTTCGGTCGGTGTTGCTTACACGCTCCAGATCATCGGACAAAAAAACGCCAACCCCACTGCCGCCGCTATTATAATGTCCACCGAATCGGTGTTCGCGCTTTTAGGCGGCGTTCTTTTGCGGGGCGAGAGCATTTCTTCACTCGCGGCAGTTGGTTGCCTTCTCATTTTCTCGGGAATTATATTAGCCCAATTACCAAATAAACAAAAATAAAAAAACGGTTTCCGATAGCCAAGTGTTCTTAATGACACTTGGCTAGTTTTATTCGCCTTTTGGCGAGTTCTATTGCTACGCAGTGATATTCGGTTTCCACCGAGTGATATTGCCTTCGGCAGTTTTGGGGCGAATAAAATATAACTGTGAGACCTGTCTCACAATATCGCTATTAAATTTTTTCTTTTGAGATATATTTTACTTTGCAAAATTTATTTTATATTTTTGAATTGCTTTTCGGGTGATATTTTGAAATGCTTTTGCAAATTGAAGACAATCTCAACGCTTAATTTTTCAGGAAGTTCTCCCCTTTCTATCCTGTTCAATGAGTAAATACTAATATTTAAAACATTTGCCATCTCTTTTTTTGAAAACCAATTCTTTTTTCTTAAATATGCAATACTATTCATAAAATTATCTATTTCGTCATTTATATTTTTTCTTATCATTTCAACCTCTCCTCAGATAAATCAAAATTGATGTAATTTATTTTAACATCATATTTGATGTTTGTCAATACATCATTTGTGATTTATCATTAAATTAGAAAGAGGGATTAAAATGGAATATTATAAAAGAATAAGAGAAATCAGAATTAAGAATAACGAAACGCAACAACAGCTTGCCGATTTGTTAGAAACAACTCAACAAGCCTATTTAAAATACGAAAAGGGCATAAATGAAATGCCAATCAGAAGAATCATAAAATTATGCAAACATTATAATTTATCTGCTGATTATATATTAGGGCTCACTGACCAACCAAAACCTTTAAAATAAATACCACGCTGATTTTACTGGCATATCGCAATAAAAAAAATGCACGAAAAGTTCGTGCATTTTTTATTTTATCCTTAGCTGCCCTACTCTATCGGCAACCGTTTTTTATTTTGAATTAATATGCGTAACCCTCTGCGATCATTGCGTTTGCAACCTTTTCAAAGCCTGCAATATTCGCTCCTGCAACGAGGTCTCCTTCCATACCGTATCTCTTAGCGGCATCGTAGGAGTTAGCGTAGATGCTCTTCATGATCTGCTGAAGTTTAGCGTCAACCTCTTCTGCGGTCCAGCTGTAACGCATGGAGTTCTGCGACATCTCAAGACCCGAAACTGCAACGCCACCTGCGTTAACTGCCTTTGAAGGAGCGATAACAACGCCGTTCTGTTTGAGGTAAGCGGCTGCTTCCTCGGTTGTGGGCATATTAGCAACCTCAACGTAGTATTTAACGCCGTTTGCAACGATGTTCTTAGCATCGTCGATGCCAACTTCGTTCTGGGTTGCACAAGGCATAACAACGTCAACCTTCTCACCCCAAGGTCTCTGGCCCTTAAAGAAAGGAACGCCGAATTTCTCAGCATAGTCCTCGACCTTATCTCTGCCCGATGCACGCATCTCAAGCATAAAGTTTATCTTTTCTTCGGTTGCAACACCGTCTTTATCATAGATATAACCGTCGGGGCCCGAGATGGTAACTACCTTACCGCCGAGCTCGTTGATCTTCTTAACGGTTCCCCAGGCAACGTTGCCGAAGCCCGAAACTGCAAAGGTCTTGCCTTTAATATCTTCATTAAAGGTCTTAAGCATCTCAACGGCATAGTAAACTGCGCCAAAGCCTGTTGCTTCAGGACGGATAAGCGAGCCGCCGAAAGCAATTCCCTTACCGGTGAGAACGCCGGTGAATTCATTACGGAGTCTCTTATACTGGCCGAAGAGGTAGCCGATTTCTCTTGCGCCAACGCCGATGTCACCAGCGGGAACGTCAACGTGTGAGCCGATATGACGTGAAAGCTCTGTCATAAATGACTGACAGAATCTCATGATTTCGCCGTCGCTCTTGCCTCTGGGGTCGAAGTCTGAACCACCTTTACCGCCGCCGATAGGAAGACCTGTCAAAGCATTTTTAAAGATCTGTTCAAAACCTAAGAATTTGATAATACCGAGGTATAC
>JAZNVP010000017.1:0-7078 GCA_045592865.1 Oscillospiraceae bacterium
TTTGCTCCCACAAGAACCTTTAAGGGTCATGCAGGAAGCAAAACAAGTAATAACGGAAATTAACAGCGACCGGAAGGAGGATTTATTATGGAAGCAAGGGCAATTTTAAGAAACGCCCGTATAGCGCCGAGAAAAGTGCAGATTGTGCTTGATTTAATAAGAAACCAGCCGGTTGACAGGGCGAGAGCTATTTTAAAGCACACCCCTAAGGCAGCAAGTGAGTTGCTTATTAAATTACTCAATTCGGCAGCTGCAAATGCTGATAACAATTTCAGCATGAATAAAGACAGTCTTTACGTTGCCGAGTGTTACGTTACACCGGGTCCTACAATGAAGAGAATCCGTCCGAGAGCACAGGGTAGAGCATTCAGAGTTCTTAAGAGAACTTCGCACATTACTTTAGTGCTTAAGGAAAAGGAATAAGCTGAAGAGGAGGTAAATTATGGGCCAGAAAGTAAACCCCCACGGACTTAGAGTGGGTGTTATCAAAGATTGGGATTCCCGCTGGTTTGCTAATGACAGCGTTTTCGGCGATACTCTTGTTGAGGACTACAACTTACGTAAATTCATCAAGAAGACACTATACAGTGCAGGAGTTCCGCGCATCGAGATCGAAAGAGATGCGAACAAGGTTAAGATCAGCATTCACTGCGCTAAACCCGGTATGGTTATCGGTAAAGGCGGTGCTGAGATAGAGAAGCTTAAGGCTAGTTGCCAGAAGCTCGCTTCAAAACCTGTTGTTATCAACATTGTTGAAGTTAAAAATATGGATACCAACGCTCAGCTCGTTGCTGAATCTATCGCTGCTTCGCTTGAGAGACGTGTTTCTTTCAGAAGAGCATTAAAGCAGTCGATCGGCAGAACAATGAATGCCGGTGCAAGAGGTATCAAGGCTATGGTTTCGGGTCGTCTTGGCGGCGCCGAGATCGCAAGAAGCGAATCTTACCACGAGGGAACGATTCCGCTTCAGACCATTCGTGCAGACATTGACTACGGTTTTGCTGAGGCTAACACAACCTACGGTAAGATCGGTGTTAAGGTCTGGATCTACAAAGGAGAGGTTCTTTCTGTTAACAGAAAGGCTCACACGGAAGGGGGCAGAAAGTAATGCTGTTGCCGAAGAGAGTTAAATACAGAAGAGTCCAGAGAGGACGTCTTAAGGGTAAAGCAATGCGCGGCAATACCGTTACTAACGGCGAGTTTGGCCTGCAGGCTCTTGAGCCCGCTTGGATCACTTCCAACCAGATCGAAGCTGCCCGTATCGCTATGACACGTTTTACAAAGAGAACCGGTAAGGTTTGGATCAAGATTTTCCCCGATAAGCCCGTAACAGCGAAGCCCGCTGAGACCCGAATGGGTTCCGGTAAAGGTTCGCCTGAATACTGGGTTGCAGTTGTTAAGCCCGGCAGAGTTATGTTCGAGATCGGCGGAATTTCTGAGGAGAATGCAAGAGAGGCTATGCGTCTTGCTATGCACAAGCTCCCCATTAAATGTAAGTTTGTTAAAAGGGAAGAAACGGAGGTTGCAGGAGAATGAAAATTGCTGAAGTAAGAGAACTTTCAGTTGCTGAACTTAACGAAAAGTTAGCAGACTGCAAGAAAGAACTGTTCAACCTGCGTTTCCAACTTGCTATCAATCAGCTCGAAAATCCTATGAGAATTAGCGCTGTTAAGAAGGATATCGCTAAGATCAAAACGGTTTTACGTGAGCTTGAACTCAAGAATGAGCAGTAATGGGAATGGAGGACAAGAAGATGAGCGAAAGAAATCTCAGAAAAGAGAGAGTAGGCGTTGTTGTTAGCAATAAAATGGATAAGACCATCGTTGTTGCAATTAAGGATAACGTAACACATCCTCTTTATAAGAAGATCATCAAGCGCACCGTTAAGTTTAAGGCGCATGACGAAAACAATGAGTGCTCTATCGGCGACCGCGTTTCCATTATGGAGACCCGCCCCATTTCGAAAGATAAGAGATGGAGACTCGTTAAGATTATTGAAAAAGCTAAATAATTATCGTAAAACCGAAAGGAGGAACGCTCTGTGATACAGATGCAGACCTACCTCAAAGTAGCTGACAACACCGGTGCAAAAGAACTTATGTGCATTCGTGTGCTTGGCGGTTCACGTAGGAGGTACGCCAATATCGGCGACGTGGTTGTAGCTTCGGTTAAGAAGGCTGCTCCCGGCGGCGTTGTTAAAAAAGGCGAAGTTGTTAAAGCTGTTATCGTTCGTTCTGCTAAAGGTGTTCGCCGTGAGGACGGAACATACATCAGATTCGATGATAATGCAGCAGTAATTATTAAAGAAGATAAAAACCCCAAGGGAACCCGTATTTTCGGACCCGTTGCCAGAGAGCTTCGTGATAAGGACTATATGAAGATCCTGTCATTAGCTCCTGAAGTGCTTTAAGGAGGTGCAGTCTAATGAATAAGGTTCATGTAAAGACCGGCGACACTGTTGTCGTTCTTTCCGGAAAAAACAAAGGCAGCACCGGTAAAGTTCTCGCAGTTAGCCCCAAGGAGAGCAAGGTTATCGTTGAAGGCTTAAACCTTGCTACTAAACACGTTAAACCCCGCAAAATGGGTGAACAGGGCGGCATCGTTAAGGCAGAAGCAGCTATGTATGCTTCCAAGGTGCAGCTTATCTGCCCTTCCTGCAAAAAGCCTACAAGACTTGCTCACAAGGTTCTTGAGGACGGCAGTAAGGTAAGAGTTTGCAAAGTTTGCGGAAAAACTTTCTAAGTGGAGGAATTTGAAATGGCAATTCTTAAAGAAATTTATGCTAAAGACGTAGCTCCTGCACTTATGCAGAAGTTCGGCTATAAAAGCGTTATGCAGATTCCGAAGCTTGAGAAGGTTGTTCTCAGCGTTTCGTGCGGCGAAGCAAAAGACAACGACAAGATAATCGATGCAATTTCCGGAGATCTTGCTAAGATCACCGGTCAGAAGGCAGTCAGATGTCTTTCCAGAAAGTCTGTTGCTAACTTTAAGCTCCGTGCCGGTCAGTGCATCGGATGCAAGGTTACTCTCAGAGGCGAGAAGATGTATGAGTTTGTTTACAAGCTCTTCAATCTTGCTCTTCCCCGAGTCAGAGACTTCCACGGAATCAACGGCGACTCGTTCGACGGCAGAGGAAACTACAATTTCGGTATCAAGGAACAGCTTATATTCCCTGAGATCGAATATGATAAGGTTGATAAGGTTCGCGGTATGGACATTGCGTTCATCACTACCGCTAATACCGACGAAGAAGCTAAAGAGCTCTTAACACTGTTAGGCGCTCCGTTTGCGAAATAAGGAGGGGTTACTGTGGCAAAGACTTCAATGAAAAATAAGCAGCAGAGAGCACCTAAGTTCTCTACTCGCGCTTACAACCGCTGCAAAATCTGCGGCAGACCACATGCCTACCTTCGCAAATTCGGCATTTGCCGTATATGCTTTAGGGAATTAGCTTACAAGGGCCAGATTCCCGGTGTTAAAAAGGCAAGCTGGTAAATATAGCAAAGGAGGTTACGGTATGCAGATCACCGATGCAATAGCAGATATGCTCACCAGAATCAGAAACGCAAACTCTGCTAAACATGATACGGTTGATATTCCCGCATCAAATATTAAAAAATCTATAGCTAAGATATTAGCTGATGAAGGCTTTATCGCTTCCTATGAGGTTGTTGACGATAACAAGCAGGGCATTATCCGCATTACTTTAAAGTATGGCGAAAATCGCTCTCAGGTTATCACCGGCCTCAGAAGAGTTTCGAAACCCGGCCTTCGTATTTACACAAACTGTGAGGATATGCCCAAGGTTATGAAGGGTCTCGGAATTGCGATCCTTTCCACCTCTAAGGGTATTATGACCGACAAACAGGCACGTCGTGAAAACGTTGGCGGCGAGATCCTCGCATTCGTATGGTAAGGAGGATACTGAAATGTCAAGAATAGGTAGAAAACCCATTGCAGTTCCTCAGGGCGTTGAGGTAAAAATCGACGGCAACACTCTTACCGTTAAGGGTGCAAAGGGAACTCTCACTCAGAGCTTCGACCCCGCTATGAACATCGAGGTTAACGCCGGTGAGATCGTTGTTACTCGTCCTAACGACGACAAGAAAAACAGAGCGCTTCACGGACTTACCAGAACACTCATAAACAACATGGTTGTTGGTGTTACCGAGGGTTACAAAAAGGTTCTCGAGGTTAACGGTGTTGGTTACCGTGTTGCTAAGCAGGGCAAAGACCTTGTTATGAACTTAGGTTACTCGCATCAGGTTATTATGACTGAGCCCGAGGGCATCACTATTGAGGTTCCCGGTCCCAACCAGATAATCGTAAACGGTGCAAACAAACAGCAGGTTGGTCAGTTCGCTGCTGAGATAAGAGAAAAACGTCCTCCGGAGCCTTACAAAGGTAAGGGAATCAAGTATGCTGACGAGCACATCGTTCGCAAAGAGGGTAAAGCCGGTAAGGGTGCTAAGAAATAAACAGGAGGAGTTTAAATTATGGTTATTAAGAAGGACAAGGCTGCTCTTCGCGCTAAGAGACACCTTCGTGTTCGCAGCAAGATCAGCGGCACAGCAGAATGTCCCCGTCTTGATGTATTTCGTTCTAACAAGAACATCTACGCTCAGGTTATCGACGACACCAAAGGTGTAACGCTTGTTAGCGCTTCTTCTCTTGAAAAGGAATTCAACGGTGTTGGTTCCAATAAGGAAGCTGCCAAGAAGGTTGGAGAGCTTGTTGCTAAAAGAGCTCTCGAAAAGGGCATCGAAAACGTTGTTTTCGACCGCGGCGGTTTCGTTTACCACGGCAGAGTTGCTGCTGTAGCAGAGGGTGCGCGTGAGAGCGGACTCAAGTTCTAAGTTAGGAGGGATTTTTTTGGCAAGGACAGATAATAACACTAACGAGTTTGTTGAAAAGGTTGTTTCTCTTAACAGAGTTTCCAAAACAGTTAAGGGCGGACGTATTTTCAAGTTCGCAGCTTTAGTTGTTGTTGGCGACGGAAAAGGAACAATCGGTTACGGACTCGGTAAGGCTTCCGAAGTTCCGGATGCTATCCGCAAGGGTATTGAGGATGCTAAGAAAAATCTTGTTAAGATTTCTCTTAAAGGCACAACTATTCCTCACGAAGTTATCGGTGCTTTCGGCGCAGGCAGAGTTCTTATGAAACCCGCTGCTCCCGGTACCGGAGTTATTGCCGGCGGCGCTGTTCGTGCAGTTATTGAGGCTGCAGGAATCAGAGATATCAGAACTAAGTCGCTTCGTTCGAATAACCCTAACAACGTTGTTAAGGCTACCTTCGAAGGACTTAAATCTCTCAGAGATGCCGAGCAGGTTGCTGCTGTTCGCGGCAAGACCGTTAAAGAGATTTTAGGTTAAAGGAGAATAAAGAGATGGCTAAGATTAAAGTAAAACTCGTTAAGAGTCTTATCGGCTGCAAGGCTGATCAGATCGCTACCGCTCATTCTCTCGGACTTAAAAAGATCGGCGCTGAGACAGTTCAGCCGGACAATGAGCAGACCAAAGGAAAGATCAATAAGATTTCCTTTTTAGTAGAAGTAAGCAAAGCTTAAAGCAAGGAGGTGCCACTATGAAACTGCATGAATTAGCTTCCGCACCCGGTTCCAGAAAAGAGTCCTACCGTGTTGGTAGAGGCGCAGGAAGCGGTAACGGTAAGACTGCAGGTAAGGGACATAAAGGCCAGAACGCACGTTCCGGCGGAGGTGTCCGTCCAGGCTTTGAAGGCGGCCAGATGCCTTTGAGCAGAGTCATTCCTAAGCGTGGCTTTGTTAATATTTTCGCTACCAAGTTAGCTATAGTTAATGTATCCGACCTCGAGGCTCGTTTCGAGGCTGGAGCAGTTGTTGACGATAACGCTATCGTTGCTTCGGGACTTATCAAGAAGCCTCTCGATGGCATTAAGGTTCTCGCAAGAGGTGAGATCACCAAGGCGTTGACCGTTAAGACAACAGCTGTTTCCAAAGCCGCAAAGGAGAAGATTGAGGCGGCAGGCGGGAAAGTAGAGGTGGAGTAAGATGTTTCAAACTTTAAGAAATGCTTGGAAACTCGCAGACTTAAGGAAAAAGCTTCTTTACACACTACTTATCGTTGTTGTTTTCAGAATAGGTGCGGCTCTTCCCGTTCCCTTCCTTGATGCTTCCGTTCTCGGAAACATCTTCTCGCAGGGCGGAAATATGCTCGGTTATATGGATATTTTAACCGGCGGCGCACTCAGTCAGGCAACCTTGTTTGCCCTTTCAATTCAGCCTTACATTAATGCTTCGATCATTATTCAGCTTCTTATGGTTGCAATTCCTCCTTTGGGAAGACTTGCTAAAGAAGGCGAAGAGGGTCAGAGAAAGGTTGGCAAGATCACAAGATACGTAACCTTAGGTCTTGCGCTTATTCAGTCGCTCGGTTACTACTTCGTTATGAAGAGTCAGGGCGCAGTTGAATACAACAGAGGCTTTGAAGGCTGGTTCGCTCTCGTAGTTATCGTTGCTGCTTTCACCGCAGGTTCATGCCTTATCGTATGGCTTGGTGAGAGAATCGACGATAAGGGAATAGGAAACGGAATTTCGATAATCCTCTTTGCAGGTATCGTCAGCCGTGGACCCGCGCTCGTTAACACCCTTGTTGCTTACTGGAATATGGGTAAAGACGCTCCGCAGTTCTACGTTCTCGTTCCGCTTATCTGCGTTCTCGCAGTTCTGGTTGTTGCGTTTATCGTATTCTTTACCAACGCTGAGAGAAAAATTCCCGTTCAGTATGCTAAGAGAGTGGTTGGCAGAAAGATGTATGGCGGTCAGTCGAGCTACATTCCGATCAAGGTTAACATGAGCGGCGTTATGCCTATCATTTTCGCTTCTTCGTTTGTTTCTTTACCGGCAACGATAAAGACCTTCGCAAACATAAGCGATTCTTCGACCTGGGGAAAGATACTCGGTCTTTTCAACAACAACACCGCACTTTACGCAATCATCTATTTCTTACTGATTATATTCTTTAATTTCTTCTACGTTCAGATACAGTATAACCCCGTTGAGATAGCAAACAATCTCCAGAAGAACAACGGTGCTATCCC
>JAZNVP010000018.1:0-7052 GCA_045592865.1 Oscillospiraceae bacterium
TTCTCCGTTAAGGATAACACGCTAAGGTCGGTGGTTTTGTTTTGTTCGGCACTTTTTTAGTTGAATTTAACGCTTATGGAGTTATATTTAATTCCGAGACGGTCAACGAGAACGGGGGAGAGATTTATTCTGACGGTCTCACCTTTTTCACCCGTTATTTTATAGGTTACGATGGTGTCCTGCCCAACGGTTTTCGCCTTGGGAGCAACGCCTGCGATGTTAATAAAGCTCCATAGTTTTACCGAGGTCGTTTTATCGGTGAGTGACCCATAAGCCTCTATTTCATAAGGGAAAGCCGAAGCTTTTGCGGTTTCTGTGAGTTTGAGTTCTACCGTTCCTGCCGGAAAACTGAAATTATCTGTGCTTAACTCCTTTCCGCCGAGCGTCATGGAATACGATCTGTATTTCTCGGTTACGGCGGTGAGTTCGCTGGCAGAATATATCTCTTTTAATTTTTGAGCGGCAAACGTCATATTAGAAGAGTGGATATTCTCAAGCGAAGATTTATTTGCGGCGATGCTTTTTTCCATATCCAGATTATCGTTCTGCGCTCTGAAAAATAACACATACTGCAAAAGAAATGCGAGGACAGATATAACAACAAGGACTGCAGGAAGTGATATGAGAAAGTTCCTGACAGATTTATTGGTGCTCTCGTTTATCATTTCACCGGTTTCGATGATGCTATCGTTATCAAGATTTTTATTTTCCATAATGCGTTACCTCTTAATAATTTCTATAATGGTGCTGTCAAGCCCCATTCTCTGAGCGAATGCATAGGTTACTTCGATGGTTATGATCTCGCCTTCACTGAGTCCTGAGAAGCTTACCTGCAAACGAGCGTTGAGCCCTGATTCAACTACCTTGAGTTCGGGTTCGCGGTTTCCGCAGGAAACTCTTATGTAGTTTGCGGGAAGATTTCCGCTGCGCACCATACTTGCGTCCTTTAAAAGAGAAGAACTGTATGTTTTTGCCAAAGAGTCTGCAACGCCTTCATAGAGCTCTATCGTAGTAACGTCCTGCTTTGTGTAGATAACGTTGCTGGTTACGTCGGACGAGTTAACGTAAAGTCTGTAGGTGAAATTACTGTTTATTCTCTTGTTGGTATCGACCTTATCGAACTCGCGGTTTATTATCTGCTCGAGATAGCGGACGTTATATCTGTTTATCTCGGATAGAAGCACTTCGTTTTCGTTATAAAGAACAATGTGTTGATCGTGGAGAACGCTTGTTTTTGAGTTGAGGATTACCGTTAATGCCACAAATAAAGCAACTAACACCGCAACTATCGAAATATAAGGGATCATAAGCCTCTTGTTTTCAAATAGAATCGATGCTTCTCTTCCGATATCCTGACGGAATATCAGGAACCTGGCCTTTAATTCTTCGAGATGAAGTTTTTTCATACGGCGATAGGAACTGTTTTTGCTCCCTTGGGGTCTTCTTGCCATTTCGCCACATCCTTTCAGTTATATATAAAAACATTGTATCATATACTTTTATTTTTTTCAACTATAATTTATTAAGGGCGGAAGGCCTCTTTTTTCTTGACAAAAAGGTTCGGCGGTGGTATGATATTCCCAAACGATGACGGAGAACGATACCGAAAGAAAAGGTCTTCAGAGAGCGGTGCCACCGGCTGAAAGCACTGCGGCTTACCTTCGGATATCCACCGACTCCTGAGTCCGCGCAAGTCCTTTGGGGCGAACGTGGCGGCGGCAGCCGTTAAGATGCGTTAACGAGGCGTTTTAAACGCGAACACGGGTGGAACCGTGGAGAAGGATTTCTTCACCCCGAGAAACGAATTCAGTTTCTCGGGGTGTTTTATTTTTAAGAGAGGAAACGGTGTTTTTATGATCAAGGTAACACTAAAAGGCGGAGTTATTAATGAATATGAGAAGGGAACAACGGTTTACGAGATCGCGGGTATGATATCCGAGGGTCTGCAGAGAGCGGCTCTTGCGGGTGAAAAAGACGGCGAGGTCGTGGATCTTAGGACCCCGATTGATAAGGACTGCAGTCTTAATATTTTAACATTTGACAGTTTAGAGGGTAAAAAGGCGTTCTGGCACACCTCGTCGCATATTCTTGCAGAGGCTGTCAAGAGACTTTATCCCGACGTAAAACTTGCTATCGGTCCTTCGATCGACCGCGGTTTTTACTATGATTTTGACACCCCCAACGCCTTCACGGTTGACGATCTTCAGAAGATTGAAGCCGAGATGAAGAAGATCATTTCTGAGGGCAGGGTCTTAGAGCAGTTCTATCTTCCCGAAGAAGAGGCTCTGAAGCTTATGAAGGACGAGCCTTACAAACAGGAGCTTATCAAGGAACACGCTAAAGAGGGCGACCTTTCCTTCTTTAAGCAGGGTGAGTTCACCGATCTTTGCCGCGGCCCTCACATTATGAACGTTAAGTCTATAAAGGCAGTAAAGCTTCTTCAGACTACGGGTGCATATTGGAGAGGCGACGCTTCCGGTCGTCAGCTCTCGAGAATTTACGGTGTTTCTTTCCCCAAGGCGTCGATGCTCGAAGAACATCTGACACAGCTTGAGGAAGCCAAAAAGCGAGACCACAACAAGCTCGGAAGAGAACTTGAATATTTCACCACCGTTGACTATATCGGTCAGGGTCTTCCCATTCTTCTCCCCAAGGGAGCAAGGGTTATCCAGCTTCTTCAGCGTTGGATAGAGGACACCGAAGCCGCTCGCGGATGCACCCTTACCAAGACGCCTTTGATGGCTAAGAGAGAACTTTACAAGATCTCGGGACACTGGGACCACTATCTTGACGGTATGTTTGTTCTGGGGGACCCCGAGGACGAGGAGAAGGAATGCTTTGCACTAAGACCGATGACCTGTCCTTTCCAGTATCAAGTTTATCTTAACAAGCAGCGCTCCTACAGAGATCTTCCGATGCGACTTACCGAGACCTCGACCCTTTTCAGAAACGAGGATTCGGGCGAGATGCACGGTCTTATAAGGGTGCGTCAGTTCACAATTTCCGAGGGACATTACATTCTCCGTCCCGAGCAGTTATACGATGAATTCAAGGGATGCCTGGAGCTTGCGAAATACGTTCTCGATGCGGTCGGTTTATTAGAGGACTGCACCTTCCGTTTCTCGCAGTGGGATCCCGAGAACCCGAAGAATAAATACGAGGGAACACGTGAGCAGTGGGAGACTGCACAGTCTACCATGAAAGAAATTCTCGATTCCTTGGGTGTTGAATACTCGGTTGGTATTGACGAGGCGGCCTTCTACGGACCGAAGCTTGATATTCAGTATAAGAACGTTTTCGGCAAAGAGGACACTATTGTTACAATTCAGATTGATATGCTTCTTGCTGAAAAGTTCGGTATGGAATACGTTGACACCGACGGAGTTAAAAAGAACCCCTATATCATTCACAGAACCTCTCTCGGTTGCTATGAGAGAACACTGGCTTACCTTATTGAGAAGTTTGCAGGTGCGCTCCCCTTATGGATCGCTCCCGAGCAGGTAAGGGTGCTTCCTATTTCGGATGCTCAGAGAGATTATGCCGAGGGCATTGCTTCGAAGCTTATGGAAAACGGCATAAGGGTTACGGTTGATACACGAAACGAGAAGATAGGCTACAAGATAAGAGAGGCTCAGCTGGAGAAAATTCCTTATATGCTCATTATCGGCGAAAAGGAGCAGACCGAGGGTCTTGTTTCTGTCAGAGAGAGAAAGCAGGGCGATAAGGGTCAGGTAACTCCCGAGGCGCTTCTTGCGGAGATCAAAGAGAGAATTAAGAATTACGATAAGAACTAAGGAGTTTTTATGCCATCAGAGGTTATTATAACCGCCGAGCAGGTTATCGTTATGCTGCTTCTTTTGCTTCTCGGCGCGGTTATTTATAAAATTAAACTACTGAGTGACGAGGGTGTTAAAAACCTTACGGGTATTGCGCTTTACGTTTCCACCTCGGCGATAATTATTGATTCCTATCAGATGCCTTTTGACGAGGAAATTTTTAAGAAAATTCTTCTCACGGGCGGTATCGCCGTCATTTCCCACGCGCTCACGGTTGTTATTGCGAGTCTTGTTTTCCCTAAAAAAGAGAGGGATTATAAGGTCTACCGATTTGCGTCGGTGTTCGGGAACTGCGGTTTTATGGGAATTCCGCTTCTTTCGGCGGTTATAGAGGGCGGAGCGCTTTACGCCAGTGTTTACGTTACGGTGTTTAACATCTTCACCTGGACCTATGGAGTTATTCTTTACAGCGGAAAACGCGAAAAGGGAATGATAAAAAGGCTTCTGTTGTCTCCCGTTCTGATATCGGTGGTTTTGGGCTTTGCGATGTTTTTATTATCGGTAAAGCTTCCCAAGGCCATAGGCGACACCGTTTCTTACGCCGCTTCCCTTAATACCCCTCTTGCTATGATGGTGACGGGTGCGAGTGTTGCGAAGGGAAACTTTCTCTCGGCGCTTAAAGACAAATGGACCTACTTGGTTATTTTCGTAAGACACATTCTGATAAGCGTTATAATGACGCTGATTCTTTCCTTTATCCCGTTTATCCCGACCGAGATATCCCTCGCGGCTTCGATCATGACGGCGGTTCCTGTTGCGTCCAACACCGTTATGTTTGCCCTTAAATACGACGGGAACTCAAAATACTCGGGCGAACTCGTGGTGCTTTCCACCATTCTTTCGATAGTTACCATTCCGCTTTGCGTGTTTATAAACAGCCTTATATAATGCTCGGGGAGCATTATATAGGTTAAATCCACGCTTTGTGCGGGTTCAGGTGTCGGCAGAGCTGACGGATAAAAAACAAAGGCGTTCAGGAAAAACCTGAACGCCTTTAATTCTTAAATATATTTTCGCCCGAGGGGGTTATTCCAACGAACAACGGAAAATCCTTGAGGGTGAGTTTTTTGATGCTTTCGGTTCCGAGTTCAGAATAGGCGAAAACCTCGCAGTTTGTTATATGCTTCGCGGCAACCGCTCCCGCACCGCCGACTGCTAAAAGGTAAAGCCCTTTATGCTTTTTTATAGCCGAAATTACCTCTTCGCTACGCTTTCCTTTGCCTATCATAACCTTAAAGCCGAGTTCTATCATTTTAGGGGAAAAGGCGTCCATTCTCGACGAGGTGGTGGGTCCGCAAGAGCCGACGGCCAGTCCCTTAGGGGCTTCGCTCGGTCCTGCATAGTATATCGCCGCGCCATCGGGTAGAACGCATTTTCCTGTGTTTTTTATTTCTTCCGCCATTTTCTTGTGAGCCGCGTCACGCGCGGTGAAGACCTCGCCCGAAAGGAGAATTTTTTCTCCGATCAAAAGGTTTGCGGCTTCTTTTTCGAGTTCTTTAACGGTTAACCTTTTAATAGCCAACACCTCTGAAAATGTTTCTTATCTCGCGGAGAAGACTGCTCGATTTTTTCTCGGGCGTTCTCTGGGGACGGGGCGCAGGTGTCGGGCGGTTATCGCCGAGTTCGGAGAGCTTTTCAAGGTTTTCTTCGAGCTTTAAGAGGCTTTCTTTGATATCGGCTCTTATCTCCTCGGCGTCTCTCTTTATAAGCTCGACGTTTGCTTCAACCGTTTCGGTGTAGAGACGGCTGTCTCTTATTATGCTGTCCGCCTTTTTCTTGGCGTCGGAGATGGTTTTATCGGCATATTCTCTTGCCGCTTTAAGTTCTCTTTCAACCGCTTCTTTTCGGCTTGTGAAATAGAACACCTTCGCCTTAAGGCTTTCGCAGAGCTCTTTATATTCCGCGCATTCCTCGGTAACGCCCTTAAGAACGTCGAGGGTGTTTTCGTATTCCGAACGTGTTTCGGAAAGGCTTTTTTCGAGAGACAGATTTCTCTCCTCTGCGGTTTCAAGGGCTTCTTCAAGCTCCGATATTTTTTCTTTTAGCTCGTCGGTCTCCTTTTTGTGTTCGGAAGTGAGGTCGTAGATATAAGAAAGCACGTCCTTTTTCTTAAATCCGAAAAGACCTTTTTTAAACATTCCTTTTTCTTTCATATCTTCACTCCTTCAGAGCAAACTATTTACATACAAAGTTATGATAACACATCTTTAAAAATAAAACAAGACCTAAAATTCGACAGTTTAATTTATAACACACTGTTGACAAATTTCCCCCGCAGAGTTAAAATAAATATGGTGAAATTATGAGAGTTATAACAGGTTCGGCGCGTGGCCGCAGACTTATCACTCCCGAGGGGTATGACACCCGTCCGACAGGGGAGAAGGTTAAGGAAGCTTTGTTCAGCGCCATTCATTTTGATTTAGAAAATAAAAGGGTGCTCGATCTGTTTGCAGGTTCGGGTCAGCTTGGTATTGAGGCTCTTTCCCGCGGCGCCGACTACTGCGTGTTTATAGATAACGGCAGAGAGGCTTGTGAGGTCGTTAAGGCAAACCTTGAGGCAACGGGGCTTAAGCAGAAGGCGCTCGTTTCGGCGATGGATGCTAAGATGTTTCTTCTGCATTCGAGGGACACTTTCGATATCGTGCTTTTAGATCCGCCCTATAAAAAGGGAATTTTATTGGAGATCGAAGAGGCTCTTAAAAAGGTTATTTCGGAGAACTCCATTGTAATCTGCGAGACCGAGAGAAACGAAGAGCTTCCCGAGGTATTCGCTTCGCTACCTATATATAAGGATAAGCGTTTCGGGGAAACCCGCCTTCGTATCTACCGTGAGGCACAGAAGGATATTTATTAAGGAAAGAGTTTTATGAAAATTGCAATTTGTCCCGGAAGTTTCGATCCGGTAACAAAAGGTCATATTGATATTATAACGAGGGCCGCGTCGCTTTTCGATAAGGTCATCGTGGTGGTTGCGGTGAACTCCAAGAAGACCAATGCCTTTTCGGTTGAAGAAAGGGTCGGAATGCTTAAAAAGGTAACCGAGAGTCTTGAGAACGTGAGCGTTGACTCCTGCACCGGTCTTATCGCGGAATACGCAAAAGAGCATGGCGCCACCGCTATAGTTAAGGGTCTGAGGGCGGTAACCGATTTTGAATACGAGTTCCAGATGGCTCTTGCGAATAAAAATCTTTATCCCGCGGCAGAAACGCTGTTCTT
>JAZNVP010000019.1:0-10483 GCA_045592865.1 Oscillospiraceae bacterium
GAATTTGGAGATTATATGCTCGGCAAAGCGGCAGATAACGAAAAACTTTGCGCTATAACCGCCGCTATGGCGGACGGAACGGGACTTTTCAGTTATTCCGAAGCCTTCCCCGAGAGGTTCTATGACGTTGGAATAGCCGAGGAACACGCCGCAGTGTTTGCATCAGGCCTCGCTACCGGCGGAATGATACCCGTCGTGGCAATTTATTCAGCGTTTTTACTGAGGGCAACCGATGAGATAATAAACGACTGTGCGATAGAAAAACGTCACGTCGTGTTCGCGGTAGACCGCGCAGGTTTTGTCGGTGCAGACGGGGAGACCCATAACGGACTCTTCGACGTTTCGGTATTTTCATCAGTCCCCGGCACCGAAATATATTGCCCGTCAAACTATCAGGAACTTCGCGAAATGCTTGACGAAGCAATCGACGAAAACGACGGGGTCTGCTTTGTGCGTTATCCTAAAGGCGCGGAAGATGAGTCTGTGTCAGAGTTTAGGTATAGCAAAAACAGTGTTGATAAGGTAATTTCTAACAACAGTGAAAGCGTTATTATAACCTATGGCGCAACCTTTGCGGCAGCGCTTTCTGCGGCGAAGAAAACGGGCGCAGACCTTATTAAAATCAATAAAATATCAGGTTATAAGCTTGTTCCCGATATGCTGTCTTCCTATAAGAAGGTTGTATTTGCAGAAGAGGGTATAAAGAAGGGCTCGGTAGCCGAAAAACTCGGAAGCCTGTTATCTGAAAAGGGTATTTCAGTAAAGTATAAAGTTATAGCCGTCGAAGACGAGTTTGTCCCGCATATGACGGTCAGCGAAGCAAGAGAAAACTATTCTCTTTCCGAAAAAGGAATTATCAGAACGATAGAGGAAATGTAAATGGCAAAACTAAGGCTTGACGTTCTGCTCACCGATAAAGGTTACGTAACGGGCAGAGATAAGGCAAAAGCTTTAATAATGGCAGGTAAAGTGTTCGTCGATGGCGAAAAGATAACCAAGGCAGGCGAGCAGATAGAGGAGACCGCCGAAATAGAGGTTAAAGCCCCCGTGCTTAAATACGTAAGCCGGGGCGGACTGAAACTCGAAAAGGCAATGCAAAGCTTTCCTATTGATATTAGCGGAAAAACCTGTATGGACATCGGTGCATCAACGGGCGGTTTCACCGATTGTATGCTTATGTCAGGTGCTAAAAAGGTATATGCAGTCGACGTGGGCTACGGCCAACTCGCCTGGAAACTCAGAACAGACGAAAGGGTCGTAAACCTTGAGAGAACCAACGTTCGTTATCTGAGCGAAAAAGAGGTTCCCGAAAAGGTCGATTTTATTTCGGTTGACGTTTCGTTCATATCTCTGTCTTTGGTTCTTCCGGTTGTAAAAGTCTTTCTCGCAGAAAACGGTTCAGCAGTCTGCCTTATAAAACCGCAGTTCGAAGCGGGTAAGGATAAGGTCGGGAAAAAAGGCGTCGTAAGAGACAGAGCAGTTCACACCGAGGTTATCGAAAAGGTTGTAAACATCGCTCGGGAACTAAAATTTGTGATAGGAGGACTCGATTTTTCCCCCGTTAAAGGCCCCGAGGGAAATATAGAGTATCTGATATATCTGAAAACAAGCGGTGAAGAGACTGAGATATTCCCCGAAAAAGTAACCGAACTTTCTCACGAAGAACTCGATAAAAAGGAGGTTTTATAGTTGAAAGTTTTGCTTCTTTGCAATAAAACCCTCGAAAACTGCGACAGTAATCTGTCGCTTATCAAAAAAGAACTCGAAAACCTTAGTATTGAATACACCGAGAACATAAAAGATAACGCCGACTTAATAATAACCGTCGGCGGAGACGGAACCATTCTCCACGAAGCCGAAACGGCGCTCGAGAAAAACCTCGCTATCCTCGGTATAAACACGGGTCATCTCGGCTTTATGGCATCGTTGGAAACCGAAAACCTAAATCTCTTAAAAAGGCTTAAAACGGGTGAATACGAAACAGAGGAGCACCTTCTCTTAGATATCTACATAAACGGAGAACTGAGAAAAACGGTTCTTAATGAGTTCTCGGTAATCAGAGAAGGCTATAACGGAATAGCCGATATAACCTTAACAGTCGATAATGAGTCGTCCTTCTCGTATAGGGCAGACGGACTCATCGTCGCAACCCCAACGGGCTCTTCTGCATATTCTTTCAGCGCAGGCGGACCGATAATTGAAAAAAGCGCATCGGTGTTTATGATAACCCCCGTTTGTCCTCATTCGCTTATGAACCGTTCGCTCGTTGTAACCCCCGAACACGAAATTAAAATAACCGCAGAAAGCCGTAGCAGACTTTTAGCGGTGGGCGACGGTGTGGAAATATCGGCAATAGAAAAGGAAACCGAAGTGATCGTAAAACGAAGCGAAAAACGGCTTAAAATGATTAGTTTCCCCGAAAACAGTTATTTCAATGTTATAAAGAAAAAACTTTTATAGGAGTTTTCTATGAATAAAAAGAAAAGGCAGGATATCCTCATTTCAATAATATCGGAAAAGGATATCTCAACTCAGGACGACCTCACCGCTGAGCTTATAAAGAACGGTTGCGATGCAACTCAGGCAACCATCTCCAGAGATATTAAAGAACTCGGAATAATAAAGCGAAAGGGTAAAAACGGAAGATATAAATATACCTATATGTATCAGCCTGAGGGGCTTGATAACAGCGGGGTATTCGTCTCTTCTGCGATCCGTTGCGAAGCGGCAGGTCATATCGTCTGTGTCAAGTGCTATACGGGTATGGCTAACGCCGCCTGTGCAGTTCTTGATATGATGGACCACGAAAACACCGTTGGAACCATTGCAGGAGACGATACCATATTTATCCTTATGAAGAGCGAAAAGGATGCAAACGCACTTGCTTTAAGACTCAACACAATGATTGGAAGGTAAAAGAGAATGCTTTCGGAACTGATAGTTGAAAATGTGGCGGTAATAGAAAAGGCAGAAATAAATTTCTCGGAAGGATTTAACGTGTTCACGGGTGAAACCGGCGCGGGTAAGTCTATCCTTGTTGACGCCATTTATGCAGTTTTGGGAGCAAGAACCTCTAAAAATATAGTAAGAACGGGAACCTCTAAAGCAACCGTCTCGGCAGTATTTAATAATATTCCTCGCGTCGCGGCAGAGATAATAGCAGAAAACGGCCTTGGCGACGGAACCGACTGTATCTTAAGAAGGGATATCAGTGCCGACGGTAAATCTTCTGCCAGGGTAAACGGCAACCCCGTAACAGTGGCTCAGCTTCGCGAGATTTCCGAGAGCCTTATGAGTATCTACGGGCAGAACGATAGCCACGATCTCTTAAACCCCCGAAACCATCTTGCAATGATCGACTCTTTCGGATCTCTTCAGGAAAAAAGAGAGACCCTCAGATTAATGCACAACGAGTTTATAAAACTAAAAAAAGAACTCGATGCACTAACCGCAAGAAGAGAAGAAACCGAAAGAATGCGAGACCTTTATGAATATCAGGTCGCAGAAATAGAGAAAGCAAACCTGTCCGAAACCGAAGAAACCGAGCTTAAAAACAGATTGAAGCTTCTTAAAAACTCTGAAAAACTATTGAAAGAACTCAGTAGTGCAGCTTCGCTTCTTTACCGTGAAAACAGTCCTATCGACGCTATCAAAAACGCATCCGAGGGAATAAACTCGGTAGCCGAAACCGATGACGAGTTAAAAGAGATCTCCGAGCGCCTATCAAACGCTTACTATGAGGTAAACGACTGTCTGAGAGCGGCAGAGCGCTATGCAGATAGCTTCGACGTGAGCGAGAACGAACTAAGAGATATCGAGGATAGACTGTATGAAATTCAGGTAATTCTCCGTAAATACGGGCCCGACGTAACCTCGATTCTTAACTATCTGAGTGAGATTAAAGAAAAACTAACAGAACTCTATTCGGGCGATGAGCGCGAAGGCGAAATAACGAACATACTAAGAGAAAAAGCCGTAAAACTCAAAGCGGCGGCAGAAGAACTGTCAGAACTTCGTAAAACCGCGGCTAAGGCATTCCTCAGTGAAGTAACAACGGTCCTTGAAGACCTTAATATGAAAAACGTCCGCCTCGAAGCCGCCTTTAAGGATAAAGCGGTTTCGGGAACGGGTAAGGACGACGTTGAGTTTCTGATAAGCGTTAACGCAGGTGAAGAGCCTAAACCCTTATCAAAAATTGCATCGGGCGGTGAAAACTCGAGAATTATGCTCGCCATAAAATCGGTTATGAGCGACAAGGATATAATCTCGTCAATGATCTTCGACGAGATCGACACGGGCGTGTCGGGATCAGGCGCCACCAAGATCGGCGAAAAACTTAAAAATCTGTCTTCAACTAAGCAGATAATCTGCATAACCCATCAGGCGCAGATAGCCGCAATGGCAAACGTCCATTTCAGAATAGAAAAGAACACCGAAAACGGCAGAACCTTCACAACCGTCGAAAAAATTGAATGTGAAAAGAGGGCAGAGGAGATCGCTCGTATTATGGGCGGCGATAAGTTCTCCGATGACCTTATGGACTCTGCCCGTAAAATGATCGGTATTTCATAAAACAATACTGAAAATTAGGGTCTCATATAACCTCTTGTAGATCGAAGGAAAAGTCTTTATAGGCAGAGGGTTTTCACCGAGCCCTATCTCAAAGGTGAACCCGGGGCGGTGAAATTCCTTTATAAACCAGTCCTTAAAGCCGCCCGAAGCAGCAGTGCCCGTCGGTAAAGAGAGAGAGTAACCCGAAAGGCATGAAAGCATTCTTGCCATAATTGCGCTCTTGTGCGGCAGGTTTTCCCCATAGGTGTAGTAGATCTCCTCGCCTTGAGAATGAAAGGCGTAAACCGATAAAACGTCGTTGTTTCGGCAGAATGAGCAAAGCGCCTTTGTCTCAGGTTCGCTCTCGGGATAAGGCCCCGCGAACCATTTTTCCCTCGGGTAGCAAACCCCCTTTTCTTTTAAAAGAGAGGTAAGTCCCTCAAAGTTTGCATCATAGTTGTGATTTAAATCAACCCCACGCGCGTTTGAGTTCCAAAGATAAGAGGGAACTGCAGAGTTTTTAGTGAGCATCTCTTCAAACTCTGAAGCCGCAGAAAAGCCCTTTCGCCTTATCTCAAGCCCGTCAGGGTTAACAAGCGGCACTATAACGATGCTCCTGTCTTCAAGCGCGGAATAAATATTTAACCCCGCCGCAGTTTTTGAATTTTCATAAGCGGAAGCAACGTCACGTGAGAATTTTAAAAGTAGGTTTGCCGTCAGATCCTCGAGCGCGTGAAAGGCGGCGGCGTAAAGAACGAACTTTTTTCCTCGCCCTATCTTGATCGCGAAAATTTCTCTCCCGAGAACCGATCTGCCAAGTGAAAAAACCTCAGATTTTTTGTAAGTTTTTTTAAATTTATCTAAAAATACCGTTAAATTTTGATAATCTGCCAATGAGTTAATAATTGTTTCTATACTAAACACACCCCTTTTTGTATTGATAATTTATATTAGTTTTTGAGGTGCAGTATGCAAGACGAAAAAACCGTCATAGAAAATAAAATCTTTTCGGGCCGCGTTATTGAGGTGTTCGACGATACAGTTGAGCTCTGCAACGGTAAAACGGCAGGAAGAGAGTATGTAAACCATACGGGCGGGGTCTGCGTGGTGGCAGTAAATAAAGATAACGAGGTCTACTACGTCCGCCAGTTCAGATATCCTTATCGCGAAGAGGTGCTCGAAATACCCGCAGGAAAACTTGAAAAGGGCGAAGATCCGATGTCTGCAGGAATAAGAGAACTCTCCGAAGAAGCAGGACTCAAGACGGCAAATTTAGAGAGCCTTGGTGTATTTTATCCCTCACCGGGATACACCAACGAAAAGATATATATGTATCTCGCAACCGAATTTTCAGAATGTGAGCAGGATCTCGATGAAGACGAATTCTTAACGGCTGAAAAGATGCCGTTACCTGCGTTTGTCGACCTTATAATGTCGGGCGAAATTAAGGACGGTAAAACAATAGCCGCAGTCCTGAAGGCAAAAGAACTCTTAGGTGAAAGGAAATTAAAATGGAATTCAAAGAAATAACGGTTAAAACTACCGAAGAGGGTGCCGATATCGTAACCGCCTTTTTGGGCGAGGCGATAGGTTGCGGCTTTTCGGTTGAAAGCAAGAAGGATTTTAATGAATTCTTAGAGGGAACCGAACTATATTGGGATTACGTCGACGAGGACCTCAGAGAGAAAATGGAAACTCAAGAAACGGTCGTTAAGTTCTATCTCGCAGAAACCTCGCAGGGCGCCGAGCAGTTAATACTTGCGCGTGACGTCCTCGCTTCTCTCAGGGAAAACGATAGTGAAAACGTCCTTGGAAGCCTTGAAATCACCGTCGGCGGTATTAAGGAAGAGGATTGGGCAAACAACTGGAAACAGTATTTTAAACCCATCGAGATCGGTGAAAAACTCGTTGTCAAACCGAGTTGGGAAAACGGGGAAGGCTATAAAGGCAAAACGGTTCTTAACATCGACCCTAAATCTTCTTTCGGAACAGGTCAGCACGAAACCACCTCTTTATGCCTTTCTATTCTTGAAAAGAATATAAAGGGCGGAGAAAACGTCTTCGATTTAGGTTGCGGAAGCGGTATTCTTTCAATAGCATCGCTTCTTCTCGGTGCCGAGAAAGCGCTTTCTATTGATATCGACGAAAACTGTATCATAACAACTAAAGAAAATGCCGAAATTAACGGCGTCTCGGATAGAATTGAGGCACTCGCAGGCAACTGCAACGAGGGCGCCCTCAGAATGAGGGTAACGGGTGAGAAGTATGACGTTATCTGCGCTAACATAGTCGCAGACGTAATAATAAGTTTCTTGCCGCTTCTTGAAAAGGTGCTTAATAAAAACGGTCTTTTGATGCTCTCGGGAATAATCGACACAAGGCTGTCGGATGTAACCGACGCATTAAAGAAATATAATTTTAAAACAAAAGAAATAACAAAGCTTAACGGTTGGTGTGCCATAGAGCTTAGTATATAACAGGGGGACGAAGAATGAGCAGAAACTTTAAACTACCGAAATACTATGAGAATGCCGATATCCAGAGCGTTGGAACATCGGAACTCAGAGCTTATTACGTGCCTTATGAGAGCGAAAAAGCGGCAAAGGCAGACGTAAGAGAGGAGTCTCAGAAGTTCACGCTTCTATCGGGAGATTGGGATTTTCGTTATTTTGAAAGCCTAAGGGTTATGGATGAGAACCTTCGCGATCCTAACCTCAAAATAAAAGGGGATAAGATAAAAGTTCCTTCGGTATGGCAGGTGTATGGATACGATCAGAACCAATACACAAACGTAAATTATCCCATAGAGTTCGACCCGCCTTACATTCCTTATGATAACCCGTGCGGACTCTACGTTAAGAAGGTAAAGATTGGTAGCTCCTCTAAACGCAGATTTATCTGCTTCGAGGGTGTTGACTCCTGCTTCTATCTCTACGTTAACGGCGAAGAGGTCGGTTATTCTCAGATAACCCATTCGCTGTCTGAATTTGAGATCACAAAATACTTAAAAGAGGGCGAAAATACAATATCTGTCCTCGTTTTAAAATGGTGCGACGGAACATATTTCGAGGATCAGGACAAATTCCGTTTCAGCGGAATTATCGGCGACGTTTACCTCTTAGAGCGTGACAACGCCTTCCTTCGCGATTATAAAATAACAACAAAGCTTGGCGAACTTTCCGCCGAAGTAACAATGAAGTTTATAACCTCGGGCGAAACGGGGGATATCTCGGTTGCAGTTTATAACCCTGACGGAAGTAAGCAGGGCGTTTATCTTGCAGACGAGAATGAGGTCAGATTTACCATTTCGGATGCGCTTTTGTGGAACGCCGAAACACCTAACCTCTATAAAGCTATAATCAAGTGCGGTAGTGAGTATTTCTCAGAGGAAATAGGACTCCGTGAGGTTAAGATCGAAAACGGAGTGTTCTATATAAACGGTCAGAACGTTAAGATCCACGGTGTTAACCGCCACGACAGCTACCCAGAAACCGCTTCGGTGGCTCCCATGGATAGAATTAAGCTTGATTTAAAGCTTATGAAGCAGCATAACATCAACTCGATCAGAACGAGCCATTATCCTAACTGCCCCGAGTTCTATAAGCTTTGCGACAGATACGGTTTTTACGTAATCGACGAAGCCGACCTCGAAACCCACGGCACCGTAACAATGAGAACCTACAAACACGACCATGCTTTAGAGTTCTTTAACACCCTCACCGACGACCCTGCATACGAGAAATCGGTTGTGGAAAGGACTAAAAGGCTTGTTATAAGGGATAAGAACCGCCCGTCAGTCGTTATCTGGTCGCTCGGGAACGAGAGTGGATTCGGATGCAATATTGTAAAGGCGGCAGACTTTGCACACGAATACGACCCAACCCGCCCCGTTCACTATGAAAGTGAAGCAGTAAGAGTCGACCAAGAGGGAAAAACCGATTATAGCTGCCTTGATTTCAAGTCGCGTATGTATCCAACAACCGATTGGTGCCGCGAATATCTTGAAGATAAGGCTAACAAAAAACCTTTAATTCTCTGTGAATACTGTCACGCAATGGGTAACGGCCCCGGCGATCTTATTGATTACGACGTTTTAATGGAAGAGTTCGATAACTTCACGGGTGGACTTGTCTGGGAATGGTGCGACCACGTTGTTGTTCTTGAGAACAAGTTCGGCAAGGCTAAATACGGTTACGGCGGCGATAGCGGAGAATATCCTAACGACTTTAACTTCTGTATGGACGGACTCGTTTACCCCGACAGAACCGCCCACACAGGTCTTTTGGAGTATAAAAACTGCATAAAGCCCGTTTCCATTGAAATGACAAATAAGGACGAAAGAGAGTTTAAGGTAAAGAACAGATACGATTTCTCGCTTCTCTCTGAAAGACTGGATATAAGCTATACTGTTGAAAGAAACGGTGAGGCAGTTGAATCGGGCAGAGTAGCAGTTCCTAACGTTCTTCCTCATAAAACGGCGCTTATAAACGTTCCAACGAAAAACTCGGGCGGAGAAAACCTCTTTATAAGATTTGTATTCACCGCTAAAGAGGACACGCCTTTCTATAAAAAAGGTCATATAATCGGTTACACCCAGTTTGACCTCAGTGAAGAGAAGAAGGCACTTGAGCCTATCCGCGATAACCTCTTCTCATATACACTCTCAGAGAACGACTATGAAATTAAAATAACCGCTCCCGAGTTCGAATACGTGTATGATAAAACGATAGCAAGTTTCAAAAGCATCGTTAAAAACGGAAAAGTTATAACCGATAAACCGGTTGATTTCCTTATTGCAAGAGCCCCCACCGATAACGAAATGTTCCTTGTCCGCAAACAGTATAGTGTCTATGAATATTTCAGAATGAATCAGAGAGGCTATGAAACCTTGGTTGAAAAAACCGATAGCTTCATCAAAATCACCTCGGGCTTCAGAATAGCCGCAGTTTCAAAAATGCCTATAATGAAGGGAACGGTTGTCTGGACGGTTCATTCGGGCGGAGAAATCGAATTCTCATTTGAAAACGACGTCCGTAAGGATATCCCGTTCTTGCCTCGCTTCGGTGTCAGATTTATGCTTAACCGTGAACTCGATAAGGTTGAATATTTCGGCTTTGGCCCCTATGAAGCATACTGCGATAAGCGACTCGCTTCATATAAATCGAAGTTCAGTGCCGACGTAGAGGATATGCACGAAGACTATATTAAACCGCAGGAGAACGGAAGCCATTTCGGCACCGATTGGGTGAAGGTATATTCCGACGGCGGAGAATGCGTTGAGGCTTCTTCTAATGAGTCCTTCTCGTTTAACGTTTCGGAATACACCTGGGAAGAGCTATACACAAAGATGCATAACTATGAACTTGACAAGTCGGGTTACACTGTGTTATGTTTAGACTATAGGCAGAGCGGTGTCGGCTCCAATAGTTGCGGTCCTGAACTTAAGGAAGAGTGCAGACTAAATGATGAGCATATATCCTTCTCGGCAAGAATAAAGTTTATGTAATAAAAGAATAAAACAAGCATAAAATTTAATTAGTATGATATGAAAGGTGAAGAGTTATGAAAAAGTTGATTAAGGTAGTTCTTTCTTTGTTTGCGGTTCTTGCGGCTATCGCAGGAATCTTAGCAGGTTTAAAACTGTTTTTGGATAAGTTCGGCAAGAAGAAAACTCAGAGCGAGGAATTCACCTTTGAGGGCGATGAGCTCGACGATGCAGTGCTTTTCGAGGTCGAAGAGGAACCTGAAGATGAATTCGTAGTAGAGGATACCCCCGAAGAAACAGCAGAATAAAACCAAAACCCCACTTCCGATGGACTGCCCCAATTTGTGCGGACAGTACAAAAAAGCCCCTATGGTAGTTAATATTTAATTTCAAGCAACAAACTGACATCGTTTTTCAAATGGTGTCAGTTTTGTTTTTAGTTGGATA
>JAZNVP010000020.1:0-4177 GCA_045592865.1 Oscillospiraceae bacterium
CTCGCCTTTAATTTTATTTAAAACATCTTCGTCAGTTACCTCTTCGAGCTTCGGAAGGTCTGCTATTTCATAATCTTCTACAGTTACGTATTTATCCAAATTATAGTTATAGTATTTCTCGCAACCGCTAAAAGCAAACGCAATTACTAAAACAGATAGGGCCGCAAAAATCCTTGCATATAATCTCATAAAACTTCCTCCAAAACTAACTTAAATAATAGTTTAGCATAAACAGGCAGATTTTCAATAGGTTTAACAAAAATATCACACTTCAACACTAATTTTACTGCCCGTTATTGTTTTCTTAATAATAAGTTTTTTATCAATCTTTTCTTTCATTTCATTAACGTGGGAGATAACGCCGACAAGTCTCTTACCTTCGGACAGTTGGTTTAAAACTTTCAAGGCATTTCTGAGCGTTTCTTCGTCGAGTGAACCAAATCCCTCGTCAATAAACATTGCGTCAAGCCTTATTCCGCCGTTCTCACTCTGAACGGTATCGGAAAGACCCAGAGCCATAGAAAGAGATGCCAAAAACGACTCTCCGCCCGAAAGGGTTGAAACGTCTCTCCAAAGTCCCGTCGAATTATCAAAAACGTCGAGGTCCAGTCCGCTCTGCGATTTATTGTCCTTGGCGTCCTTTTTACAACGGAGATAGTATTTCCCGTCGGACAAGGTTACAAGACGCTTATTAGCGGCAGCAATAACCTTCTTGAAATAATACTGCTGAACGTAAGCTTCTAAACTTATCTTTCTTCCGGGTTTATTTCCGCTGACAGTGAGATAAACATCTTCTATAAGGCCCCACTCTTTTCTTGCAACCAAGAGTTCGTTATACGAGGCTTTGATAAGTTTTTCTGCTCTGACGTTCTGAGAAACAGATGCTTTTATCTCGCCCTCACGGTCAATAAGCTTTTGTTTGTTTTCAGAAATTTCTAAACGTTTTTCCTTCAACCTATCCGCATCGGTTTGCTTTTTATCCTTCAGAGACTCCTTTAACCGACTTATATTATTTTCAACGAAAGATAAATCTTGTTCATACCTTTTAAGTTTTTCTGAAACCTCGTTTAACTCTCCTTCGGTCATAACTGAACCTAAGAATTCGCTTTCTGAGCTGAATTTTAGTTCGACGAGTTTTGTTTGGTAAACATCTTCCCCGCTTGATATATCTTCAGATAGCTTTTCTATTCTGTTTTTCTTCTCTTTAAGCAATTCTTTAATCGTTTTTACACCGTTTTCTGCCGCAACAAGCTTATCCCTTGCAGCATCAAGTTCGTGCAGAAGGCTTGCGGACAAAGAATTGAGTTCATATGCCGCAATACTCAGTTCCTCTGCGGTTTTATCAAGCACTTTTTCCCTTAACAGCTTTTCCTTTTCGGTATTATAAACCGCTTTCTCAGCCGCAATCTTGTTTGAGACAAAGGTTAGTGCTTCCTGGGCTTCATTTCGGTTCTTTTCCGCTTCATTAAGCATTTCTTTGCTGATTTCAACAGTTAACTGCGCTTTATTGGGATGAACGGTTGAGCCGCAAACGAGACAAGGTTCTCCATCTTTTAAGGAAGAAGCCAACACACCTGCCTGAGAACGATAGTAATCGGATGCTAAAGAGGTATATAGCAAAGATTTATCCTTAAAGCCCTTCTCGGCAGAAAGATAATCTTTCTCGAGTTCCTCGAGGATTTTACCCGTTTTAAAGTAAACGTCGGCAGAATGAACAAGACTATTGAGAACAGCCGCCCTTTTCGAGCACTCTTCTGCTTTAGCCTGATTATCCTTTGCTTTATCTAACGTTGATTTTAAAGCGGGTATTTCGTTTTCGGTGGTTTTGAGTTCGTCCGCCTTTTTGTTCAGAGCTTCATTTTCAACCTCAAAGCTTTTCTTCAAAGATACAACATTATCATAGTAAGGTTGAATTAAAACTGCGTTTTTCGCCTTTTTAACCCTGCTTTCAAGGCTCTTATAGTTCTCTTTTTGTTTTATAAGTTCTTCGTGTCTTTTGGTTAAACCAGCAAGTTCTTCGAACAGATTGTTTGCATTTTCAAGAGAAATAAGCTTTACAAGACTTTTATCAAGCGCCGTTTGTTCTTCTTTAATTCTTTCGTTTTCTGTTAACAGTTTTTTATTTTGAAAATCTAAGACCTCTAAAATCTTTTCAACGTATTGAGGGTTAGAGAAATATTCATCTAATAAAGATTTGGGGCATATCTCTTCACTTACACTAACAAAGGTTTTGCACTCTTTAATCGTTTGATAAAGAGAAGCTACCCTATCAGATGCAACGTCTCTTTTGGCTTTAAGCTTGTCCTGAATCTCACTGAAAACTGCTGTGTCAAATATTTTTCTGAAAAGAAGCTTTCTCTCGTCACTTTTAGCATTGATTATCGAGAGGAAATCACCCTGCGGAATCATAACTGTTTTACTGAACTGATCTCTGTTTAACCCGATGATTTCATTTATTTTAGCGTTTACCTCTTCGGTTTTGACGAATACGTCGCCGCTTTCAACAACAACGAGCTCTGCTTTAGCGGGAACCTTGGTTAACCCCTCACCTCTTACCTTCTTCTTTTCATATTCCGGACTGCGTTTTAACTGATATGTTTTTCCGAGATGTGAAAACTCAAAATAAACAAAGGTTTCTGCATCGGCCGAAGCAAAATCGGATCTGAAAGATTTGGTCGTTCTTCTCTCTTTTCCGCCACTTGCTTCACCGTAAAGCGCAAAGGATATTCCGTCGAAAATTGTCGTTTTTCCCGAACCTGTTTCTCCCGATATCAAAAAGAGACCGGAGCCACCGAAAACAGAAAAATCAATTTCAGTTTCGGTTGCAAAGGGTCCAAAAGCAGACATAATAAGTTTTATAGGCTTCATCAGAATATCTCCTTTATAACCGAATCAAAGAGTTCCATATGCATATCAGAAGGTTCAACTCCACCGTTAACGCTCATATAGAATTCTTTGAAAAGATCTGTTTTTGTTTTTTCCTCAAGATGTTCTATTTCCTCGGAAATAAACCCCGTTTTAGAATTTTCAACCGAAAATTTAATCATATTAGGAAACACCGTTGAAACAGATATTCTTGCATCAGGTGATATATCCTCATCTGTTGCGATTACGCTCACGTAATCATCAGAGGGCTTCATAGAAAGGAGTTCTTCAACCGTTCCCTTTACCTCACGCATATCTCTGAGAGGAGTTAAAGGAAGCGTTTCAATGGAGATATTCCCTTTTTCCTTTAATTCAACAAGGGTTACCGACTTTTTATCGCTTTTTTCGTTCATTGAATACTTTAGGGGTGAGCCGCAGTATCTTATATGGTCATAACTTAAAGAAGCAGGACTGTGTATGTGTCCTACAGCAACGTAATCAAATTTATTCAAAATAGTGCTTTCAAACATTTCAAGGGTGCCAATATATCCCTCTTCAGATATTTCGGGAATAACATACTGATGGATAACTAAAATATTTCTCTCGTTGTAGTCGATATCAGTGTTATCAAGTATTGCTTTTATAGCATCGCCTGTGTTTTCGTATTTTTCACCTGTAAAGGCAGAAACATTTACAGGTTTTACAAAAGGCAACAAATATAGATTTAATTTGCCAAAATCATCGCTTAGTTCTATTTTCTGAAGGCTTCCGTTAAATTTATCAGAAACATAATAACCGCTCTTCTTCATAAAGCCCGACATATGAGAAAGTCTATCGTTTGAATCGTGGTTTCCACTTATTGCAAATATCTTTTTCCCCTTTTCAGCAACCGACTCAATAAAATCAGCATAGACACTCATAGCCTCTCCCGACGGAACGGGAACGTCGTAGCTATCCCCTGCGATTATTAAGGCGTCTGCATTTTCGGTATATGCTTCTATTTGCGACAAAACGTATTTTTGATCCGAGATCAGATCAATTTCATTTATCTTCTTTCCAATATGAAGATCTCCCGTGTGTATAAACCTCATAGCCTTCTCCTATAAATCGTTATCTATCTTTTGTTTGATCAAATCTATAATATAACGAGGACAGTTTTCTTCGCGCGTTTCCCATTTTTTGATCTGCTCCAATGGGACACCCAATATAGCGGACATCTGATGGATGGACTTATTATATAAAACTCTTAAACTTCTGAAGGTTCTTTTAGTTCCGCTATTATTCAATCTTAACACCTCATCATTATTTTCTC
>JAZNVP010000021.1:0-25558 GCA_045592865.1 Oscillospiraceae bacterium
GCAGGATTTATCGGAACTCCTCAAATGAACTTTATCGATGCTTTCATAAGAAAAGAAAACGATAAATATTTTGTTGAGTTTGGTCTTGAGAGAACAAGAACTACAGAGGCTGTTAAATATTCCGTTGAGATAACCGACGAGAAGAACAAGAACGATATCTTTGCTAACTACGTTGACAAAGAGGTTATCCTTGGAATTCGCCCTGAAGCATTAAGCGAGGATCCTGAGAAGATCGCTAATGCTACCAGCGGTGTTATTGAGTGCAACGTTAAGTTGACAGAGCTTATGGGCGCTGAAACATACGTTTACCTCAACTGCGCAGGAAACGATATCACAGCAAGAGTTTCGGGCAAAACTGCATACAAGGCAGGAGACGACGTTAAATACGTTATCGATGCAAAGGCTATCCACGTATTTGACAAAGAGACCGAAAAGACTATCTGCAACTAATAAATTAAAAGTCCGAAAAGAAAAATTCTTTTCGGACTTAATTTTTTATTTGAAGAGGGGAGATTATTTATCTCTCTTTCTTTTTTTGCGGTCGTTTTTAGGTTCCGCCGTATCATATAGGGGAATGAGTTCGCGGTAAACGCTCTGTAGTTTAAAGCTTATGGGTTTATCTACATGGTATTTAGCGAAAAACCACTTGTTATAACTTATCTTTTTCATAATACTGTCCAGAAGTTCAGCGATATGACCGAAGGAAAAAGCGTCTATCCCTAAAAACTGTTTTATTGAAGCGGGAGCATCGTGACTAAGAACGTAATCGACCTCGAAATTATTCTTCTCAAGGGTCTCTGTGGCGCGCCCAAAGGAGTTTTCGTCGGGCTCAAATCTTCCTTTGTCCTCGAACTCAGTATAGTCACCACCGCCGAAGCAGAAGAATCTTTTTCCGTCGAGAAGAAAGACTTCTCCGCTTTTCAGAAGGTATATTTTATCGGCTATTTTTAATGTTTTGCCGCCGCAGAAGTCTTCTTCGGGAAAGGAAGAGAGAAGTTCGAAGTTTTCGTTTATGCCTTCTATAAAGAGGGTGGTGAATTTGCGTTTGGAAATCTTTTTTCTTGCCTTCTGTTCATCTTCGGAATTGTTCCAAACAAAGCCAAAATCGCCGCAGACGATGAGATAGTCGCCCTTTTTTAGTTTCTTTATATTTTTATCTTTATACCTTAAGAGGTCGCCGTGCATATCGCCGGTTATCCAAACCACAAAAATTCCCCCAATAAATTTTAGAAAAACTATTTTCATTTGAAAAATTATTTGATATACTATATATAAGTATATAATATTTTTGGGGGAAAGTCTATGAAAATCATTAAAAAAATTGTTCCGATGCTACTTATTATAGGCGTTATTCTTTCCTCAACAATTTCCGCTTCGGCATATTCATATAAACCTGAAACCGAACCCGAGAGCAAGGTTGTATATATGGTTAACGAGGATACGGGCGAGGTTATCTATTCCAAGAATGAAACTGAAACTGTTGATCCTGCTTATCTTACTCAGATAATGACGACAATAATAGTTCTTGAGAACTGTGAAGATCTTGATACCGTTATAACGGCTCCGAGATACGTTTTCGATGAGCTTTATAAAGAAAGCGGACTTGAGACGGCAGACGTCAGAGCGGGGGAAAACATAAGCGTTAACGATCTTTTATACGGAATGATGATTCAGTCGGGTTGTGAGTGCGCTAATATACTTGCCGATTATATAGGAAACGGAGATATCCCTGCGTTTGTTAATATGATGAATGAGAAGGCTAAGGCGCTCGGCTGCGAGAATACCGTTTTTGCTTCGCCTCACGGAGTTATTTCTAAGGAAAATAAAACGACAGCGAAGGATTTTTATAAGATATATAAACACGCTCTTTCACTGCCAAAGTTTGAGGAGATGGCAAAATCGATAAGGCATACCATTCCTGCAAACAACACGCATATAGAGGCGAGAACGCTTGTTACGAGAGCCTATATTATTGACAGATATTTAGGCGGGGAATACTATTATGAATATGCGACCTACGCTAAGAGCAGCGGAACGGGTGACGCGGGACGAGCACTTGTTTCTTCGGCTACCAAGGGCGAGATAAACTACACGATAGTGTCCTTTGGTGCGCCGATGTATGACGAAAATGATAATTACATCAAAAACATAGGAAGCTTTACCGATCACAAAAGCCTTTATAATTGGGTGTTTAACGGGCTTAAGATAACGAAGGTTTTATCCAAGGAAGAGATGATAAACGAAATCAAGGTGACCCTTTCGAAATCAAAGGACTACGTTCATCTCTATCCTGATAAAGATTATTCGGTTCTTCTTCCCACGGATGTTAGCGTTGACAGCATTCAATACGTTAAAAACCTTCCCGAAAGCATAAAGGCCCCCGTTAAAAAGGGCGAGGTCGTTGGAACGATGACATTAAGGCTAAATAATGAAGATATTGTAACCGTTAATTTGGTTGCTTCAGACGACGTTGAGGCAGACGGAATTATCCTTTCGGCTTATTACGTTGGCGTTGTTCTTACTTCGCCTTGGTTCTGGGTTCCCGTTATTCTGATTGCGGCCGGTTTTATTGCGTTTATTATCTACGTGAGAGTCAGACATAACAACAAGAGAAAATACAAGACGGTTAAACACAGAAGAAGATTCTAAATAAAAAAGAAAAAGCGGCGAATATTCGCCGCTTTTTTCTTATCTTGGTTCGACTATTAGCCTGAGTGCCGTTTTTTCTTCTTCCTCAATCACTACTGTTGCGAACGCGGGGACACATACTAAATCTACGCCGGTTGGAGCAAGGTAACCTCTTGCGATCGCGATCGCTTTGATTGCTTGATTTGCTGCTCCTGCGCCTACTGCCTGAACTTCTACTGATCCGTTTTCTCTAATAACCCCTGCGATAGCACCTGCAACAGAGTTGGGCATAGAATGGGAAGAAACCTTTAAAATTTCCATTTCCAACCTCTTTTCTGCGTTCTATCACATTTTTAATTATATCACAATGCAGAAAAGAATTACAATAGAAAATGATGGAAAAGCAAGAAGATTGTTAAATGTTGCTATTATTGATGCGCTCAATTTGTGTAGTTTTACCTGCTTTCTCGTCAATTGTTAATAAAACTGCACAGAATTGACAAATGCCATCGGCATGATTAAACCTTGTTGGAATACCGCAGGTGAATTTTTTGAGTATATCCTCAGGCCTTGTTCCTAATATGGAATTATAAGGTCCTGTCATACCGACGTCGGATATAAATGCAGTTCCGCCCGACAGAATTTTTTCGTCGGCAGTCTGGACGTGGGTGTGTGTTCCTAAAACGGCAGAGACCTTTCCGTTAAGGTGATAAGCAAGGGCTGCTTTTTCGCCCGTTGATTCGGCGTGGAAATCGATAATAATGTTTTTACTGTCGGAGTATTTTTTTAGAAGCTCGTCGGCTTTTGCAAAAGGATCGTCTGCAGGATCCATAAAAGCTCGACCCGCGAGATTTATTACGACGATGTTTGTTTTGCCGAGATCCAAGACGGTGTCGCCGTGTCCGTAAGCTTTAGAAGAATAGTTAGCGGGACGGAGAAGAAGATCGTTACTGTCGAGCTCTTCGTAGATATTTGAATTCTTAAAGACGTGGTTTCCGGTTGTTATAACGTCGGCCCCTGCAGAAAAAAGATGTTCTGCGCCGGACTTATCTATACCGTTATTTTCTCCTGCGTTTTCACCGTTAACGATAACAACGTCAACGCTTTTCTTTGATTTTATATAGGAGAGGCCTCTTATGAAGGCGTCTCTGCCTATTTTTCCTATAACGTCGCCCACGAAAAGAACATTAATCATTTTGATATACTCCTGACAATTAAATTCTATTGTTATTTTACCATAAAACAGAGAATAAGCAAACAGTTTTTAAATCGTTGACATAGCTTTGCAAATTTGTTACTATGTTAATGGAAACTTTTAAGATAAGAGGATAGGTAATGAAAAGCAGATTTTTTAGTTTACTGTTCAGAATGAAATATATAAACCGATGGGCGCTTATGAGGAACGTGAGATATGAAAACCTCAAGGAACACTCCTTTGACGTTGCCGTTATTACCCACGCACTTTGCGTTATCGGAAACAAAGAAAACGGAAAAAACTATAATATAGAAAAAGCGGTTGTTTATGCTCTTTACCACGATGCTTCCGAAATTTTTACGGGCGATATGCCGACTCCTATTAAATACTATAATCCAAACATAAAAAGTGTTTACAAGGATATTGAAAGAGAGGCAGAAGAAAGACTTATTTCCTATCTTCCCGATGAACTTAAAAAAGACTACCGCTCTGCATTAAACCCCGAAGAAGAGGACGTTTTGAGGCTTGTTAAGGCGGCTGACAGGATAGCGGCAATTATAAAGTGCCGAGAGGAAACAGAGGCAGGGAACAAGGAGTTTTCGGATGCCGAAAGAACTCAGTTAAAGGCACTAAAGGAAATGAAGCTTTATGAGGCAGACAGGTTTATAGAGCTTTATTTAGAGTCTTTCTCGCTTTCTATTGACAGAATGTAATAAAAAATGCTGAATGCAAACGCATTCAGCATTTTTCATATTTACGCTTCTTTTTTAATAACTTCTACACCCTTATAATATCCACAGCTGCTGCAAACTCTGTGAGGAGCTTTAAGCTCACCGCACTGGGGGCATTTTGAAAGTGCAGGTGCTGCGAGTTTCCAGACGTTTGAACGTCTCTTATCTCTTCTGGCACGTGAAACTTTTCTCTTCGGAACTGCCATGATTTTAACCTCCTTAACTGTATCCTTACTTATTTAATAACTCACTTAACATACTGAGCTTTTTGGCGGGATTATACTCTTCTTTTTCGCAACTACATTGTTTTTCGTTGAGATTTGCTCCGCACACGCTGCAAAGGCCTTTGCAATCTTCCTTGCAATAGAACCTTGAGGGTAATGAGAGAAGAAGATCGGAAGCGAGAACCTCGCTAAGATCAAGTTCGTCATTTTTTGCGAGGAGATAATCTCCCTCGCTATCAAGGTCTTCCTCATTTTTAACAACGGTATGCTCGAAGCTTTGTTCGAAGGGATACTCAACTTCGCCAAAACATCTTGCACAGTCTGCTTTAAGAAGGGTCGAAACACGATAAGAAATCGTTACGACGCCTGCACTGTTCCTCAAGACACCTTCAACCTCTACCGGATTTTTGACCGGTTCTTCAAGAAGGGTCTTAACCGAGGACATATCCAGATTTGCGCTAAAGCCTTCGCTCTGCCCTTCGCTTATAAAAATATTTTTCAGCGATAAGATCATACGAACTCCTTTTTACACACAATCTGCCTAACTATTATAGACCTCAAAACAGAATTTGTCAAGACTTATTTAAGAATTGAGAATGCTTTCAACGTATTTACGACAGTTATCGTAAATATCATTATATTTTTCGTTATAGGGTCTTCTCAACATCAAAACAAGATCCCCGTCCAAGAAGGGAAGCTCTTCATATAGAACGGTATTTTTGATTTCGATAAACAGGGTGTTTTCCTCGAGGCTTTCACAAATGCTGCTTAAGTCGGTGAAATATTTGGTATCGTTCTCGTAGATAGCGAGAAGCCGCTCCTTTTCCATGATAAAGATGCAGTTTTCCTGCATTGCGAGTTCTGTCATTAAAAGCGTGTTTTTATCGCGGTCAAGTTGAGGGCGCGATTCATCAGCTTTCGAAAACTCTACGTTAATTAAGTCGGCATTCTTTTTTCCATCTCCGTTAATATCCTCTGCAAATGAAGAGATAACGGTCTCAAAGGAAGCTATTTCGGTTTCCGACATATAGCCAATTCCTTGGTATACAACGGTATAATCGAACTTCTCTCTGAAAAAGATATCTTTTACAAAGAAGAAGAGAGCAACTGCCGCTGCGATACCGCCGAGGATATACCATTTATCGTAATCCCAGATGTTTTTTACTTTTTCTTTGAAGGTCATTTTATTTACTGATCTCTAAAACCTTAAAGGTTATGGTTCCTGCGGGAACCTCTGCGTGAACCTCGTCGCCAACGGCTGCTCCGATAAGAGCCTTTCCGATGGGAGATTCATCCGAGATCTTTCCGTTCAAGGGGTCAGATTCGGTTGAGCCGACGATGCTATACGAAACTTCCTTATTTTTATTCACGTTGAGAACCTTAATCTTAGAGCCAACCCCGATATTATCGGTTGAAAGGTCTGCTTCGTCAACAACCTTGGCAACTTTAAGCATTGCTTCAAGGGATGCTATTCTTGACTCGACGAACGCCTGTTCGTTCTTAGCTTCATCATATTCGCTGTTTTCCGAAAGGTCACCAAAAGAAAGAGCAACCTTTATTTTTTCTGCAACTTCTTTACGTTTTACGGTTTTAAGCTCCTCGAGTTCATTCTCTAGCTTACGAAGTCCCTCATCGGTTACTATAACTTCTTTTGCCATATTTAATCTCCTCCTTAGTGCCATATAAAACAGAAAAGCGCCGTTTCCGGCGAGTTTCTGCTACACATTAAGTTATATGATATTACAAATCAAGTTATTTGTCAAGACGGTGATTTTTACTTGATCGTTTTTCCCGATAAAACCTCGATAGCTTTAATAAGTTGGGTGTCGGTGGTTTCATCAAGGGTTTCAAAATTAGCGATCTGCTCTGCAGAAAGGGTGACGCTGTAGTCAGGGGTAAGACCCGTTCCGTTGAAGTTATCGCTTTTCGGCGGGTAGAAATATCCTGTTGTCAGACATACACCGCTTCCGTCGGAAAGTTTGAAGGTTGTTTGCATAACGCCCTTGCCGTAAGTTACGGTTCCAACGAGGGAAGCCTTATCATAGTCCTTAAGGGCACAGGCGAAAAGTTCTGCCGCTGATGCGGTGTTTTCATTCACAAGACAGGTCATCGGGAGAAGCAGTTCGTTATCGTCTGACGTTGCAACTACCTCCATGAAGCCTTCGTCATTGCTCTTATAGGCGATGGTGCCTTTAGGAAGAAGGATATCAAGGATTTCGCAGACCGAAGAAAGTGTTCCGCCGGTGTTGTTTCTGACGTCGAAGATAACTCCGATAGCGCCCTGGCTTCTTACGGCGTTGAGAGCTTCGTTGAACTGATTAACGGTTGCAGCATTGAACTCCAGAATGCGAATATAACCATAGTCACCGATCATTCGGTATTCAACGCTTGGAAGGGTTATTTTTCTGCGGACTATAGTTTGGGTTATTTCGTTGCCGCTTCTTCTTATAACGAGCGTTACCTTTGTTCCCGCATCACCGCTTATAAGATCTCCTGCTTCTGCATTAGTGAGGGAAACGACGTCGGTATTATCGATCTTTACTATAGTGTCGTTTACCTGAATCTCCGCTGCTTCGGCAGGGGAGTCTTTATACACTTTAGTTACGGTGAGGTAGCCGCTGGAGTCCTTTTCAATAGTGGCGCCGATACCGACAACGCTTCCTGCGTTACTTAGCATAAGCCTATTATACTGCTCGGCAGAGAGGAAATAACTGTATTTATCCCCAAGACCCGAAACGTAACCTGCGCAGATACTGTTGAGAACGGTCTTTTCGTCGAGCTCCTCATAATAGTTAGTTCTTATAAGGCTATCTATTTCCTGTATTTTTTCATAGAGGTTTTCTCTCTCTGTGATATTATTGACCCTTTGATTGAAATACTGCATACTTATAACGAAAGTGACGGTAAAGGTTACCGCAACGCTTAGTATCAGAAAACTTAATGCCGAGCCGAGAGAAATCTTTTTGTTCATATTTGTCTCCTTTTGGCGCCGAGAAACAAAAACGGCGAATAGGTTTTATCTGGAAACGTAGTTAAGAGGGTTCTGCCAGTAGTTTACTCCGTTCTGTTTTATACTTACCCCGAAATGCAGGTGATATCCCGTTGAATTTCCCGTTGTGCCCATATAAGCAACGACCTGACCGGGAACGACCTTCTGACCTACCGAGACTGCGAGTGATTCGCAGTGCGCATAAATCGTATAGATGTTGCTTCCGTGGTCGATCATGGTATATCGGCCGTAGCCAACGCCGGGGGTGTAGTTATTGATAACTGCGATAACCGTTCCGTAGTTAGCGGCAACGATAGGGGTGTTTTTAGGTGCTGCGATATCTATTCCCGTGTGTGAACGGTAGTCACGCACCGAGTCTTTTGCGTTGAAGTAAGAGGTGATATATCTGCTTGAGGGAACCGGCCACACCCAAGAACCGCTGCTTACGGTTCCCGAGGAGACGTTTCCGTTAACGATAGCGTCGAGCTCTCTCATAAGGGCTTCTTTTTCCTTTTCGATAGCTGCGATATCTTTGTTATACTGACTTTCCTGATTTTTCAGATGGTCGATAGCAAGTTGCGACTGAGCATAGGCTTCGTCGAGTTCGCCGAGCTGGACCGTTACGTCTGCACGGATGCTGACTACGGATGCCTTGTTTTCTTCTATCGCCGCTTTATCTGCTTCAATTTTTTTTACGGCATCCTCAAGTTCTTTTATAAGCTTACTGTCGTGCTCGGAGACGCGTTTTAAGGTCTCGCTCTTCATAAGCATATCGGTATAGCTCTCCGAACCGAGGACGGTGGCGATATAGGTAGTATCGCTAGTCATATAGATAGCGCGTAGACGTGATTTGAAAAGCTCCCAATTTTCTTCTATCTGAGCTTCTTTTTCGGTTATCTCGGTTTCCATCTGAGAAATCTGAGAGTTAAGGCCGGATATTTGAGAATGGAGATTATTAAGCTGGGTATTGATAAGGCCGATCTTTTGCGAAAGGGTATTCTGATACGCCTGTTCGTTAGCCTTATCGGTTTTTAAACTACTGAGTTTATTGTTAAGTTCCTGTTTTTGTTTTTCATAGTCCTTGAGCTGCTGCTGGATTTCTTCCTGGGTTGCTGCCTCGGTTTTGTTCCATTCGAGCGGCACGGATAAAAGACAAAAACAGAGTAATACAGAAATTATCTTTTTAAAAGAACTGTGGTTCATTTAGTTAGACCTCACACTTTAAGATGTTTTCTGACTGATACAATAGTTGAAAAAATACCTGTGATGACACCGATGAAAACGAACATTACAAGCAGCCACCACCAGATATCAGAAAAGGGGATAAGGTTGTTACATACTGCACTCATCCAGGAATCTGTTCCGTTCTGGGCAAGACTGAATACGTAGCTATATCCTCCGAATACTGCCAGGAATGCGAATACTGCCGACAAAAGACCAAGCATAGAGCCTTCTATCATAAAGGGAAATCTTATGAAGGCATTGGTCGCACCAACCTGCTTCATAATGTTAATCTCACGGCTTCTTGCGAATACCGTTAGCTTAATGGTATTTCCAATAACGATCATTGTCACTAATATAAGGACGCAGACGATCGAAATGCTGAGGAGCAAAACGGTCTGTCTTATATTAGCCAGAGTTTCGGCAAGGTTTGACGGAGCATTGACCTGAATAACGCCCGGGATCTCCTCCAAAAGAGTTACTGTGTGCGAAAGGTTGGTGATATGGGAGATCTTGATTCTATACGAATCGGGGAGAGGGTTATCCTCTTTGAGTCCCTCTAAAAGAGATCCTGAGGAGCCGAGAGATTCCATTTGTTCCTCCAAGGCTTCTTCTTTGGATACGTAAACTATATCGGTGGCTCCGGGCAGATTTTTGATCTTACCGTCCGCCACTGCTTTTTCTTCGTCCGAAAGGTCGTCCATAAAAACGACTATTTCATTCTGCTCTTCTGCGTATTTGATAATGTTATCAATATTTACAGACAGAACAGATGAAGCACCGACTAGGAAGAGGCAGGAAGCAAGGACACCGATGGAAGCAAATGTCATAAGTTTGTTTTTAAGCAAACTTTTTATGCCCTGCATTGAGAGATAACTAAAGGTTCCGCTTCTCATCTCTTCGCCTCCTTTACTTCGTCAGAGACGATTTTTCCGTTTTCAATGGCGATGACCCTGCCGCCAAACTTTTCAACAAGCTTGTGGTCGTGGGTTACGACTAAAATTGTTGTTCCCGAACGGTTTATTTCATATAAGAGATGCATTATCTCAAATGCGAGTTCGGGGTCGATGTTACCCGTCGGCTCGTCGGCGATAATAACCGAAGGGTTGTTAACGAGCGCACGTGCCAATGCGACACGCTGCTGCTCACCGCCCGATATCTGATCGGGAAGCTTCTTCGATTTACTGCCGAGGCCTACCAGCCCCAATATATAGGGAACGCGGCGGCGGATATCGCGCGATGACACGTTTATAACTCTTAGTGCAAAGGCAACGTTTTCATACACCGTCATACCCGGAATGAGTCGGAAGTCCTGAAATACGATTCCGAGTGTTCTGCGGTAAAACGGGATATCCTTATCGGCAAGGCGGGACAGATTATATCCGCCAACGATTACCTCGCCGCTTGTTGCCTTAATTTCTCTTCTGAGAAGTTTGAAAATTGAACTTTTGCCTGCGCCTGATGAACCGACTATGAAAACAAACTCGCCTTTTCCGATATGCAGATTAACATCATTTAAGACGTTTGTTTCATTGTCGTATGAGAAATCGACATTCTTAAATTCAATCATTACGACCTTCCTTAATACTTAACAGGATTTGCGCTCAGATACTTCTGGACCATAAGGGCTACTTTGAAGATGATTGCGTGGTCGAACTCTCTGAGATCGAGGCCTGTCAGTTTCTTGATTTTTTCAATTCGGTAAACAAGCGTATTTCTGTGGACGAAAAGTTTCCTTGACGTTTCTGAAACGTTAAGGTTGTTCTCAAAGAATTTCTGGATAGTAAAGAGGGTCTCCTGATCGAGAGCCTCGATGGAGCCTTTCTTGAACACTTCCTTTAAGAACATTTCGCAGAGCGTGGTGGGAAGCTGGTAGATAAGACGCGCGATACCGAGGTTATCATAGGAAACGATGACCTTTTCTGTGTCGAACACCTTACCAACTTCAAGAGCAATCTGCGCTTCCTTGAAAGATTTCGCGAGTTCCTTGATTCCAACGACTGCGGTTCCGATACCTATTACTGCTTTGGTATAGAACTCCGAGCCCAACGTGTCAACGATAGAACGGGCGAGTTTCTCGAGATCCTTGGTTCCGATGCCACTGTTTATCTCCTTAATAAGAACTATATCGGTTTCGCTTATTGTGAAGATAAAGTCCTTCTGCTTATCAGGGAAGAGGTTCTGGATAACATCGTAAGCCGAGACCTCGTTGGAAGAGGTTATTTTTATGAGCATTGCAACTCTGACTACTTCTGCGTTAAAGTGAAGCTCACGCGCTTTTATGTAGATATCTCCGGGGAGTATGTTATCGAGAACAATATTCTTAACAAAGTTGTTTCGGTCGTGCTTCTCATCGTAATACTGCTTTATTGATGAAAGGGAAACAGAAAGAAGTGAACAATATTTAGAAGCCATTTCATCGGTGCCTTCAACAAAGACTGCATATTCAAATCTGGTCTTGCTTCCGAATGCTTTATAGGTATAACCGTCCTTTACAACGCTGTTTGAAAGGTCGATAGAATCGAAAAGCGATATGTCGACCGCTTCTCCAACCTTTGAAAGATCACTGCATGAAATGATTATAAAGTTCTCGTCAACGACGCCGATAACTCGGTCGATAGAGTCCTTCATCTGAAATACAACGCTTTGAAATAATCTGTTAGCCATATATGTTGCTCCTTTATAGTGCAATTTGCACAGTTTCGGTATTTGCACGAAGCGCAAAATATCCCTGATGCCATTTTACATAATTTTTTGTAAACTTTCAACAGTTTTAATGAAAAAAAGCTAAAAAATATACAAAAAACAAATATGTTTTTTTGGAATATTACCGAAAAAGTTTCAAACTGTAACCTTTTCAATCAAATATTAACATAAGGCAAAGAAAAACATATGAACAAACTGTTAACAAAATGCGAAAATATGAAAAATCAAGTCTTTGTGCAAAATGTAAAAAGTGGGAATAGTATAATAAATATTATTTTTAAAAAACTATTGACAAGCAAAAACTTATTTGTTATAATCTGTTTTGCGCTTCGGGTAGACGAAGAATATGCCGGTATAGCTCAGTTGGCTAGAGCATGCGGTTCATACCCGCAGTGTCGTTGGTTCAAATCCGACTACCGGTACCAAAGGCCCGTTGGTCAAGTGGTTAAGACACCGCCCTTTCACGGCAGTAACATGGGTTCGAGTCCCGTACGGGTCACCAAAAACAAACACCCTTTGTCAGTAGACAAAGGGTGTTTGTTTTTTTAGTTACTTCCGAGGACTTTATCTGTTATATCAATAAATGCTGATACTTCGAAGGGAAGTTTGTCTTCACTCTCGAATATCTTTGACGAGGGAGAGGATAAAACATTAAAGTTTTCATCGACCTGTTGAACAGAATAATAAACGTTGGTGCTGTTGGGATAACCGTAGATAACAGCGCGGAAATCAAAGTTTTCATCGGTGATTATGTGTTTAATGTTGCCCGGAACTATGGGTGCGGTTTCGATAAGCTTTCTTTTAAGCATAAATTTATGATGCGCTATCGGGAAGGCCTTTTTTCCTGTTTGGGATGCGGCGATGAATGACAACGATACGGTCAGTAGCTCTGCGATTATCATACCATAGAAATAATACCAATCGATTTTGCTGAACTCCTCTAATTCTTTGTTACCGGTTAGGAATGCCGTTAAAAAGATCCATACAAACATTAAGGCTACACAAATAATGGTTGTAATAATTCCTTTAAAATGTTGTGATTTGAGTTTTTTGAGCCTTTCGCAAATTATTTCTGTCGGGCAGGTGGTGTCAAGCGAAATGTTTTTGCGTATAACACTGCAGATATCATATGAATTCAAAATTCCCATAATTACGTGCTGTTGGCCGTTTTTCAATTTTATTATTAAGGTGTTCGTCTGGCTGTGAACAAATTCAACGTCGTTAATATCGCAGTCAATTTCGGAGGACCAACCAAATTTCCCTTTTATGCGGTTGTTTTCAACGAAAAGATAGGCATTGCGATTAAAAAACTTAAAGAAGATACTGCAGACGACCATTATCACTCCGATACCGATGGCAACGAAGATTCCGACAGGAATAGTGCTGTCATTTGTTTTCATTAAAAGTCGAAGAGCGAATATTAAAACTGTGCTTATACTTATTGTGAAAAAGAAGTTCCAAGAATTATTTTTAGTGAAAATACCTTCGATCATAAGGATTATCCCCCCTTATACATTATAATAACATATATTGATAAAAAATCAAATGGCAAGGCTTTCGCTTTGCTTTTTTCTTTATAATGCAACAAATGACAAGACTTAATTTTTGTGGTGTGGTAAAATAATTAAAGAAAGGATGTGGCAGAATGTATAACGGTATACAACGGATCGAAGAGGTTATTGATCATATTGAAGACAACATAACTTCGGAGATAAACTGCGATGAGTTGGCGTCTAAGATGAACCTTTCGGTTTATGAATTCAGAAGGATATTTGCGTTTATTGTGGGATGTCCTATCTCTGAATACATAAGGCGGAGAAGGCTTTCTCTTGCGGCTTTGGAGATAATAACGGGGGATAAGGCGGATCTTTCGGCTATAAGCGAGAAATACGGGTATTCCAGTCAGTCTGCATTCACCAAGGCGTTCGGTGAACAGCATGGGGTCTCACCGACGGTCTATATGAAAGAGGCGCGCGAGATAAATTTATTCACCCGTCCGAAGTTTTCCTTGAATATTAGCGGCAGGGAAACCGTTTCCTTTAAAATTCTCGAGGAAGAGGAGTTTTATATAGAGGGCTTCAGCGGGGTTTCGAGCATTACCGATAGCTGTTGCTGTGAGAAGGTTTGGAATGAGTTTTATGAGAGCGGAGCGGACTCAAGGCTTAGCTGTGATAAGATACACGTTTCCTATCGGAATGAGGGCGACAGTGTTAACTGCACCATCGGAGCGGCGGTGAAAACGGCGGTGTCGGGGTCTGACACCGAAAGGATACCTGCGAGTCGGTTTGCCTGTTTCGTTCTTAACACGGTGAATGACGATAAGGTAAACGAGATATACAGCAAGATACTGTATGAGTGGTTGCCTTCGGCGAATTTAAAAAGAAGAACCGACGTCCCGACGGTTGAGGTCTATCCCTTTGATATGACGGAGGACGGGTTTGCTTGGGAGATAAGAATACCGATAGAATAGGAGAGTTTGTATGAAAAGAGTTGTTTTGATAACAGGAGCGTCAAGCGGTTACGGAAAGGCTACCGCGGCGGCATTTAAGAGAAATGGCGACACCGTTATTATCGCGGCGAGAAATCCGGAAAGGCTGGAAAAAGCACGTGTTGAAATAGGGGCAGATCTTGCCGTTTCTATGGACGTTACCAAGCCTTGCGACTGGGAGAGGGTAATGTCTGAAATTAAGGAAAGGCACGGAAGGCTCGACGTTCTCGTAAACAATGCGGGTGGCGGCGTTACAATTAAAGAGGTAAGCGAGTTTTCAATAGAAGAAATAGATAAGACTATAAAACTCAACCTTAACAGTGTTATTTACGGTTGCAGGGCGGCGGCGACGCTTATGATGGAGCAGAGAACGGGAACTATGATAAATATTTCCTCGGTATGCGCCCGTCAGTGTTGGCCGACCTGGAGCGTTTATGCTGCGGCAAAGGCGGGTGTTCTGAATTTTTCGAAAGGAATGTATTTAGAGATGCAACCCTATGGCGTAAGGGTCTCTTGCGTTGTTCCTTCATCTGCGAATACAGGATTTCAGAGTGCATGCGGAATAGGTGAGACTACCGATAAACTTCTTCCTGAGGATATTGCGGAAACCGTGCTTTATATTGCGAATCTCCCGCAGAGAGCCGTGGTTGAAGACGTTACCGTTTGGGGAATAGATAAAGAGGTAAATCCGCTTTAAAGGGGTGAAAGTTATGAACAGCATATTTATTGAAGCCGAGAGTTTTAAAGATAAAGGCGGTTGGGTGGTTGACTCTGCTTCGGTGGAGAGTTTGCATTCTTCATATATAATGGCTCACGGCATGGGTGTTCCCGTAAAAGATGCTTTAACCGATTTTGAGGTCTTGAAAGAGGGGAAATACTACGTCTGGGCGCTGACACGCGACTGGACTGCCGTTTGGGACGTTAAGGACTCCGCAGGAAAATTCAGAATAGGGATAGACGGAGAACTTTTTGAAACTGTGCTCGGCACAAACGGTAAGGAATGGGCGTGGCAGTTGGCGGGGAAACTGAAACTTCGGAAGGGAAACCACAAAGTATCGCTTCACGACCTCACCGGATTTAACGGAAGATGCGATGCGCTCTTTATAACCGAGTCCGAGGAAACGCCCGGTTCTTCGCTTTCGGATATTGATAAAATGAGGAAAGACCTTAATTGGAAAGATGTGAAGGATAGCGGTGAGGAATATGATCTTGTTGTTATCGGCGGCGGTATTGCAGGTATATGCACGGCGCTTTCTGCCCTCAGAAGCGGGGTGAAGGTTGCGCTTATAAACGACCGAAAGGTTCTCGGCGGATGCAACAGTTCTGAGGTCAGGGTGTGCATGGGAGGAATGATACATCTTCCGCCCTATAAAAATCTCGGAAACGTTGTTAAGGAGATTTCTCCCCTTGCCGTATATCCCACCGTTTATCGCAAGGAATATTTTGAGGATAACAGAAAACTCTTTGCTTTTGAGGTTGAAGAGGGGCAAAAAGCAGATTACCGCCTTTTCTTAGGTGAAGCGGTGACCGATATAGAGCGCTCGGGTGACGAGGTGACTGCAGTCATCTGCACTAATACTGAAACGGGACTTAAAACAAGGGTTAGAGGAAAACTGTTTTCCGATTGCAGCGGCGACGGCATTGTTGCGCGAAAAATGGGTTGCGAGACAATGTATGGCAGGGAAGCCGAAGAAGAGTTTTCGGAATCCTTGGCGCCGCCTGAGAAACAGAAACTCGTTATGGGGCACTCTATTCGTTGGTATAGCGAGGAAGAGGAGAATGAAACCGATTTTCCCGATATAGATTGGAATTTAAAATTCAGTGATGAATCCTGCCTTAACTGTGTTTCGGGAGACTGGGAACAGGAAACGGGATTCACTCGCGATATGGTCAGCGAGATAGAATATATCCGCGATTACGGACTGAGAGCAATATATTCAAACTGGGCGTTTCAGAAGCATCATTTTAAGGATAAGGAAAGATTTGCCCGTCGCAGTTTAAAATGGGTGTCGGCAATCGGCGGAAAGAGAGAGGGGTATAGAATAAAAGGAGACCTTATTCTGACCCAGAATGATATTGAAAATAAGGTTTATTATGAAGATGCGGCGGTGTGTATGACCTGGAGCATAGATATGCATTTCCCCGAGCCTTCTAATCAGAAGGAGTTTTCGGAAGCCTTCAGGTCATATGCTTACCACCGCGGAATTGAGACGCCTTACCCTGTGCCTTACCGTTGTTTATATGCTAAAGACACGAAAAACCTCTTTATAGGCGGAAGACTTGTTAGCACAAGTCATATTGCGTTTTCTTCGGTAAGGGTCATGAGAACGCTTGGTGCGCTTGGCGAGGTCGTGGGTCTTGCAAGTTCTGTATGCAAGAAATACGGCTGCACACCGAGAGAGGTTTATTCGGAGCATCTTCAAGAATTAAAGGAACTTCTCGAGCGAGGGGTTGAAAGCCCAGATGCTTTTGAGTGCGGTGTTGGAAACGAGGAGGCATATCATTTTAAGGATATAGGTTGGTGGTGGCTAAATACCGAGGTAAGCCAGAACCCCGAAGAGATAGAAAAATTCCAAAAGGGCGTTGAATTTTTAGGTCTTAAGCATAAATATCCTATGCCGAAAGAATGGAAAAAAGGTTAAATAAAAAGCAGAGCGAGAGCTCTGCTTTTATGTTTTTTTAGGGAAGAGGGAGAAGAAGTAACATAAAATGAAATAGATTACTAAAGAGAGGATAGCCGAAGGGATAAAGCTGTTTTTAAGGAATAAGGGCGCACATAGGGAAACGATGGAGACCGAGGAGATTATAAGCAAAGCCGTCAGCAGAATAAAGCGGCATAACGGAAACTTGAATTCGGTTATTTTTATGAGTTTCAAGACGCTGAATACGGTGTTGAATATTTCGCTTACGAGTATTGTTACAACGTAGCCGTTGATGCCCATTATGGGAACGAGGACGAAGACTGAAACAAGACTTAAAAATGCGTCGATGATGTTTATTTTCATACAGTAGACCTGTTCGCCGAGACCCTTTAATACATTGTCTACCGCGCCGTCGAGATACATTACGACGCAGAGAGGTGCTATTATCCTTATGTAAACTGCGGGGACGGTGCTTTTATAGAGGAGAAGGGAGATATCCTCGGCGAAAAACATCAGAATTCCGCAGACTGCGACCGAATATATAAGCGTCAGAGAAAAGACTGAGGAGAGTATTCTATTGGTGCTTTTTTTGTTTTTTGTGGCTTGAGAGGCGGATAGTTCGGGAACAAGAAGTCCCGAAAAGGAATACAGAACGGTTGAGGGCATTAAGACAACGGGGAGCACCATACCTTTTATAAGACCGTATTCACCGAGGGCTTCCGATTGGGTCTTCCCGTATCTTACAAGCCCTTTCGGTATGAGAAGCTGTTCGGCGGTTGAGAGGGCGCTTCGCACGTATGAGGAGAGGGCGACGGGGAGAGAAATGGAAAGGGTGTTTTTTATTGGTAAGGGTGATCTGTTTTTCTGCTTTATTTTTCTGCTTAGAGATACAAAGAAAACGAGGCTTAATATAAAGGAGAGGGCTTCGGAGAGGGTAAGACCCAGAGATACTGCGATGCAGGAGTTTTCAAGAGAAAAGGGGAGAATATAGAGAAAAAGCACAGAGACAGCTATTTTAACAATGAAGCAGATTATTCCCGACAAAACGTTCAGATAGGAACGGCGGTAGGCGATAAAAATTCCGCCTAATGCCCCCGACATTGAGATAAAGGGAAGAGACATAGAGAGAATTCGGAGCGGCAGGACGGTGTCTTCATTGGAGAGAAGATGTAAAGAAATTGCGGGGGAGAGCAGGTAAAGAAGAGCCCCCGAGAAAAGACCGAAAAGAAGTCCTAAAAGACAGGCGGAGTTACCGCTCTTTTTAGCGCCGACGAGGTCTTCCTTTGCGAGTTTTTCCGAGACGGTTTTGGTTGCGGCAAGTCCGAGCCCTGCAAGAGAAAGGGTGACGCCGAAACGGTAGACCGAATTTACGAGCCCGAAAAGCCCTATGCCGTCGGCTCCTATTCTGCCCGAAAGATAGACCGTGAAGGCGGAATCGACAATACTTAAGAGCATTGAAGAGGCGCTTATCATAAAACCGTTTATTATAAAATTTGTTATTTTTCGCATAGAGCTCTCCAAAATTAGAATTATTTAACTGCAGATTTTGGTTGTTTTTTGATAAAAAGTGTTGTAGTATATAATTGTATTGTGAGAATGTCTTTAAAATTCATTGAAACAGAAAGGGCGTGAGAGAATGAGTGATCCGTTAAAGAAACTTGTGTGCATTCTGATAGTTTTTCTTTCGTTCTCGTTAACAGCCTGTTCGATGTTTATAATAAAGGATAGGAATGATGATACTGTTTCAATGCCGGTAACATCATCGGATAGCAGCTATTCCGAAATAGAGTCATTTGTTTCGTCCGAAGAGGAAAGCTCATCCGAAGAGGAAAGCTCGTCCGAAGAGGAAAACTCATCCGAAGAAGAAAGCTCGGCGCCTCCCGTGAGCTTGGTTCCGCCTGTGAACTCGGAGCCGCCTGTTAACCTGGTGCCACCCGCAAGTTCTTCGGTTCCCGAAAGTTCATCGACACCTGAGAGTTCCTCGGAGCCCGAGAGTTCCTCGGAGCCCGAGAGTTCCTCCGAACCCGAACCCGAGCCTGAAGTAGAAGAATATGTTAACATAATGGGTAAATCAAGGCTAACGGCTGAACAGTTGGCGGCTTACGTTATCAGAAAAACGGGCGGAAATGACATTAAGCTTAACTGCGAACTTATAGATCTTGCGAGGTATTTTATTGAAGAGGGCGAGATTGAGGGTGTAAGAGGAGATATTGCTTTTTGCCAGGCTGCTCACGAAACGGGATGGTTCAGATTCGGGGGAACTGTCAAACCCGAGCAGAATAACTACTGCGGACTTGGAACGACCGGAGAACCGGGCGTTCTTGGCGGTTATTTTGAAACCCCTCGAGATGGCGTCAGAGCACAGATACAGCACCTTAAAGCCTATGGCTCGACGGAAGCATTAAAGCAGGAGCGCATTGACCCGAGGTTCCACTACGTTACCCGAGGAATTTCGCCAACTTGGTATGGACTTGCGGGCACTTGGGCAGTTCCCGGATATTCGGGATACGACTCATACGATGAGGCGTTTGCGGCAGGTGCTACCTACGGACAAAAAATCCTTGAAAAATATAAGGAAGCGGCAGGAATTTCCTAAACTGCAAATAAAATCAAAAAAACACTTGCAATTTGAAAAAAGTTATGATATCATATATAGGCGTTTGCGGATATGCTTCTGCAAATCGGAATAACCGCATATAAAGTGCGGGGTTATCAGGCAGTCCTCTGCCATATTCTCGGGCAAGAATGTCTTTATTAAACAGGAGGAAGTTATGGACGCTTTGAAGTTAGTTAACAGCGACCAGCTGAAAAAAGAAGTTCCCCAGTTTGAAGTTGGCGATACCGTTAAAGTATCGGTTAAGATCAAAGAGGGCGAAAGAGAGAGAATTCAGCTTTTTGAAGGAACCGTTCTCGCAAAGAAACACGGTGGAATCGAAGAGACCTTTACGGTTAGAAGAGTTTCCTACGGTGTTGGTGTTGAGAGAGTATTCCCTCTGCACTCACCTATCGTAGAGAAGGTTGAGGTTGTAAGAAGAGGCCGTGTTCGCAGAAGTAAGATCTACTATATCCGCGACAGAGTCGGCAAGGCATCTAAGGTTAAAGATCAGATCAACTGATTGCCTGAAAAGGTGTAGGAAAAAGGGGCGCCTGTTTGGGCGGCCCTTTTTTGTTTAACCTTTAAGAGAGGAAGGGATTGACGGTGATAATTTCCAAAAAAGACGAAAAACTTTCTGTTTTTGCAAAAGAACTGACAGAATGGCTCTCGTCGATCGTTTTTGCGCTTATTATCGTGACTGTGCTCTTCACCTATATTTTCAGAATAGTGGGAATAAGAGGGGAAAGTATGGAACCCAATTTCCACACGGGTGACAGGGTTATTATATCGGGCTTATTTTACGAGCCTAAATATGGAGACGTTATAGTTACCACCCAACCGAATGACCGAAACGAGCCCCTTATCAAAAGGGTTATCGCGGTCGGCGGTCAGACCGTTATGATCGATGCTCAGAACGGCGTTGTAACGGTTGACGGGGTGGCGCTTAAGGAAGATTATATTCTCGATAAGACCTACGTTGCAGGGGATATCACAGAGCCTCTGTTTGTTCCCGAGGGATACGTTTTCGTTATGGGAGACAACCGTATTGATTCCTGGGACTCAAGATATGACGAGATAGGGCTTATTGATGAGAGATATATAATGGGAAAGGTTTATCTCAGGATCTGGCCCTTTAATGATTTAAAAACATTTTTCTAAAGAAAGGGCAGCCGGATACGGCTGCCTTATTTAACATAACGGAAAGAGAAGGTGAAAATAAATGTTAGAACCGATGGATATTCAGTGGTATCCCGGACATATGACCAAGACGGTCAGACTTATGGAGAAAAAGATCGGTCTTTGCGACGGTGTTGTTGAGATCGTTGATTCAAGGATACCGAAAAGCAGCCGAAATCCCGAGTTTGACAGGGTGCTCCGTCAGAAGCCGAGGATAATCGTTCTGAATAAATCTGATCTTTCCGACCCTCAGGTTAACGAGATGTGGAAAAGGCATTACTTGAAAATGGGTATTAAGCCTTTTACCTGCGACAGTAAAAGCGGAAAGGGTATAAAGGGTTTTGATGCCTTTTTAGAGGACGTGTTTTCGGACATCTTAGGAAAATACCGCGCAAAAGGTATGACGGGAAAGAAGCTTCGCCTTATGGTTGTTGGGGTTCCCAACGTTGGAAAATCGACCTTTATAAATAAACTTGCAGGTTCGGTCGTAGCGCAGGCGGCAGACCGCCCCGGTGTTACGAGAAGCGGGCAGTGGGTCGTTACCAAGGGTCTTTCCGAGCTTTACGACACCCCCGGGGTGCTATGGCATAAGTTTGAGGACAAAACTCAGGGAGAGCATCTTGCTTACTGCGGCTCGGTCAAGGACGATATTCTTGATATAGAATATCTTGCTTGCCGGTTATGCGAGTTTTTGTATGAAAACTACAGAGAGGAATTTTTCGCGCGTTACGGTATTACCACGGCGGAGGAAACCGACGGATACAGCCTTTTATGCCTTGTGGCGAAAAAGAGAGGAATGCTTATTTCGGGCGGAGAACTCAACACCGAGAGGGCGGCGATAATGCTTCTCGATGAACTCAGGGCAGGAAAGATAGGGAAAATAAGCTTTGAGAGACCTACAGACTGATCATTAGCGGAGAAAAGATATGTTTGAGTATGAACAGAAATGGATAGATGCGGGTGCAGAATACATTTGCGGAGTTGACGAGGCAGGGAGAGGTCCACTCTATGGGTCGGTTTATGCCGCCGCGGTGATCCTTAAAAAAGAGGATATTCCCGAGGGTGTTAACGACTCCAAAAAGCTTTCTCCCAAGAAGCGCGAGATGCTTTTTGAGGAGATAAAAAACAGGGCGCTTTGTTATTCGGTAGCCTATGCTACTGCAAAGGAAATTGACGAGATCAACATTCTGAACGCCACTATGCTTGCGATGACGAGGGCGGTTGAGGGGCTTTCCGTTAAGCCACAAGTTGCACTTATTGACGGCAACCGTGCACCCGATCTTAAGGGAATAAAGACCGAGTGGATAATCGGCGGAGACGGGAAGAGCGCGTCTGTTGCGGCGGCTTCTATTCTCGCCAAGGTTTCGAGGGACAGAGAACTTTTAAGAGAAGACGAAAAATATCCCGAATACCTATTTAAAAACCACAAGGGATACGGCACCGCCGCTCACTATAAGGCGATAGAACAGTTCGGTGTTTTGCCCGACCACCGAAAGAGTTTTTTAAAGAATATAGAACTGAAGCCGTATAAAAAGGGTGAATGATATGAACCTAAGTCACGAAACGGGCGTTCTGGGAGAAGAGAAGGCTTCGGAATATTTAAAGAAAAAGGGCTATAAGATTTTAGAGAGAAACTATAAGGTCAGAGGCGGAGAGATAGATATTATCGCGCTTAAAAAGGGCGTTTTAGCGCTTATTGAGGTTAAAACGAGGTCCTCACTTTATGCGGGGAGACCCTCTGAAGCGGTATCGGAAACGAAACAAACGAGACTTAAAAAAGCGGCTGTGATATATCTTTTAAACAACAAGAAAAAGGTTGAACCCAGGTTTGACGTTATAGAGGTGCTTATCTCTAAAGATGATTTTAGCGTGAAGGAGATCGTTCATATTGAAGATGCGTTTTGCTGATTTTCACTGTGACACCTTGACCGAATGCACTAAAAACGGTCTTGATTTTTTTGAAAACGGGCTTCAGAATGATTTAAAATTCTGTGAGAAATTTGATAAATTCTTTGGAATTTTTGCGATCTTTATACCCGAAGATCTATCGGGTGATGAAGCGATGGATTATTTCAAGAAAAATGCCGATTATTTTTATTCTCTTGCCGAAAAGCATAAGGAGAAAATTGCGGTCGTCAGGTCTTATGAAGACATAAAAAAGGCAGAAGGGAAAATTTGTCTCGCTCTCGGTATTGAGAATTTTTCGGTTGCAGACCGGAAAAATGTTGCAACAGCATATAACTACGGGGTTCGTTTTGCTTCGCTTACCTGGAATTCGGATAACGCTCTTGCGGGTGGCGCTATGGGAGAAAAAGGGCTAACAGACAGGGGAAAAGAAGCCATAAGGGCGATGGAAGAAAAGGGAATGGTTCTCGACGTTTCACACCTTAACAGGCGCTCTTTTGAAGAGGTTTCAGAGTTTTCAAACAAGCCTTTTATGGCGACCCATTCTTCCTCTGACTTTTTATGTCCACACCTCAGAAATCTTACTGACGAGCAGTATTTAAAGATTGCGAAAAAAGGCGGTATAGTCGGGGTTAACTTTTACAGAGAATTCTTAGGCGGAGATTTTTCCTATAGGGAGATAACGCGCCACATCAAGCATTTTTACGGACTTGACTCGTCTGCGGTGGTGTTCGGAAGCGATTTTGACGGCGCCGATATGCCCGATGAATTTAAGGGTCTTTGCGATATGCAAAAGGTGTTTGTTGACCTCGGAAAAGAGGGAATAGACGGCAACAAATTATATCAGAATGCAGAAAACTTTCTAAAAAAGACGTTAAAATGATACAAACGGGGGATTTTTATGAGTCTGTTTGCTATCGGAGATCTTCACCTTTCCCTAAACAGCGACAAGTCGATGGAGGTGTTCAGGGGTTGGGAGAGATACACCGAGAGGATCGAGAAAAATTGGATAGAGACCGTTCGTGAAGACGACACGGTTGTGATTTGCGGCGATCTTTCTTGGGGAATGTCGCTTAACGAGAGCCTTGAGGATTTTAAGTTTCTCCATAGGCTTCCGGGCAAAAAGATCGTTTTGAAGGGCAATCACGATTATTGGTGGACAACCATGAATAAGATGAATGCCTTTTTAGAGGAAAACTCACTCTCAAGCATTTCTTTTCTTCACAACAACGCCTTCCTTGTCTGTGGAATCAGCATTTTCGGAACGAGGGGTTGGGTGAATGAAGACAGTTCTGACTACAAGGCCTCTGACAAGAAGGTTATTCTCAGAGAGGCGGGAAGGCTTAAGGCTTCCTTAAGTGCGGCAAAAGAGCTTGGCGGAGAGCCTTACGCATTTCTTCATTATCCGCCGCTTTATAACTCGGGAAGGTCGGAAGAGATATTGGAGGTTCTTCATTCGTCCGGCATTAAAAAATGTTATTTCGGGCATATTCATTCAACCGCGTCGCAGTTTGCTCCCAAGGGAATTTATCACGGGGTTGACTACAGTTTGGTTTCTGCCGATTATCTTTCATTTAAACCTGAAAAAGTTATTTAAAAAATTACCAAAAAGGTTTGCTTTTTAGGAAAATATATGCTATACTTAATCGGTTAAAAAAATAAATAAGGGGAAGAAGTTAAAATGACTATTACAAAAAACGAAAAAATAAGCGAAAACGAGTATGTGCTTACCGTTTCGGTTACCGGAGAACAGTTTGAAAAAGCCGTTGACAATGCATTCAAGAAAAATGCAGGCAAAATTCAGATCCCCGGTTGGAGAAAGGGAAAGGCTCCCAGAAAAATAATCGAGATGCACTACGGAAAAGGTGTTTTCCTTGAGGATGCTATCAATGACATATTTCCTTCGGTTTATGCTGAGGCAGTTAAAGAATCGGGACTTGAGCCTGTTAACAAGCCTGATGCAGAGATTACTAAGGTTGACGATAACGGATTTGAGTTTAACGCTAAGATCACAGTTAAGCCCTCGGTAAAAATTTCCGAGTATAAGGGAATAAAGGCTAAAAAAGAGGTTAAAACTGTAACTGCTAAAGAGGTTAACGCAGAGATCGAGAGCATGAGAGAAAGAAATGCAAGAATGATCACTGTTGACGACAGAGCAACCAAAAACGGCGATACCGTTACCTTTGATTTCGACGGTTCTGTTAACGGCGAAAGATTTGAAGGCGGCAAGGCTGAGAAATATACACTCGTTCTCGGATCGGGTCAGTTTATCCCCGGTTTTGAGGAGCAGATGGAGAATCACAACATCGGTGATGAGTTTGACGTTAACGTAACCTTCCCGAAGGAGTATCACGCAGAAGAACTCGCAGGTAAGGATGCTGTTTTTGCAGTTAAGATCCACGAGATCAAGGTTAAGGAGCTTCCCCTTCTCGATGATGAGTTTGCTAAGGACGTTTCGGAGTTCGACACTCTTGACGAACTTAAGAAGGATGCTAAGAAAAAGCTTCAGGAGAGAAACAAGGCTGCTGCAGAGAATGCATTTGAAAACGAGGTTATTGAAAAGCTCGTCGAGAACACTGAAGTTGATATCCCCCGTTGCATGATTGATGCGAGAATTGACGATATGCTCGGTGAGTTTGATTACAGACTTTCCGCGCAGGGACTCAGTCTTAAAAACTATATGGAATATACCGGTCTTAACGAAGAGGCTCTCAGAAAGAACTATGAGGAGCAGGCTACAAGTCAGGTTAAACTCCACTTAGCTCTTGAAGAGGTAGCTGCACTCGAAGGCTTCGTTGTTACAGACGAGGACGTTGAGGCAGAGATGAAGAAGATGGCTGAGACCTATTCGGTTGAACTCGAAAAGGTTAAGGAGCTTATCAACCCCTTAGACGTTAAGAAGGATATTCTTTCCAACAAGGCACTCGACGTTGTTAAGAAGGCTGCTGTTGTTGAAGAAAAAAAGCCTGCAGCAAAGAAAACTGCGGCTAAAAAGGATGCTGAATAATTAGTTTTTAAGAATGTGCAATCGCCTTTAAAGTCGTTTGCACATTCGTT